>JBFMHL010000211.1:0-22578 GCA_040753055.1 Thermodesulfobacteriota bacterium | reverse complement strand
CCCTTTTGAAAAAGCTGGATTTTCCCCCCTCCCCCGCACCCCTTCCCCCTTTTCCTCAAAACTTTTTGAAGCAGGCCCAAAGGCTGCTATTCGAGGGTTGCAGCCCATAATAGCTGTGAAAATCGTTTTCTCTGAGATAGCAAATAGTATTTAATAAGCAAATATTCTCTATAGAAAAAATATGTTGAGATGAGTTCTAATAAAATAGGTTCCGAAGCGGAGGAAGATATGAAGGTCGAGGACATAAGGAAAATACTCATTCTGGGCGCGGGGACCATGGGCCACCAGATCGGGTTCGTGTGCGCCGCAAGCGGCTACGATGTGGTTTTATACGACATCCGGCAGGAGGGCCTGGACAAGGCCATGGAAAAGGTCGCCAAGCTGGCCCGGCGATTCGTCGCCGCAGGCCGGTTGGATCAACAACGGGCCGATGCCGCCATCGCGCGCATGTCCTGCACCACGGACCCGAAGGAGGCGGCCCGGGACGCGGACCTCGTAAGCGAGTCCGTGCCCGAGGACCCGGGGCTCAAGGGGAAGATATTCGCGCAGATGAACGAGCTTTGCCCTGCCCGGACCGTTTTCACCACCAATACCTCCACCCTGGTGCCCTCCATGTTCGCCGCCGCAACGGGCAGGCCGGACCGCCTGGTGGCGCTGCATTTCCATGACGTGTCTCTCACTAACGTGGTGGACATCATGCCCCATCCGGGCACCTCCGCCGAAGTCCTGGGCCTGGTGGAGGAGTTCGCCCGGAAGATCGGCCAGGTGGCCATCGTCCTCAACAAGGAGAACCCGGGTTACGTGTTCAACGCCATGCTCAGCGAGTGGTTCCGGTCGGCCCAGACCCTGGCGTCCAAAGGGGTGGCCGACCCCATGGACATTGACCGGGCCTGGATGGGAGTCATGAACGCGCCCATCGGCCCCTTCGGGGTGATGGACACGGTGGGGCTCGACACGGTCTGGACCATCACGGATTTTTGGGCCAGGAAGCTGGGGGACTCCCAGTCCGCCAAAAACGCCGCGTTCATGAAGAACTTCGTGGACCAGGGACGTTTGGGGATGAAGTCGGGCAAGGGGGTCTATGAGTATCCCCATCCCCTGTGGGCCCACCCGGATTTCCTGAAAGGGCATAAGTAGACCCGCAGCAAGGGCCCACTTTCAATGTTAAAATTCTTGCACCGGTGCCGCTCGGGTTTTGGGCGGCACCTGCAAATCGGTTTGCGGGCTGTTGTCGGTCGCAGGATAGGCGGCCTCCGGGGCATGAGCCCCGGGCCTCTCGAGTGACGCGGCCGGGGAGGTTCCGGGCGCTGCGGCGGGAGCAGCGCAGTGCAGCTCATTCCGGGAAGAATGCGTGAAGCGATATCTCATCGGAATTCCTTTGCTGCTGGCGGCCTGGACGGCCTGTGCCCTGATCTCCCTCCACCCGCACCGGCCTTCGGACTGGCAGGGCTGGGCCATTCTCCTCCTCGGAGGATTTCCACTTTGGCTGGCACTGGAAGGGGCGGGAGGAGCGCTTTTCAATGAGAAGCTGGGCCGCAGGCTTTCCGGAAAGCGATCTTCCTGGAAAAGGATCGCCTATGCCTTGATGATCATCTTACTCTTCCTATCTTTCTACGTCGCCGCCTGGCATTGGTTCGGCCCCATCATCCAGCCGCACTTTACCTGATCACCGCAATCACCTTCTCTTGAATCCCTTCTCCAGGTCCTCGCGGGTGAAGCGCAGGAAGACCGGCCTTCCGTGGGGACACTGGGACGGGCTTTCGCAGGCCTCCAGGCTTTTTAAGAGCTCTTCCATCTCGGCAAGGGAAAGCTCCTGGCGGGCGCGCACGGAGCCGTGGCAGGCCATGACCGCGCAGAGCTCGTCCCGAACCTGGCCGAGGTCCAAGCTGCGGCCGGTTTCCAGGGCGTGCTCCGCAATGTCCCGGAGCAGAACGCTGGCGTCGGCCTGGGCCAGGTGGGAGGGCACGGCGGTCACCGCAAAGGTGCGGCCGGAGAATGCGGAAACGGAGAGCCCGGCCTGAGCCAGCAGAGGAAGGAGCCTGGTCAGGGTCGCGGCCTCGGAGTGGGAGAGTTCCACGGTCTGGGGGATGAGGAGGCTCTGGACCTCCGGCCTTCCCTGGGTAAAGCTTTTGCGGAAGGTCTCGAACAGAATTCTCTCGTGGGCTGCGTGCTGGTCCACCACCAGGAGTCCGGCCTCGGACTCGCACAGCACGTAGCTTTTGGCAAGCTGTCCGATGATCCGGGGAGGCCGTTTGCGGGGCGAAAGCTCTCCGGTGAAAAGCGGCTCCTGGCTCGAGCCGGCCGGCTCCGCTTTTTGTGCGGGGCCGGGGGTGGCCTGCGCCCGAGCCTTTTCCGCATCCGATGCGGGTGGCGCCGGGGCATTTACTGGGGGCGGGGGAGGGGCTGTCCGGGGCGCATGGGAGGCATAGGATGCCATAGCCTCGGCCACCGCGTTTCTTGCCGTCAGGGGTAGGCGCTCCGGGGCCTTGGGGGCTTCCGCTTTTGCGTTCGGCGTCGGCATGGGTTCAGCGGCTGCGGGCGCGGCCCAGGGCACATGGTCCCGGGAAGCCAGCGCGCGGGCCACGGCCCGGGTAAGCGTTTCGTGCACATGGGCCTGGCGGGCGAAGCGCACCTGGGCCTTGGCCGGATGCACGTTTACATCCACCTCGTTCTCCGGTACGGCGACAAAAACCACCGCCAGGGGAAAGCGGCCTTTCTGTAGCCTCCCGGAAAAGCCCGCCATGACCGCGTGGGTAAGCACCCGGTCGGCGACGATCCTTCCGTTCACAAACAGGAACAAGGATCGGCCCGTGCTGCGGAAAAGCTCCGGTGGTCCCACCCAACCGGATACCTTGGCATGGCCGTCCTCCAGCCCCAACGGGATCAGCGATTCGGCCGCCTCCCGCGACAGGACGGCGGCGGCCCGGTGGGCCGGGTCGGAAACCGCCGGGAAGGTCATGACCGCCTTCAGGTCGTGGGTGAGGAAAATGCCGGTTTTCGGGTAGCCCAGGGCCGCGGCGGTGAGGACGTCGGCGATATGCCCGAACTCGGTGGCGATGGATTTCAGGAACTTGCGCCGGGCCGGCACGTTGAAGAAGAGGTTCTTCACCGCAATCACGGTGCCGGGAGCCGCGCCCGTCTCCGTGACGTCGAGGATCTTACCGCCTTCCAGCTGGATCTTGACGCCCGTTTCCGCTCCTTGGGCCCTCGTGGTGACGGTCATGCGGGAAACCGAGGCGATGGAAGGCAGCGCCTCGCCGCGGAAGCCCAGGGTGCGGATGGAAAAGAGGTCGGCGTCCGTGGCGATCTTGCTGGTGGCGTAACGTTCCAGCGCCAGGAGGGCGTCGTCGCGTTCCATGCCGCAGCCGTTGTCGGAAACGGAGATGAGGTCACGGCCGGCCTTGCCGATGTCCACCTGGATGCGGGTGGCCCCTGCGTCCAGAGCGTTTTCCACAAGCTCCTTCACCACGGACGCGGGCCGCTCCACCACCTCTCCGGCCGCGATTTTGTTGGTGAGCGATTCGGGGAGGATGCGGATGCGGGGCATGGATTCTCCGTCCGGGCTTGGCGCCTCGGGTTCCAGGCAAACGGCGGAAGATTCTGCTGCGGCCGCTCAGCAGTTTTTCTGCTCCACGATCTTGCGGAACAGAAACTCTTCATCCAGGGGGGAGAGGTTGAACTTGACGCTGGCTTCGTTCACCAGGGCCTTTAAATCCAGGCCGGGGTTGTCGCAACGCTTCTCCGAGATCCATTTTACTGCTCGGCGCAGGTCTTCGCCTTCGGGCATGATACTCATTTTCGGGTTCCTTGGGAGTTGTTTATTTGCCAATCAGCCTTTGCGTGCGGTTTTCACCCACTCGCTTCTTATAATTCCGGCCTCATCCCCGCGATGCCCAGGATGGCTTCCAGGCTGCGGGCCAGGCCCAGGATCTTTTCCTCGGCAAAGTAGTCGCCGATGATCTGGAAGCCAATGGGCAGGCCCTGGGAGGAGAATCCGCAGGGCACGGAGATGCCGGGCAAGCCCGCCAGGTTCACCGACAGCGTGAAGATGTCGGAAAGATACATGGTGAGCGGGTCTTCGGTCTTTTCCCCCAGGTGGAAGGCCGGCGTGGGCGCCACCGGTGAAACCACCAGGTCGCAGAGGGAGAAGGCCTCGGTGAAGTCCCGGCAGAGCAGGGTGCGCACCTGGGAGGCCTTCCGGTAGTATGCGTCGTAGTAGCCCGACGAGAGCGCGTATGTGCCGATGAGGATGCGGCGCTTGACCTCGTCGCCGAAGCCCCGGCTCCGGGTGTCGAAGTACATGTCCAGAAGGTCACCGCTGTCCGGGGCGCGATATCCGTACTTGACCCCGTCGTAGCGCGCCAGGTTGGAGCTGGCCTCGGCCGGCGCGATGATGTAGTAGGCCGATACCGCATGCCGGGCGTGGGGAAGCCGCACGGAAACCACCTCGGCCCCCTGCGCGGTGAGCGCCGCCACCGTGCTGTCGAAGGCCCGGGAAACATCCGGGTCGATGCCTTCGGTCTTGACGTAGTCCTCCACCACGCCGATGCGCAGGCCCCGCAACGTTGCGGGGCCTGCGGCGGAGTAGGCGGGGACCGGCACGTTGGCGGATGTGGAGTCCCGGCGGTCGTGGCCGGCTATAGCCTGCAGAAGCAGGGCGCAGTCGGATACGTCCTTGGCCATCACGCCCACCTGGTCCAGAGACGAGGCATAGGCCACGAGCCCGAAACGGGAAACGCGGCCGTAGGTGGGCTTGATCCCCACCACGCCGCAGTGGGAGGCGGGCTGCCGCACCGATCCGCCCGTGTCCGAGCCCAGCGCCGCCAGGCACATGTCCGCAGCCACGGCCGCGGCGGAGCCTCCCGAGGACCCGCCGGGGATGCGGGCCGTGTCCCAGGGATTCCGGGTGGGGAAGTAGGCCGAGTTCTCCGTTGACGATCCCATGGCGAACTCGTCCATGTTGGTCTTTCCCACCAGTACCGCGCCCTGGTCCTTGAGAAGCGAAATCACGTGGGCGTCGTAGGGAGGGATGAAGTTCTCCAGGATCTTGGAGCCGCAGGTGGTCCGCACGCCCTTGGTGCACAGGACGTCCTTGATGGCCAGGGGGATTCCGCAAAGGGGCGGGGCGTCGGGCCGGGCCAGCCTGCGGTCCGCTTCCTCCGCCTGGGCAAGGGCTTCGTCCCGGCACAGGGTGAGGTATGCGCCGATCTTGCCGTCCACCGCAGCGATGCGGTCCAGGACGCTTTGGGTTAGTTCCTTGCTGGAGATCTCCCGCCCTCGCAGGAGCTTTGCCGCGGAGCCGATGCTGAGCTTGTATCCGTCCATGGAATCCATCCGTTTGAAAGCGCTTTCGCCTGCCCTTAAATCACCTTGGGCACCAGGAAGTCGTTGCCGTCCTTTTCCGGGGCGTTGGCCAAGGCCTCTTCATTGGAAAGCCCGGGGGCGGGCGCGTCGGCCCGGAACACGTTTTCCGCCAGGGTGGGAACGCGGAACACCGGCACGCCCGTGGTGTCCAGGCTATTTAGGACCTCCATGTAGGAGAGGACCTCGTCCACCTGGCGGGTGAAGGTGAGCACGTCCTCGTCCTTGAGGGAGAGCCGGGCGAGCCTTGCCACGTGGCGGATTTCCTCTTCCGTGATCTTCATGTTCTTCCTCGCTTGCGCCCGGAAAGGGCCCGGACAGGCCGGGCATTTTTCGGAGCATATGCCTTAGGGGTTTTCCTTGGGCGGTGCTTCCGGGCCCTCCTGCGTAGGCTCCGGAAGGGTTTCTACCGCACCGGGCGCGTCGTCCGCTTCGGGCTGGGGCCCCAGGTCCTTTATGGTGATGCCCTCCGCCTCGTCGGGCAAAGCAGGCAGCGGAGGAGGCGAGGCCTCGGGCGGGGCGGCCGCGGCTTCCTTGGGCGGCGGCGCGGGCTCCGGCTTGGGGATGTCCTCCTGGCCCGCGGGCATCACAATGGGAGCTTCCCCGTCCTCATAGAGCATATAGCAGTCCCGCGACTTCTTCTGCAGCTCGGCGTGGACCTTGGCCGCGTCCTCCTTGACGGGGTAGGGTCCCACCCGGATGCGGAAGTAGACGGGCTTGTTGGGCCGCTTCAAAAAGGTGATGTACACCGGGTAGCCCATCTGCCGGTACTTTTCGCGGTAGCGGAGCGCGTCCTTTTCTATGGTCACCGAGGCCACCTGGATGGACCAGCCCGCCGACACGTTCTTCGGCGGCTCCGCCCCCTGGGTCCCGGTGATGTCCTTGGGGTCTGCCTGGGCCGTGGTTTTGGTGTTCTCCGCGGCAAGCGCCATGGCCAGGAGGTCCTGGGTGGGGTCTTTGGCCTTGGGATCGAACAGGAGGTCGTTGTCGTCTTTTTTCAGGTACTCGTAAATGTCGAAGTCTTCCGTTTCGGCGGCCTGCTTGTGGTCGGTATGACCGTTGGCAACGGTTTTCCGCAGGCCCGCGATCTCCTGGTGGATGGAAACGATCTCCTCCCGGAAGTCCAAGGGGCTCATGCCCCGGCCCACCAGAACTCCCAGGACGAACATGGCCCCCATGCCGGAAAAGGCCATGATTCCCAGCAGTACAAGCTGCCGCAGGGTGATCTGCATGGTTCGGCCTGTTTCCTTGTCATCCTGTCGGGCCATGGATACGCCTCCGGCGTTCGCTCCAGGGTTTTTCGGAATGGTTCCGGGGGATTTTCGCTACATGCTCTCCGGCGCGGTGACGTTTAAAAGAGCAAGACCGTTTTTTATCACCTGGCGCACCGCCAGCACAAGCGAAAGACGCGCCCGGGAAAGCTCCCGGTCGTCCCCCAGGACCCGGTGGCGGTTGTAGTAGGCGTGGAACGCCGCGGCCAGCTCCATCAGGAAGTAGGTGATGCGGTGGGGCTCCAGCAGAGTCGCAGAGGCGGCCGTGATTTCCGGGAACTGGCCGGCCTTCTTCATGAGCGCCACCTCCTCGGGCTCCTGTAAAAGGCCTAAGTCCGGGTTCCCCCGCTCGGCGGCTGCAAGGTCCTCGGCTGCGGCGTTCCGGGAGATGGACGAGATGCGGGCGTGCACGTACTGTACATAGAATACCGGGTTGTCGTTGGTCTTCTTCTTGGCCAGCTCCAGGTCGAAGTCCAAGGGGCTTTCGTGGTGGCGGCTCAAAAAGATGAACCGGGCCGCGTCCTTTCCCACTTCGTTCACTACCTCGGAGAGCGTCACGAACTCGCCGGTGCGTTTGCCCATGGCCACCGGCTTGCCGTCCCGCAAGAGGTTCACCAGCGTAATCAGCACGGCCCGGAAGGCCTCGGCCGGGTGCCCCGCGGCCTGGACGGCGGCCGAAACCCGCGCCACGTAACCGTGGTGGTCGGCTCCCCACACGTCCAGAACGCGCGCAAACCCGCGCTCGTACTTCTCCATATGATAGGCGATGTCCGAGGCGAAGTAGGTGGTGAGTCCGTTCTGCCGCATCACCACGCGGTCCTTCTCGTCCCCGAAGCGGGTGGTTGCAAACCACAATGCGCCGTCCGCTTCGTAGATGAGTCCCTTCTCCTTGCAATCGGCGATCACCTTTTCCACCAGGCCGCGATCCACCAGAGACTGTTCGGAATACCACTCGTCGTAGGTGACCCCGAAGCCTTCCAGGTCCGAGCGGATGCCTGCGAGGATCACTCCGGCCGCGTAGCGGGCGCAGCAGAGGACCATGGCGGCCTCGTCCTCCACGGAGTCGGGCACCAGGCCCTTGCGCTCCATCTCCGCGGCGATTTCCCTGATATAGTCGCCGGGGTAGGCGTCCTCGGGAAAGTCTATTTTCTTGCCGCGGAGCTCCTGAATCCGCAAATACACCGAGTTTCCCAGGGTGCTGATCTGCCGGCCCGAGTCGTTGATGTAATACTCCCGGCTCACGTCGTGGCCCGTGAAGGCCAGCACCCGCGCCAGGGTGTCCCCCAGGGCGGCGCCCCGGCCGTGGCCCACGTGGAGGGGCCCCGTGGGGTTGGCGCTCACGAACTCCACCTGGACCTTCTGGTTTTTTCCCAGGTCCGATCGGCCGTAGGCCGCACCCTTTAGAAGGATCTCCGAGACGATGCCGGACCAGGCGCCGGGCTTGAGGTGGAAGTTCAAAAAGCCGGGCCCCGCCATCTCGGCTCCGGAAAGGATTCCGTCCGGGTCCTCCAGATGAGCAAGGATGGCCTGGGCGATCGCTCTGGGCGCTTTCTTCAGGCTCCGGGCTGCGGTGAGTGCAAAGTTGGAGGCAAAGTCGCCGTGCTCGGCGGCCTTGGGCTCCTCTACCTGCACTTCGCAAAGCACCTGGCAAAAAGGAAGCTCCCCGCTCACCTGGGCCTTGGCGTAGGCGTTTTCCACCATTTTTTTGACTTTGTCTTTCATGCGCGTTCCCGTCCGGGCGGGGGGCCTGCCTCGCCCGGGGATTGGCTACCATTATACGAAGCGCGATTCAAGCCGGCCTGTTTATTCAAAGCCGCAGGGCCAGGGTGATTCCGTCGTGCTCGGGCCGGTGGCCCGGAAGAAAGGAAAACAATGATACGGCCAGGTAATCCGGGCCTTCGTGCACCAGCTTGTTGAAGTCCTCGGCGTCGGCAAAGGCCGTGTTGTCGGCCACCAATAGCCCGCCGGGCCGCACGAGCCGCGTGATGCCGGGAAGGGCCGAGGCGTAACCGCCCTTGTCAATGTCGAGAAAGACCAGGTCGAAGGAACCCGAAAGGCCCTGCATGATGGTGCAGGCGTCGCCCTCCAGAACCTCGGTACGGGCGGAAAGCCCGGCCCGGGCCAGGTTTTTCCGGGCCGCGGCCGCCATAGTCGGGTCCATTTCCACCGAGGTGAGCCGGCCGCCCTCCGGCAGCGCCGAGCTGAGGTGGATGGCAGAGTATCCCGTGGCGGCTCCCAGCTCCAGCACTTTTCTTGCGCCGACAGCCCGGCAGAGGAGCGAAAGGAGCCTGCCCGCCACGGGGCCCACGATGGGGATGGACTGGCTTCGCGCCTCCTCCTCCAGCTCCCGGAGAAGCCCGTCCGATATCGGGCCGAGGGCCCGGAAGTAAGCTTCCGCATCATCTCGCGCCGGGGCCATGACCATTTCCTTTTTTGGGCGATTGCCATGGGGGCGATACTGGCAATCATCATAGGGACGCCGGAAAAACAAAAAGCGCCCGGAGGGCGCTTTTTTACTGGCTGAGGGACCAGGATTCGAACCTGGATTGACGGGGCCAGAACCCGTAGTCCTGCCGTTAGACGATCCCTCAAATCGGATTTCAGCAAAACGGTTCCATAACTCGGCCCGGCGTTCCTCACGTCTTGTCGCCGGGGCGGAAAAAACGAAACCGAAAATAGGGGCGCGGCCCGCAAATGTCAAGGGGAAAAAGGGCCCCGTGCGTGCAGCGCGAGGAAGCCCTCCCGGTGCGCCTCAGGCCCGGAACCCCCGGCCCGTGCGGATGCGGTCCAGGGCGTCGGAGATCCGGTCCAGCGTTTTCTCCTTGCCGAGCGCCTGCATCATCTCGAACATGCCCGGCGAAACCGTCCCTCCGGTCAGGGCCACCCGCACGGGGTGCGCCAGCTTTCCGAAGCCCAGAGAAAAGGTTTCCATGACCGCCGCGAACGCGGCCTCCAGGGCTTTTTCATCGCCGAAGTCGGCCCGGGAAACCTTGTCCAGAATGGCTGCGAGCAGGGGCTCCGCTTCCGTATTCAGGTGCTTTTCCACAGCCTTCTCGTCGAAGGCGACCTCCGGCCGCAGGTAGAAGGCGGCCTTTTCCGCCATCTCCGCCAGGGTCTTGCTGCGGGGCTGCAGGGTCCTGATGATGGCGGGGAGCGCCGCAGGGGCGGGTTCAGGGAGCCCCATCTTCCGCAGATGATACAGGAGGGGCTCTTGCAGGCTTTCGGGCGAAGCCGCGCGGATATGGGCCGCGTTCAGGTCCAGGAGCTTGTCCGCATCGAAGACCCCCGCCGATCGCCCCAGGTTCTCCAGGCTGAACTTCTCCACCAGATCCTCCCGCGTGAAGAACTCCTGGTCCCCGCAGGACCAGCCCAGGCGGGCCAGGAAGTTCAAGAGGGCCTCGGGGAGAAAGCCCATGTCCCTGTACTCCATCACCGAGGCCGCGCCGTGTCGCTTGGAGAGCTTCTTCTTGTCGGGCCCCAGCACCATGGGAACGTGGGCGTAGACGGGCAGGGGCTCCTCCAGGGCCTGGTAGATGAGGACCTGGCGGGGTGTGTTGCTCACGTGGTCGTCGCCCCGGATGATGGTGTTGACTCCCATGGTGATGTCGTCCACCACCACGGCCAGATGATAGGTGGGGGTTCCGTCGGAACGCAGGATCACCAGGTCGTCCAGCTCCTCGTTGGGAAAGGTGATCCTTCCCCGAACCACGTCGGTGAAGGAGGTGTGCCCGGTCAACGGGATCTTGAGGCGCAAGGCCGCGCCTGGCCCGGGCGGGAGCTTCTTTTCACGGCAGCGGCCGTCGTACTTGGGCTTGCCGCCCTCGGCCATGGCCTTTTCCCGCATGGCGTCCAGCTCCTCGGGGGTGCAGGTGCAGTAATAGGCCTTGCCCGCCTCGTAGAGCTTCTTGGCAAACTCGCGGTAAACGTCGAAGCGCTTCGTCTGGTAGTAAGGCCCTTCGTCGTAGGAAAGGCCCAACCATTCCATGGCGCAGAGGATCTGGTCCACATACTCCTGCCTGGAGCGCTCCAGGTCCGTGTCCTCCAGCCGGAAGATGAACTTTCCGTTGTTCTTCCGGGCATACAGCCAGTTGAACAAGGCGGTGCGTGCGCCGCCCAGGTGGAGGGTTCCGGTGGGGCTGGGGGGGAAGCGCGTGACGATTTGCTTCATGGCGTCCTCATAAGAAAAGTCATCCGGTGCGGCACGGGTCGGTTTTGGCGTCCCGCCCGGAGCAAAGGTCCGGGCCCGCCATAGCACAAGGTTTTCCTCCCGGCAAGGACGGGGAGGAATTGCGTGTCAAAAGCAAACTGCCGGTTGCGGTTAAGGGTTCCGAAGTAGTATTAGGTAATAAACACCCGAAAAGCAGTTTTGCAACATTGCATGAAGCTCCCCGGGCGGCGATGGGGACCTTTTCGAAATGCGCAGAGGCAAGGGGGGCAGGTCGTTTTACCGGTCCGCGTCTTGCCCCGGAACCCGATCTTTGAAGGTTGAAACAACACCCCGGGAAGCCGCGCTCCGTTTCGGGCGCTTCAGGCCGGGGAATAGAGGCGGCGGCCCCATTTCATGAGCGTTCTCATCATAGACGATTCGTCGCAGGAAAGCAGCGAGCTTGCGCGCATGCTGTGGAAGGGTGGCTTCCTGGACCTCTGCGTGGCCAAGGACGCCACTCAGGCCTTCACCTACCTCTGCATCCACGAGCCCGAACGGCCCTGCGCCATTGATCTCATCTTCCTGGACCTCGTCATGAAGCAGGTGAACGGCATCGAAACCTGCATCATGATCAAGGCGGCCGAGCACCTGCGGGACATCCCCATCGTCATGGTGGCCGCACCCGACGAGGTGGACGAGGTGGAGAACGCCCTCGCCTCGGTGGAAGCCGCCTTCGAGGCAGGAGCCGTGGACTACCTGGTGCGCCCGGTGAAGGAGAAGGAGGTGATCGCCCGCGCCCGGTCCCTCATGCGTCTGAAAAAGGAGATTGACGCCCGCAAGGCCCGGGAGCGCGAGCTTACGGACCTTTCCCGCATGCTTTCCCAGGCCAACGCCAAGCTGGCTCTGCTTTCCACCCATGATCAGCTCACCGGAATCGGAAACCGCAGGCTGTTGGAGCGCCGCCTTTCCCGCGAACGCAGGCGCATGCATCGGGAGCAGAAGCCCATCTCGCTCCTCATGTGCGACGTGGACCACTTCAAGCGCTACAACGACACCTACGGTCACCTTACGGGCGACTCCTGCCTGAAGGCCGTGGCCAAAACCATCGAGTCCTGGAGCCGCCGCCCCGGCGACCTGTGCGCGCGCTTCGGCGGCGAGGAGTTCGCCGTGATGCTTCCCGGCACCCATCCCGACGGGGCCGTTTCCGTAGCCGAATCCATCCGGGCCAGCGTGGAGCGCCTCCGGATCCCCCACGCCAGCTCGCCCGTCAACCCCTTCGTCACCGTGAGCCTGGGGGTGGCGACGGTCATGCCGGTGGTGGAGCTGGAGAACAACGAGATCATCGGCATGGCGGACCGCGCCCTATACAAGGCCAAGGCCCAGGGCCGCAACCGCGTCATCTCCGCGGTGGCCGGCGCGGATTAGCCCGTCTCTTAAAGGCCGTTTACAGATCGAGCGTTTTAGGTTAGCTAAAAGGCTGTCTTTCGCACATCGGAGTGCAACACGGGGAAGGGGTTCTTCATGGCTCTGCCGGAGGAAAACCAGAACGCGGCCCCACCGGAGCCCGACCACCTGGTGGTCATGGGGGACAGCCGCGCCATGCCCGAGCTTTCCGACTCCTCGGTACATCTTGTCGTCACCTCTCCCCCTTACTGGCAGCTGAAGGACTATGGCCGGTCGGGGCAGATCGGGTTTGACGACACCTACGAAGCCTACATCAACAACCTCAACCTGGTGTGGGCCGAGTGCATGCGGGTGCTGGCCCCGGGCTGCCGCCTCTGCGTGAACATCGGGGACCAGTTCGCCCGCGCCGAGACCTACGGCCGCTACAAGGTCATCCCCATCCGCACCGAGATCATCCGCTTTTGCGAAGCCGCCGGGTTCGACTACATGGGCGCGGTCATCTGGCGCAAGGTGACCACAACCAACACGTCGGGCGGCGCCAGCATCATGGGCTCCTACCCATACCCCCGCAACGGGCTCATCAAGATTGACTATGAGTTCATTCTCCTTTTCAAAAAGCCCGGAAGCTGCCCGCCCCCTTCCGAAGAGTCCAAAAGGCGCTCCGAGCTTTCCATTTCGGACTGGAACACCTACTTTTCCGGCCATTGGGCCTTTCCCGGTGAAAAGCAAAAGGGGCACCTGGCCATGTTCCCCCTGGAGCTTCCCTTGCGGCTCATCCGCATGTTCACCTTCGAGGGCGAGAGGGTGCTGGACCCCTTCCTGGGAAGCGGCACCACCACCCTGGCGGCCATGCGCCTGAAGCGCCGGTCGGCGGGTTACGAGATCAACCCGGACACCGAGGCCCTGATCCGCGAAAAGCTCGGCATGGAAACGCCGGGGCTTTTCGACTCCCTGGTTTTGCAGATCCAAAAGAGGCGGGGCCCCGAGGACTTTTCAGTACGGCTCTCCGGCCTTGCCCACAGCTTCACCGACGTGAAGAAGATGCGGCTTTCCAAGGAAAAGCCCAAGAAGAACTACGGCTCCAAGGTGGACGGGACGGAGAAGCCGCGGGAGAAGTACTACTCGGTCCGGTCGGTGGAAGGGCCGCTCAACATCATCCTCAAAAACGGCATGCGGGTCCGCCTGGCCGGCCTTGCCCCCGTTTCCCATCTCCGGGAGGAGGCGGTTTCCTGGCTTGCCGGCATCACCCGGGGCACGCGGATCTTCCTGCGGGAGGTTGACAGGGCGCCGGACGGTGAGGTTTCGGCCTACGTGTACCTGCACAACCGGACCTTCGTAAACTCCCGGATGATCCGCGCAGGGCTCGCTGCGTCCGATCCGGAGGCCGATCATCCCAAGAAAAAGAGGTTCGAGAAGCTTTCCGAGGCAAGGGACAGGGCTTAGACGGTAGAGAAAACACCGGAAGCCGGACGAAAGACCCGCTCCGGCTCCGCGCGTCACACGTCACGGGGGGGATATGGAAGGCGAGTTCGACTACTCGGCCAGGCTTTCCGAGTTTGCCCGCAGGGTGCTTCCGGCAAAATCCGTGCTCATCGCCACCCACGACTATCCCGACCCGGACTGCCTGGCCGCGGCGGCCGGGCTGTCCCAGCTCTTGGCCTTCCTGGGGGAGTCCTCCTGCAAGACCGCCTATGGCGGGTTCGTGGGCCGGGCCGAAAACCGGGCCATGGTGGAGGCCCTGGATCTGACCGTCATTCCCATGGCGCTGGTGGATTTCACCCTCTTCGACCGGGTCATGGTGGTGGACTCGGTTCCCGGAGGGGGGAACGTGAGCCTGCCTCCCGCCGTGAAGGTGGACGCGGTCTTCGACCACCACCTGGCGGGCCCCCAGGAGAACGCTCCCTACTACCAGGACATACGCAAGGACGTGGGCGCCACCTCCACCATCGTCACCGGCTATATCCGGGAAGCGGGCTGCCCGCTTCCCCCCAAGGTGGCCACGGCCCTTTTCTACGGCATCAAAACCGATACCGGCGGTCTGGGCCGCGAGTCCTTTGCCGAGGACCTCTGGGCCTACAAGTTTCTGTTCGAGCACCTGGACCACCGGTTGCTCTACCAGATCGAGCGCCCGGACCGCGCCCCGGAGTTCTTCCGGGTTCTAAACCGCGCCGCCACATCCATGTCCCTGTGCCAGGGAACGGGATTCCTTTATCTGGCCGAGGTTTCCACTCCGGACTACGTGGGCGAGATGGCGGATTTCTTCCACTCACTGGAGGGGGAGGAGTGGACGGTGTGCGCAGGTCTTTTCCAGGACAGCCTCTTCTACTCGTTGCGCTGTAAAAAGAACGAGCAGGCCGGGGCCCTGGCCCGCGATATCGGAAAACTCCTGGGCGGCTCCGGCGGAGGCCACGCGAAGATCGGGGCGGGCCGCATTCCGCTCTCCGCCTTCACCGACGCGGACCTTGCCGGAGAGTTCAAGAAGACCGTGAAGAAGGTGCTGGACATTTCGGCAAAGCCCGAGACCCCGCTTTTGAAACTCTGATGCGCGCTCAGATCTAACTCTCGTAGGCCTTTTTCCGATCCCGCCGGCGCGAGAGTTCGCTATGGTAGCGAACTCCCAACCGGTCCCGGTTCTCCTTGGCCCAGTCGGTAAGGCGCGTGGCTCCGGCCGGGGGCGCATCCACGGCCAGGGTGCCCTGCATGAGGCCCTCGATCTCCTCCCGCGTCACGATCACGTCGTCCACCAGCCTCCCTATGACACGAGACGCCAGGTAGCCCAAGGCCGGCGGAACCGGGATCAGGGGTCGCTCTTTGCCGATGATGCGGCTCAGGGTGGCCACCAGGTCTCGGTAGGAGAAGGTTTCGGGCCCGATGGCGTTTATCACCCGGTTTCCTTCTCTCTTGGCTTCGTGCACCGCCAGGGCGGCCAGGTCGTCCACGAAGATGGGGGCCAGGCGGTAACGCCCGTCGCCGAAGACGAAGAAAAACGGGAAGCGCCGCAGCATCCAGGCCATGTTGTTGATGAGGATGTCCTCCGGGCCGAAGAGGACCGCAGGCCGCAGGATGGTATAAGAAAGGCCGGACTCCGACAGTTTCCGCTCCAGGAAGGCCTTGCCTCGGAAGTACTCCAGGGAGGAGCCTTCGTCGGGGTTGGTGATGCTGACGTGGATCACTCTCCGGACCCCTGCCTTTTTCGCTGCGTCGAACAGGGCCAGGGTGCGGGCAACAGCCTGGGAGTGGGTGAAGGTCCTGTGGTTGAAGCGCACCCAATAGGTGTTGTAGAGGACATCCGCACCTTCCAGGGATCTTGCCAGGAGGTCCGGGGAGTCGAAGCAGAGGGGGAGGGTCTCCACGGACCTTCCCAGGGGGTTCTCGCGGGCGGGCGAGTTGGTGAGGGTGCGCACGCGGTTGCCCTCGGCCAGGAGCCTTTGGGCGATGTAGCTGCCGGAAAAACCGAAAGCGCCGGTTACCACCTGGAGCGTTTTTCCGTCCATGCGGGGCTCCTTTCTATCGGGGCTCGTTCCCGTTTTCACCTGTGGTCATGCCGGGGAAGGGGGCCTTGAGGCTGTCCAGGGCCAGGATGATGCGCACCAGGCCGTCCAGCTGGCCGAAGAAGTCCTTCATGGCCTTCATGCGGTCGGCCAGGAAGGCCGCGCGGATGAGGTCGGCAGCCCCGGCCTTGTGCACCATATCCAGGCTCTCGGCCACGGCCCCCAGGGCCCGGTCGAACTCCTGCTTTTCCCTTTGTCCCAGGATGCTTTTGATCATCTTCCAGAAGTCGGTCTCCGGGCTGTAGTAGTCCTTCCGGTCTCCCACCCGCAGATCCTTGCGGATCATGCGCAGGCGCTCCAAGCTGCGCACCTGGATGCTGGCCGATCCCTTGCTGACGCCGGCCAGCCGCACCAGGTCGTCCAGGGTCAGGGCCTCCGGGGAGAGGTAAATGGCCCCGTAGACGGCGCCCATTGCCTTGGGAAACCCCCAGAAACGGGCGATGCGGCACAGGGCCTGGATGAAGTGCTCCCGCGCTTTGTCGAGGCCGTTGTCCATTGTTTTACCTTTCGTTATGAACGTTCAAAATATTCTAAACAAAAAATATGAAAAAAAACAAAACCCGTCAAGAGAAATAGGATCGTGTGACGGCAAGCGAGCCTGCCGTCGGGGTACGGGGCACCATCCGGAGTAAAGACCCTGTATTTGGCAAACCAAACGTCCGGACGCCACAGCATATTGAATTTTCCATTTGTTTTTTCCTACATCTTGTTTTCTTCCACATTTTTTGCTAATCGGGCCGCGGGCGTGGATCGTGTTGCGGAGGCATGGGCCTGCGCTTGTTTTCCGGCACTTTCCGGGCTTTCACCCAAAGGGATGCACCGCCGGGAAAGGAGATGGAACCCGTGCCCGCCGCCCCGGAAAACCGGGAAAAGCCTTGACAGGAAAAGGGATTCTACTATAAGCAGTACGTTTCACGCCCCGTGGGAGCGTGAAAATTTAGTGAAATAAATTAAGGAAGTTGGCAGGAGGCCACCATGCCGTTACCAAAGAGAAGACACTCCCGTACCCGGCGCGACAAACGCCGCACCCATGACAGCCTCACCGGGCCCAACGTGGTGAATTGCCCCCAGTGCGGGGACCCCAAGCTGTCCCACCACGTTTGCCAGAACTGCGGGACCTACAAGGGGCGCAGTGTGATCGAGGAAAAAGAGTAGAAGCGGGCTTACCTAGCGCCTCAGGCTCCTTGGCTTCGCTACGGGTACGAAGGAAACGCCGGAACGCCGGACCCCTTGCTCCGCCGTTTCACCTCCCCGCGCCCTGCAGGGAAAGCCTGATTCGTTGGTTGCCTATCCGTTTCCTTCGCCCGTGCGGTCCCGGAAGATCCTTGCCGGCCGGAAGGCCGCGGGCACCGGGCTTTATCCCGGCCCCTTGCGCCAGGCAAAGCCATGACAAGGACCGACAAACGCATTGCCGTTATCACGGGCGGCTCCCGGGGAATCGGGCGGGCCGTTACCCTGGAGTTTTGCCGCCGGGGGACGGATGTCTGTTTTCCCCACAACGACCCGGACGACCATTACGCGCAGGAAACCGAGGCCCTGTGCCGGGAGCTTCCCGGCAGGGCCTTTTCCTTCCGGATGGACGTTGCCGACGAAAGCCAGGTTTCCGACTTCTTCAAGCAGGTTGCGGAAAAGGACGGAGCCCTGGCCTATCTCGTGAACAACGCGGGCATCACCCGCGACCAGCTCCTCATGCGCATGAAGAAGGAGGACTGGGACCGGGTCATTTCCATCAACCTCACCGGGACTTTCCTGTGCATCAAGGCCGCGTCCCGGATCATGATGGGAAACCGCTTCGGCAGGATCGTGAACCTTGCCTCGGTAGTGGCCTTTTCGGGAAACGCGGGCCAGGCCAACTACTCCGCCTCCAAAGCCGGCGTTCTGGGCCTCACCCGGTCCGCCGCACGGGAGCTTGCGCCGCGCAACATCACGGTGAACGCAGTGGCTCCCGGCTTCATCGAGACGGACATGACCTCCGGCCTGCCGGAGAAGGTACGGGCCCAGATTCTGGAAAACACGCCGCTGGCGCGCATGGGAACGCCTGAAGATGTGGCTGCGGCGGTTTTGTTTCTCTGCTCGGATGCGGCATCCTTCATCACGGGCCAGGTCATTGCCGTGAACGGCGGCCTGTACATGTAAGACCGCTCTCCGAAATCCGCGAACGACCGGCGGGTTTGGAATTCGACTGACACTGAGGAGTTGCACATGACGGCTTTGGATCAGGACAAGTGGATCGAAAAAGTTCGCAAGATGATTTCGGAAAAGCTCAAGGTGGACGTGTCCGAAGTGGTTCCGGAAGCTTCTTTCATAGATGACCTGGGAGCGGATTCGCTGGACCTCATGGAGCTCATCATGACCATGGAGGAGCAGTTCGAGATCGAGATCTCCGACGAAGACGCGGAAAAGCTGAAAACCGTAAAGAACGCCCTGGACTACATCCGCGCCCACACATAAGAGTTGCTTCCCGAAAGCCCCGGCCGCCGGGAGGCTGCAAGGCAGGTAAAAGCCCGATGGTGGGGCAGGGCGCCCCTGGGGAAGCCGATCCCGTTTCCGGCCCTGCCCCGGGCGGCCGAAGCCGCAGCGCAACCCGGATTTGCAAAGGACGACGAAGGTGGACCTAAGCATCATCAAGCAGACGGACCCGGAGTTGGCCGCGGCCATCTCCCTGGAGCTCGAGCGGCAGCGCGAAACCCTGGAGCTCATCGCCTCCGAGAACATCGCCAGCCCGGCGGTCATGGCGGCGCAAGGCTCGGTGCTCACCAACAAGTACGCCGAGGGCTATCCGGAGAAGCGTTACTACGGCGGATGCGAGTTCGTGGACATGGCCGAGGAGCTGGCCATCCTGCGGGCCTGCGCCCTGTTCAAGGCCCCCTACGCCAACGTGCAGCCCCACTCCGGCTCCCAGGCCAACATGGCCGTCTACTTCGCCCTACTTCAGCCGGGCGACACGGTCCTGGGCATGAACCTGGCCCACGGCGGGCACCTGACCCACGGCAGCCCGGTGTCCTTTTCCGGAAAGCTCTTTCGGTTCCTCCACTACGGCGTTCGCAAGGAAACGGGCCTCATCGACTACGACGAAGTGGCCACCCTGGCGCGGGAGCACAAGCCCCGGCTCATCGTGGCGGGCGCTTCCGCATACTCCCGCATCATTGATTTCAAGGCTTTTTCCGAGATCGCCCGGAGCGTGGGCGCCTACTTCATGGTGGACATGGCCCACATCGCGGGGCTGGTGGCCGCAGGCGAGCACCCGTCGCCCGTGCCGTATGCCGACGTGGTGACCTCCACCACCCACAAGACCTTGCGCGGGCCCCGGGGCGGGCTCATCCTTAGCCGCGACGAGGAGCTGGGCAAGAAGCTCAACAGCCAAATATTCCCCGGCATCCAGGGCGGGCCGCTGATGCACGTGATCGCGGCCAAGGCGGTGGCCTTCAAGGAGGCCGCCAGCCCCGAGTTCGCGGAGTACCAGAAGCAGGTCCGGAAGAACGCGGCGGCGCTTGCCCGGCATCTCCTGGACGCCGGGCTCACCCTGGTCTCCGGCGGCACGGACAACCACATGATGCTGGTGGACCTTTCCCCCTGGGCGCTCACGGGCAAGGAAGCCGAGAAGGCCCTGGAGCATGCCGGCATCACGGTGAACAAGAACGCCATCCCCTTCGATCCCCAGAAGCCGACCATAACCTCCGGCGTCCGCGTGGGCAGCCCTGCGGTCACCACCCGCGGCATGAAGGAGCCGGAGATGAGGCAGATCGCCGACCTCATGGTGCGGGTGCTGAAGAACCCCGACAAGGAGGAGGTGGCTTCCGAGGTCCGGGAAAAGGTGCGCGGGCTTTGCCGCCAGTTTCCGATTTACCCCTAAGGCATGTTGGGGTATACTCCCGGAAATTTTGGACAACCGCTTTTTCATGGTGCCGCATCTTGCCCTGGGGCCTGATCCACCGATTGGTAAGCCACTTCGATGGAAAACGCTTTTCCTCAAAGAGGGGAGGATGTGCGGGGAAGGGAGAAAAGCCGTCCTTGCTGAAAGCGGTTCTCCCCGCTTCTCCTGGAATCCGTTCTGTTTAAAATCTCTCCCCTTCATCCCGCTGCCAAACCTCCGGCAGGCAACGTGTTCCGGGAAGGATGCCATGGCCGATCCTTTTGACTGCGAAGGCGCCGAACGCTGCCAGGGGGATTTCCCCGCCCCCCCCAAAAAGGAAGCCCCGGAGCGGCCCCCCCGGCCTTCCTGGGACGAATACTTCATGGACATCGCCCGCCTGGTGGCAAAGCGCTCCACCTGCCGCCGCCGTAGCGTGGGGGCCGCCGTGGTGCGGGACAAACGCCTGCTCTCCACGGGATACAACGGCGCTCCGTCCGGGCTCGCCCACTGCCTCGAAGTAGGCTGCCTCCGGGAGGCGATGAACGTGCCCTCCGGCGAACGCCACGAGCTCTGCCGCGGCCTGCATGCGGAGCAGAACGCCATCATCCAGGCGGCGCTGCACGGGGTTTCCATCCGGGGGGCGACGCTTTACTGCACCAACCTTCCCTGCGTGATCTGCGCCAAGATGCTCATCAACGCCGGGATCGTGGAGATCGTATACGAGTCCGGGTATCGGGATCCCATGGGTGAAGAGATGCTGGCCGAAGCGCAGGTGGGTCTCCGGCAGCTCTCGCGTCAGGGCTGAGGCCTTTGCGGCCATCATGCGGGTTTAAAAAGGCCCGGAAGCACGGACCACGAGAGCGGAGGGAAAGGAAAACGCCATGAAATGCCCCTACTGCGGGTGCCAGGACGACAAAGTCATTGATTCGCGGCCCGGCAAGGGCGGAGAGGCCATCCGGAGGCGACGGGAGTGTCTGGCATGCCAGAAGCGCTTCACCACCTACGAGATCGTGGAGCAGCCCGAGCTCATCATCGTGAAGAAGGACGGCCGCAGAGAACCTTTCTCGGCGGACAAGATCCGCAACGGCATGCTCAAGGCCTGCGAGAAGCGGAACATCTCGGTCCACGCCGTGGACGAGTTCATCGAGCAACTGGAGCAGGAACTCCGCGACTCCGGGGAAAAGGAGATTCCGGCCTCCGTGGTGGGCGAGCGCATCATGGCGCGCTTGAAGCAACTGGACGACGTGGCTTACGTGCGCTTCGCCTCGGTCTACCGGGAGTTCAAGCATGTAAACGATTTCATGGACGAGCTGGCGACCATGCTGCAGACCAAGAAGCAGTAACGGGATTTCCGCTGTCTTCATGAGAGGGCCTCCGGCCTCGCCATTGCCGCGTCCGGAGGACGGAGGCCTTTCCGCCGGAAGGCACGAGCAGATTTCGTCGGTTTCATTTTTAACTGTACAATGATCAGGCCGCGTGCTTTTAAGGCATGGTGGCCTTCTGTATTTTCAGGGGGCCCAAAAGGCGGGGTTTTCATGCAAGAGGGCTTTTCGGAGAAAGACAGGGAGTTCATGGCCGCGGCCTTGGCCCTGGCGGCGCGCGCGGAGGGAGCAACCTCGCCCAACCCCATGGTGGGGGCGGTCCTGGTGAAGGACGGCCGGATCGCGGGGCGGGGCTACCACGAGAGAGCGGGCCTGGCCCACGCCGAGGTGGCCGCAATTCGCAATGCGGGTGCCGAGGCCCGGGGCGCGACATTGTATGTCACCCTGGAGCCCTGCAACCACCAGGGAAGGACACCCCCCTGCACCCAGGCGGTCCTCGCCGCGGGAATCCGCAAGGTGGTGTCCGCCATGCGCGATCCCAACCCGCGGGTGGCGGGAAAGGGCCTGGACTTTCTCGCCTCACGGGGAGTTGAGGTGGCCTGCGGCCTCATGGAAAAGGAGGCCAGGCGCCAAAACGAGTTTTTCATCAAGCACGCCCTTACGGGCCTTCCCTTTGTGATCGCCAAGGCGGCGGCCACCTGGGACGGCAGGACGGCGGCCTCCACCGGGGATTCCAAGTGGATCACGGGCGAACAGGCCCGGGCCGAGGTCCACCGGATGCGGAACAGCGTGGACGCGGTCATGGTGGGAGTGGGGACGGTGCTGGCGGACGATCCGCAGCTCACGGTTCGCAACTTTGTGGGCCGCGTGAAGGACCCTGTGCGGGTGGTGCTGGACACCCGGCTTTCTCTGCCCCTGTCGGCGGCCGTGTTGCGCGGCCAGGGCGATTCTGTTACATATGTGGCCGCCTCCGGCACGGCGGACCCAAAGGCCCGCGAGGCTTTGGAGAAGGCAGGCGCCACGGTCCTTTCCCTTTCCGAAAAAGACGGCCGGGTGGACCTGGGTGCGCTGCTGCGGGAGCTGGGCGAACGCAACATCATGAGCGTCCTGGTGGAGGGCGGGTCCCGGGTGCTGGGAGCCCTGTTCCGGGAGAACCTGGTGGACAAGGCCTGCTTCTTCTTCGCCCCCAAGGTCCTGGGCGGGGACGACGGCTTCCCCGTCTGCGCGGGGTCTGGACCCGAAAGGATCGCGGGTTGCCGGGGGCTTTCGGAGGTATCGGTCACACGGTTCGGGGACGACGTGCTCCTTTCCGGCTACACGGAAAAGGGCATGGCCGTTTTTAGGGCATAAAAAGAGGCTTGGGCATTTCATGTTCACGGGGATCATCGAGGGGCAGGGCACGGTAGAGGGGCTGGTCAGGTCCGGCGGGATCATCCTCACCGTTACGGCCTCTTTTCCGCTTCGCGGCACCCGCGTGGGCGACTCCATCGCCGTGAACGGGGCCTGCCTGACGGCGGTGGAGCTTTCGGGCGACACATTTCGTGCCGACGTAAGCCCGGAAACCGCATCCCGCACAGGCGTCGGCAAGCTTTCCCCGGGAAGCCGTGTGAACCTGGAGCGCGCGCTCCTGGCCACCTCCCGGCTGGACGGCCACCTGGTCACCGGGCAT
>JBFMHL010000210.1:0-21653 GCA_040753055.1 Thermodesulfobacteriota bacterium | reverse complement strand
GGCCGCATGGCTGGCCCGGACATGCGCGCGAGGTTTACTCCGGTAAGGGCGAGGGGGGGGCGTGGGGGCGCTGACCTGTTTTCCTCTGCGGCGGGCGGCTGGTGCCGGGCGGAGAGGGTCAGGGGAGGTACTTGGCCACCTGCTGGTGGATCACCTGGTAGACGTCCAGGTCCTCGCCGAACACGTCAATCACGTCCTTGTGGTCAATGAGCTTTTCCAGAACCCATGCGGTGAGGAAGAGGCTCACCACGTGGGGGTTGTGGACCAGCCGGCGCCAGGGCGCGATCTGGTAGTCTATGTCGAAGTCCTCCATCCGGGAGAGCTTGTCCAGGGTCTTCTTGATCTCCTCCTCCAGGCTGTTCTTGCTGGTGGTTTCCACCGTACCCGTCTCCACCAGCTTCTGGGCGATGGAGTTGGACATCGCATCCAGGTGCTGCGGGATCAGGTGCAGGGCCTGGCGGCGCTGGTACTCCTTGTTGGATTCGATCCTGGATAGAATTTTTGACTCCCGGTTGGACGGGCGGAAGACTCGTGCCATGGTGTTACCTCCGAAGGCTGCTATACTGTGCGCGCCCCTTCTTTGCAACAATTATTGAAGCGAAAAAGCCCCTTGCCCGAAGGCAAGGAACCCGCCATCCGTGCAAGGGCTTTCCCCTCCGTCACAGCCCCATGAAGCGGCCGGCGATCATTTTCATGATCTCGTTGGCGCCGGCAAAGATGGACATGACCCGGACATCCCGGAAGGCTCTGGCCATGGGGTGGCAGTCCAGCACGGCTTCGGGGCCCATGAGGTCCAGGGCGCGGCCGGCCAGGCGGGTGGCGGCGTCCGAGGCCCAGTACTTGGCCATGGAGGTCTCCACCACCACCTGCTTTTTCTCCATGTGATCGGCCACGAGCTTCTCCACGAAGGTGCGCGCAATCTTCGCCTCGGTCGCCATCTCCACCAGGGCGAAGGAGACGGCCTGCCCGCGGGAAAGGGCCCGCCCGTTCACCTTGGTGCTTTTGCAGTAGTCGGTGATCCAGGAGACGATGCGGTCCATGGCGCAGACGGCCATGAGAGCCACAACGAGGCGCTCCTGCTGGAGCTTCTGCATGAGCATGAGGAAGCCGCCGCCTTTCATTCCCAGGCGGTTTTCCGCAGGGATGCGGCAGTTGGTGAAGAAAAGCTCGGCCGTGTCCTGGGTTTGGAGCCCCATTTTGTCCAGCTTGCGCCCGCGGGAAAGGCCGGGGGTGCCGTCCTGGACCAAATACAGGCTGATGGCCTCGTGGGGGTTCTTCACCTCCGGGTCCCGGGCCGCCACGATCACGAGATCCGCGATGATGCCGTTGCTGATGAAGGTCTTGGCGCCGGAGAGCGACACCTGGCCGTTGGTCTCCACGTCGGTTGTGGTCATGGAGGCCAGGTCCGATCCGGCGCCCGGCTCCGTCATGGCCACGGCGGTGACCACCGAGCCGTCCGCGCAGCCCGGAAGCCAGGCGCGTTTCTGCTCCTCCGACCCGTAGGCCTCGATGTAGGGCACGACGATGTCGGAGTGGAGCGGGGTAGCAAACCCGGAGATCCCCGAGCGGGAGAGCTCCTCGATGACGATGACCGAGTGCAGGAAGTCGCCTCCCGGCCCGCCGTAGTCCCGGGACAGGGCGGGGCACAAGAAGCCGGCCCGGCCCATCTTGCGCCAGACGTCCTTTCCCACCATGCGCTCCTCTTCGAAGCGCGGGATTAAAGGAACCACCTCGGCGGCCAGGAACTCGGCCAGTCGTTTCCGGAAGGCTTCGTGCTCCTGCGTGTAGGCAAGGATCTCCATCGCGTCTCCGTGTTTCCGGAAGGGGGAAGCCGCTTTTTTTCCGGCTTCCGGCGTGGTATGAAAATTTAAGCAAGCCTGTGTACCAGGAAAACCGTGAAAAGAAAACCACAATGTGGGCCCGGCGGGTGCGCGCCGCGACCGTTCGAACCGATTCCCCTGAGGCCTTGGAGATGCCATGCCGCTTGCGGTGACGGAGATCTTCTACAGCATCCAGGGGGAGAGCACCCACGCGGGAAAACCCTGCGCGTTCGTGCGTCTCTCCGGCTGCAACCTGCGCTGCCGCTGGTGCGACACCTCCTATGCCTGGGGGCATGGAACTCCCATGGAGATCTCCGAGATCGCGGCAATTGTCCTGCGATACCAATGCCCCCTGGTGGAGATCACCGGCGGAGAGCCGCTTCTGCAGGAAGAGACGCCGGAGCTTTGCGCACGTCTTCGGGGCGAGGGCCTGACCGTTCTGGTGGAAACCAACGGGAGCCTGAACATGGACCTTCTGCCCCCAGGCGTGATTCGCATTTTGGACGTGAAGTGCCCGGGGAGCGGCCAGCAGGACAAGAACGACCCGAAGAACCTGGAAAGGCTGCGGGAAGGCGATGAAGTGAAGATGGTGCTGGCGGACCGGGAGGACTACGAGTTCGCGCGGGAGATACTGGTTCTAAACCCCGGACTCTGCGGCCGGAACGCCGTAAGCTTCTCCCCGGTGTTCGGAAAGCTTGCGCCCGGGGACCTGGCCCGCTGGGTCCTGGACGACCGGCTGCGGGTGCGCCTGGCGCTCCAGCTCCACAAGATCCTTTTTCCTCCCGACGCCCGGGGGGTGTAAAAAAAGAGCGGGGCCCGCAAGGGCCCCGCTCTTTTTCATGGGGAGATGATCCGGGAAATCCGGCGGTACCGGACTTTTTTCGCCTAGGAAAAAGCGACCTGTTTCTTCACCTTGCGGTTGGCCATATAGCCGAAGCAATCGGACAGGCAGAGCAGCGGCGCCACGGAGAAGGTGCCGAAGAACAGGATGCTCATGAGAAGGATGATGATTTTCTGCAGTTCCTCGCCGGCGAAGAGAAGCACGACGGCGGGCGCGGCCAGGACCACCATGGCGATGATCACCGTGAGGGGGTTGATCCAGCGGTGCTTGCCGAAGAGGATGCGGTTGTAGACCAGCAGGAGAACCACGCCCAGAATGCCTCCCGCTATGGCCACCGTGGAGTAGAAGTCGCGCATGCCGAAGGCCAGGTCCATCATCTCGCGGTTCTTGATGAACAGCCAGTCGGCCAGGGCGGGCTTTTCCCATTTCACGATGTGGATGACCAGCTCGACGGCCCCGTAGATGAAAAGCCAGCTGCTCGCCATAATGATTCCCGGCCAGTTGATGATCCCGCCCATGGGCCCCGCGATGATGCCCGCCGCCGCCGATATCTTTTTCTGCTGGAAGATTCCTATGACGATACCCGAGATGGCTCCGTAGAGGGCGGGGAAGATCATGAACACGCCCGCGGTGAACTCCTCCTCGAAGTGGGACTTGATGATGCCGACGAACAGAAGAAAGCTTACGATGTAAAGAACCACGGTGATGATGGCGAAGACGCCGGAAGAAAAACGGGTGGTGAGAATGCTTTTTTCCTCTGCCATGGCCTCCCCCTGGAATTTTTTGGGCGTGTCGGTTGGGATGAAACGTGGAGCAGGCTACCTATTAGCAGCCAACTTCCTGGATTGTCAATGCAAAATACCTGCAAGACCGGGAAGTTGTTGAAAAGGAGGCAAAATCGGTTCTCCGGCTATCCCTGCTCGTCCCGTGCGGGCGCTCGTTTTACATTGGCGCGCGCCCTGCCGCCGGCCTCCGTGGTGAGCCTTCGGAGGAGGGATGCCCATCCTTTCCACAAGCCCGACCCCTCCGGGGATTCCGGGTGGGCGCGGTTGGCGAGCATGCCGGAGAATATGCGCCAGGACTCGCCGGTAAAGCCCCGGAAGTGAACCACCCGGATGCCCGGCTCCGCGGTTATCCCCCACAGGGGCTCGAGGCTGTTGGGAAGCAGGCTGTAGCGCATGTCGCCCAGGACCTCGGGATGGTCCGGGACCAGGGCCAGATAACCGTCCGCGAAGCGGGAGAAACGTTCGATATCCCCTGCGTCTGCGGCCGCCAGCCCGGGCCCCGGGTTGGCCGCGGAAAAACGCGCCGTACACGAGCCTCCGTACACACGGCTTTCCCCCGACACCGCAACGCGCACGGCATCCGCGCAGATCTCGTTTCCGGACTCGTACACCCCTCGCCATAGGACCAGGTTCCCCAGGGTGGGCATGACCCGCATCCGCCCGGCAGGCCGCTCTCGGGAGGCAAGGAATGTCATCAGCGAACTTTCGGCTTTATGGTGCAAAAGGGCTCCTGCTCCCAGATAACATGCGAAAAAGACAAGGCCGGCTCGGGCGGCCATGCGGCTTTTCCGCCTCAGGGAGACGGCCAGGACGGCGATCAGGAGGAGGAAGACCGCCGGGTCCACGATGGAGATGATGTCCCAGGAGATGCGGCCTTCGGTGAAGGGCCACAGAAAATGAGTGCCGTAGCTGGTGCAGAGGTCCAGGGGCGCATGGCTGGCGTAGCCCAGGATGCAGAAGAGATAGAGGTGGCCCCTGGGCAGGGAGCTGCGCAGGACGTAGCGGAGGATCAGGGCCGCAACCAGCGCCCCCAACGGGATGACGAACAGGCTGTGTGTCGCGTGGCGGTGGGCCAGCAGCGCGAACAGAGGATCCGAGGCACGGCTCAGGAACACGTCCGCGTCCGGGAGCGCGCCCGCCAGAGCCCCGGCCAATGCCGCTTTCCGGACCAGGGCGCGGGGCGCCGCGGCCGCGGCCATCGTCGCCCCCAGAAGCGCATGGGTGAATGTGTCCATGAAAGATCGGCTCTCTCCGACCGGCAGTCCAAGCTTTTCCCCGTTATCGTGCGGGGAGCGACACTCAGATTTCTATGCGTAATTCTGCAAGGGGGCTCAAAACTTGCCGAGCCTTCGGCCTGCACGAAAACCCACAGAAATATTTATTGCTCCCGTTACTAGAAGCTATCTCAAAAATAGCAAAGAAAGGCATTTCGCGGGCGCTTGGCAGCCTGATGGTCTCGAGAAGCCGCCATCCGGCAGGAATCATGACAATCGTATTACGCCTTCTGGCTGCCGTGGATCAGAAAGGAAAAGGCCGCCAGCACAGCAATGGCCAGCCCGAAGCCGAAGTAGATGGCCGTGAAGTTGGAGAGGTTCTCCAGGCCGGAGCCCAGAAGCGTCGAACGGTTCAGGATATAGCCCCAGTACAGCGTGAACAGGTAGTTCAGGATGAGGGCGAGGCGCATCTTGCCGAAGAGCAGCGCTATGGTGGAAACCAGAAGCAGGAGGCCGATCTGGTAGGCGGGGACCAGGAGCTGTGTTTGCAGTAGCTCTTCGGGCATGGATTTCCTCCGGGTCGGAGTGTGCCTTAGAATGGTCGTGTCGTGAATGCAGGCGGGGGCATGGGCAGGCAGGCCGCATTCAGACGATGAACTGCATCGGGTTCGCCTTCGGCTTCCCGGCGAACAGGGGAAGGCTCCCGCTGCTTTTCCCCTTGCCGCCTGGATGCTCTATGGAAATGCACAATGTTTGAATAGCCGGAGCGGAAGGGCGGATCTCGGGAACCGGAAGCCAGTGTACAAATTACTACGGCATTGCTCTTTATGGCAAGAGGAGACGGATTTCCCCGGCGGCTCCGTTCAGTGGGGCAGGCCGAAGATGAGGAGGCTTACGTCGTCGTCCGGGGGCGCCCCGCCCAGGTGGGCCTTGTGGCTCGCCGCAAGCGATTCCGCAAGGTCCCAGACGCTCTTGTCGGCCTGGCCGGAGAGCTCGGCAACCAGGCGGTCCCGGCCGAAGCTCGTTCCTTGGACGTCCCGGTTTTCCACAACGCCGTCGGTGTAGAGGATGATCTTCTCGCCCGGGCTGAGGGCGATCTCCGCGTCCTGGAAGGGTATGCCCGTGCCGAGGCCCACCACCGGGCCGTGGGTGGCAAAGGAGCGGATGACCCCGTCGGGCTGCAGAAGGAGCGGAGGAGGGTGGCCCGCTACGCTACAGGTCAGGGTCCGGCGGGAAAGGTCCACCACGCCGTAAACGATGGAGAAGAAGGAGTCGAACCGCTCGAAGGGGAATGCTTTTTCCAGGCTGTTCACCACGTCCCGGGGCCGGGCCGGAGCCCCGCCTCCCATGACCCCGCCGTAGATGCCGTGCAGAAACTGGGAGACGGCCACGGTCACCAGTGCGGCGGAGACTCCGTGGCCTGCGACGTCCAGCATATAGAGCACCGCGTGCTCTTCGGTGGGGAAGGCCACGTTGAAGATATCCCCCCCCACCTGGGTGCAGGGATCGAACTTCCAGGCGACGGGCGCCGAGCCGATGGCCCGGCAGGGGGGAGGCAGGAGGCTTTCCTGGATGCGGGCGGCCGCGGAGAGGTCCAGGTCCAGCGCCCTCTGCTTTTCCACCAGCTCCATCTTCTGCAGGGTGAGGTCGGTGACGTCGTACAAAAGAAGCATCACCATCTTCCGCCCCTGGAACGAGACGTTGCGGGTACTGATGCGGAGATACTTCTGTACGGGGCTGCCGTCCAGGTAAAAGATCCGCTCCAGGGGAAGGCCGTCCACGGGCCGGTTTTCCAGAAGAGTCTGGGCCAGGCTTTTCCGCACGGCGCAGGAGTCGCACTGGGCGGTCTGGCCGCAGGGCCGGTTCTCCATGATGGCATGGGCGCAGCCCGTGGCGCCGCCGAAGCGCTTGCCGCAGAGATCGGCCGCAGGCGTGCGGAAAAGCTTGAGGAAGTTGTCGTTGAACTGCTGGATGCAGAAGTTCTCGTCGGCCAGGAGCACGGCCACGTCCAGGTTGTCCAGGACGGCCCGCAAAAACTCGTTCGACTCCCGCAGGTCTTCGAAGGAAAGTTCCATGGGGGCTGTTTTACTCCCCTGCAAAGGTAAAGGCAAGCAGGGGCGAGGGGGCGGCGGTTCCTGCCCGGGGCGGCAGCGCTTTATCGCTTTCCGAAAGGCTTTCTTCCGGGGCAGGTCCTTCGTGAAAACCTCCCCCGGTTCCCCCTTGTCAAAGGGGGAGAAGGCGGCCTCCCTTATAAGGTCGGAGCGATGGTGACCAGGAGCCTCACCGGCGTGCGGGCGCTGAAGCCGTGGGGCTCGGCGATGGGGCACACGGCGGCGTCCCCGGCCTGCAGCGGGGTTTTCGCGCCATCGGCCCCCAGGAAGTCGCCGGAGCCGGAGAGCACGGTCATGCAAAGCTCGCCTTCCACGTCGTGGTGGTGGACGGCCAGGGTCTGCCCCGCCTCGAAGTTGAAATTGATGATGCGGAAGTAAGGGCTGTCGTGCACCAGGAGCTTCTGGATGCCTTTGGCCGAGAAGTCGTTTTCCACGAACATGGCGACCTTTTTCATATTTTCCACCTCGCTTAGAGTGCGAATCCCATTAGCTCGTTTGTAGGTGATGGGCGTATGCGTTTTCTTGCCCCAATTTCGGCTTGTCACGGGGTTCGGATGCAAGGCGCGCGAGCCGGCAAGGGCGGGAGCGTACGCGGTTGTACGTGACCGTCCTTGCCGGCAAAGAGCAACGCAGCAGGCGGATCCGGCGGCTAGCCGAGGATGGCCTTCAGGTCCTCATCCGGAGTGGTGATGGGCTTGATGGCGAAGTTGTCCACCAGCACCTGGAGAACGTTTCCCGTGATGAAGGCCGGCAGGCTCGGGCCCAGCCGGATGTTCTTGATGCCCAGGTGGAACAGGGTGAGCAAAATGGCCACGGCCTTCTGCTCGTACCAGGACAGGATCATGGAGAGCGGCAGGTCGTTCACGGAAACGCCGAAGGCGTTGGCCAGAGCCACCGCGATCTGGATGGCCGAGTAGGCGTCGTTGCACTGGCCCACGTCCAAAAGCCGCGGGATGCCGCCGATGTCGCCCAGCTCCTTGTCGAAGAAGCGGAACTTGCCGCAGGCGAGCGTCAGCACCACGCAGTCCTTGGGCACCTTCTCCACGAACTCCGTATAGTAGTTGCGGCCCGGCTTGGCGCCGTCGCAGCCGGCCACCAGGAAGAAGTGGCGCAGCGCCTTGCCCTTGACCGCCTCGATGACCTTGCCGGCCACGCTCATGACCGTATTGCGGGCAAAGCCAACGGTCACGCTCTTGCCCGGTGCGTCCTCGGCGAACCCCGGCATGGCCAGAGCCTTTTCGATCACCTTCGCGAAGTTGCGGTCCGCGATGTGTGTCACGCCCGGCCAGCCCACTTCGCCGGCGGTGAAGATGTTGTCCATGTAGGTGGCGGCCGGCTTCTGGATGCAGTTGGTGGTCATGAGGATGGCGCCAGGGAAGGCCGCGAATTCCTTGAGCTGGTTCTGCCAGGCCGTGCCGTAATGGCCGTAGAAGTGGGGGAAGGCCTTGAGCTTGGGGTAGCCGTGGGTGGGCAGCATCTCGCCGTGGGTGTATACGGTGATGCCCTTGCCCTCGGTCTGCTTCAAAAGCTCGTGGAGATCCATCAGGTCGTGGCCGGACACCAGGATGGCGTGGCCCTTCTTGTGGCCCAGGGGTACCGGGGTGGGCACGGGGTGGCCGAAGGTGCCGGTGTTGCCGGCGTCCAGGAGCTCCATGGCCTTGAGGTTCACCTCGCCGGTCTTGAGGGCCAGGCCCACCCAGTCGTTTAGCCCCAGGGCCTTGTTGAGGGGCGCCACCAGGGCCTGCATGAGGAAGAGGAATACGGAGTCGTCCTGCTGCCCCAGGATCTGGGCGTGGTCGGCGTAGGCGGCAACGCCCTTGATGCCGAACAGGGTGATGTGCTGGAGGCTCTGGATGTCGGGGTTCACGGTGGCGTCCGCCTTCAGGCCCGCGGCCTTGCCCTGGGCCAGCTTGCCGTCCCGGTCCGCAGCCGGGGCCAGCGCGGCCGGCCCGTCCCAGGAGGCGGTTCCGCCGGCGGCCGCCACTTTCTTCTTCAGGTCGTCCCGGAGGGCTGCCGCTTTCTTGATGTAGCCCTCGATGCGCGCCGGGTCGAAGTTCACGTTGGTGAGCGTCGCGAACAGGGCTTTCGCCAGGAACTCGTTGACGCCCTTTTCATTGATCCCCTTTTCCCGGGCCGCCAGCGCCACCTGCGAAAGGCCCCGGAGCACCTCCACCAGAAGGTCCTGGAGGGTCGCCACCTCGTCGTTCTTGCCGCACACGCCGATCTTCTCGCAACCCTGGCCCTTGGCCGTTTGCTCGCACTGGTAACAGAACATGTTGTTTCCTCCTTGGTTGGTTTGGGGGTACGGGTGATGGTTCTTCTTGCCTTCCTATGCCGACAAATACTTTTGGCGGGCGATTTTTTTCCCGGCATCGGTGTGCAGCACCTTCTCGATGAACCGGGCCATGTCCTCGCCGGTCTTGTCCGCGTGCTCGTCGGGAATGTTCACGATCACGTCCGCGTCCCAGAGGATGCGGAATTCTATGGTATCAATGTCCCGCGCACTGTGGTGGTTGGCGATGATCTTCACGACATGGTCAATGGTGGCCGGGTCCAGCTTGAGCCCCTTCATGATGGGCTCGGCGATGGCCGGGCCTTCCATCTCCTGGAAACGTCCGGCGTTGGAGCCGTGCTTTCTTTCCGCCTCCTGGATGCCGATGTCGTGGAGTAGGGCCGCCGCGAAGACCACCTTGGGGTCGGCCCCCGGGGTCTCCTTCAGAATGGCCTTGGCGTTTTCCAGGACGCGTAAGGCGTGGGCGATGCGCTCCTCATCCTTGCCGAAGGTGCGCTTCATCTCTCCAATGAGCCGGTCCACCAGGGCTTCCTGGCCCTGCTCTGCATCGCCGTACTTCTCCTTGGGGTCGTAACCCAGGCATTCCTTGGCATGCTCGCACCAGGTCGCGCAGCCCAGGTTGAGCTTGGGGTTGTAAACGATGTTCCCGCACTTGCCGCAGCGGCGCTTGGCGTCGTCGCGGAAGAACTCCACGTCCGCTCCGCAAGACCCGCAAGGGATCTCGAACACGTCACGGTCGGTCCAGAACATGGTGCTCTGTCCGGGGCACAGGGTCTTGCTCATGAGGCACGCTCCTTTTCCCGAAGCAGAAAGTCGGCGAGGCGCTCGCCGGCCTTCGCATTTGCAATGTATCGGTCCAGTACCGGCCCGACGGCCGCCAGCAGGTCTTCCGGGGTTTCGAACACGCCGGCCGGCTCCGCCAGGTGCGGGTGCCGCCCCAGCTTTCCGCCCAAAAGCAGGCGCGCGCCGAAGGAGCCCAGGGAAACCGCGCCCGCGGGGCAGGCCTTTTGGCATTTCCGGCAACCCTGGCATTTTTCCCCGTCGCGCAGGGGCGTGGAATCTCCCAGGGCGAGGGCCCGGTCCGGGCAGGCTTCCAGGCATGCTCCGCACCCGGTACAGAGGGCCGGATCAAAGGTCGGGACAGCGGCGCCTGTGATGCCGATGTCCGCGATCTGGGGCCGGGAGCACCCGTTGGGGCAGCCGGATATCGAGACCTTGATCTTGTCGTGCATGTAGATGGTGTCGCCCTGGACCCTTTTACGGAGCCGCTCGGACAGGTCCGTCCTTTGCGCCCGATCGTTCACCGCCGCGATCCACTGGTCCGTGTCCAACAGCGGGTTTTCGCAGCCGGCCATCTTCTCGTGGCAGCCGGCAACCAGGACCATGGGAACGCCGCGTCGGTTTTTTGCGGGCATGACCGAGCTCAAGTTTTCCTTTTTCGGCCGGGTCTTTTCCTTGGCCTTTTCGAAGTACTTTCGGGTGATGAGGCCTAGGTTTTCCTTGGCGGCCATGGATTCCACCATCCGGCGCACCATGGGCCGCAGCGGCAGGGGCACTGTCGCCAGGGACTGCTCCGCGTCCCGGTCCCATTGGATCCCCTCATCTTTTTGCAGAAGCCGCTTGAGCATTGATTTCATCCTCTGCCTCTAGCCGCTGTTTGTCCCGAAAGTCTCTAACTCCGCCCCCTTACAACGCACATGCTCGGGCTTTCTTTGGAGGGGGGGGGTGGGGAGACCCTTTCTTTCTCCATGAAAGTAAGGTTCCCCCCAAGATCTGTTTTTGCCATTAGCTTTTGCCTTTGCAGTTGCCTTGGCCTTTTAGATCTCGGTCCGGGAGAGCTCGGAGCCGTCCCGGGCGATCTCCACCACGGTGACGGGCAGGTCGGCGGCGGCCTTTTCCCGGGCCTGCTTTGCCGCATGGACGAAGCCTTTGCAGCAGGGGACCTCCATGACGGCCACGGTGAGGGAGCGGGGCCGGCCCACGGCCAGGACCTGGGCGAGCTTGTCCGTATAGGCCGCGGGGTTGTCGAACTTGGGGCAGCCCATGACCACGGCCCGGCCGGAGAGGAGCCTGCGGTGCAGGTCCGGGTGCGCGGCGGCGGTGCAGTCGGCCAGAAGCAGGAGGTCCGCGTCCCGGAGAAAGGGCGCCGCGGGCTGGACCAAGGCAAGCTTGATGGGCCAGTGGCTGAGCGCGGAGTCCGGGGCTTGGCCGGCTGCGGCGCGGGGGGCCTTGGGCGCAAGGGTCATCTGGGCCGAGCCCGGGCAGCCGCAGGCCAGTGTCGGTCCGGCGGGCTTTTGCTCCGCGGCCTTTTTCGCGGCCAGGTGCTTTTCCACGGCGTGCTCGTCAAAGGCCGGGGCGGGGCGGGCGACTACCTTGAGGGCCCCTTCCGGGCACCCGCCCAGGCAGGCGCCCAGGCCGTCGCAGTAGATGTCGGACACCAGCTTGGCCTTGCCGTCCACGATGGCCAGCGCCCCCTCGGCGCAGGCGGTGACGCACTGGCCGCAGCCGGTGCACTTGGTCTCGTCTATCTCGATGATGTCTCGCATGATCTCATTCGCGGTCATGGCTTCCTCCGGAAAATGCGGCGGAGAAGTCCGCCAGGCTCTTGTTTCCCAGGTACTCTTGGGCGCGCAGATCCACTTCCCCCAGAAGGCCGCCCAGGATGCAGTTTCCGCCGCATACGGGCTTTCCCAGCAGGCACTGGGAGGGAGTGAGCGGACCTTCGATGGTTTCGTAGATTTCCAGAAGGGTGATGGCTCCGGCGGGCCGCGCCAGGACGAAGCCGCCCTTGGGCCCGCGGGTGGAGGTCAACAGCCCCGCCTTGGCGAGCCTTTGCAAAACCTTTGCCAGATGGGCTTCGGAGCATCCCAGGGCCTCGGCCATGGAGCGAGCGGACAAGGCCTCGTCCGGGTTTCCGGCCATCATGGCCATGGTGTGCAGGGCCATGGATGCTGCCTCGGATATTTTCGCCAGGTGCGGCATGGGGCCTCCAATTAATTATTTCGGTACTAAAATACCTATTTTTAACCTCCAGTCAAGCCTTTTTCCAAAAAAAGAAAAAGTAATTTATAACTATTTATTTTTTTAACTTAAAATATCAAATGTCAAAACCGATCGCGGATAGAGGCTCTCCGGCGGGAAAGACCTGTGGAAAAAGGGGTCTTCCCCTTGACCCACGGGGACATATCCGTTAGTGTCCGTTGCGCTCGGCGATGCTTTCCATCAGACGGGCCGGGAATCTTGCGGGACGGGAAGGCCGCGTCCCGGATCAAAAGAGGACTTTTCACCAGACAGGACAGAAATGCTAACCATCACGCTTCCGGACGGCAAGACGCTCAGCTTCGACTCTCCGGTGACGGGCGCGGACATTGCGCGCCGGATCTCCGAGGGCCTGTTCCAGGTCTCCGTGGCCATAGAGGTGGACGGAGAGACCCTGGATCTTTCCACCGTGTTGGAAAGGGACGCGTCGGTGCGCATTCTGACTACCCGGGACCCGGAAGCGCTCCACATCATGCGCCACAGCGCGGCCCACGTGCTGGCCCAGGCGGTGATCAAGCTCTATCCCCAGGCCAAGCCCACCATTGGCCCGGTCATCGAGAACGGCTTCTATTACGACTTCGACATGCCGCCCGTGTCCGAGGAGGACTTTCCGAAGATCGAGGCGGAGATGAAGAGGATCGTGAAGGAGAAGACCCCCATCGTCCGCAACATGAAGACCAAGGCCGACGCGCTGGCCTTCTTCAAGGACGAGCCCTACAAGACGGAGCTTATCTCCGAGCTGCCGGACGGCACCATCTCTCTGTATGGCCAGGGCTCGTTCACGGACCTCTGCCGCGGGCCCCACGTTCCCCACACCGGCATGGTGAAGTCCTTCAAGCTCATGAAGGTGTCCGGGGCCTACTGGCGGGGCGACTCGGAAAAGGCCCAGCTCCAGCGCATTTACGGCACGGCCTTCTTTTCCAAGGAGGAGCTCGCCAAGTACCTGAACTTCCTGGAAGAGGCCCGGAAGCGCGACCACCGCAAGATCGGCGCGAAGCTGGACCTCTTCTCCTTCCACGACGAGGCGCCGGGCATGCCCTTCTTCCACGCCAAGGGCATGGAGGTGTGGAACGCGCTGATGGACTACTGGCGCTTCGAGCACCGGCGCGCCGGCTACGTGGAGACCAAGACCCCGGTGATGCTCCAGAAGAGCCTGTGGGTGCGCTCGGGCCACTGGGAGAACTACCGCGAGAACATGTACACCTCGGTCATTGACGAGACGGAGCAGGCCATCAAGCCCATGAACTGCCCGGGCGGCATGCTCCTCTACGCATCGGGGCTGCATTCCTATAAGGACCTGCCGCTACGCGCCGCCGAAATCGGCCTGGTGCACCGCCACGAGCTCTCGGGCGTTTTATCCGGGCTCTTCCGGGTCCGGGCCTTCCACCAGGACGACGCCCACATCTTCATGACGCCCGAGCAGATCCGGCCCGAGATCCTGGGGGTGCTCAAGCTGGTGGAGCGCATCTACGGCACCTTCGGGCTGTCGTTCAAGCTGGAGCTTTCCACCAGGCCCAAGAAGTCCATCGGCACGGACGAGCAGTGGCGGATGGCCACGGACGGCCTCACCGGCGCCCTGGAAGAGTATGGGCGGCCCTTCCGCGTCAACGAGGGCGACGGAGCCTTCTATGGTCCCAAGATTGACGTGCACATCGAGGACGCCATCGGCCGGACCTGGCAGTGCGGAACGGTGCAGCTGGACATGAACCTGCCCGAGCGTTTCGATCTCACTTACGTGGGCGCCGACAACCAGCGGCACCGCCCGGTGATGATCCACCGGGTCATCTACGGCTCCATCGAGCGCTTCTTCGGCATTTTGGTGGAGCACTTCGCCGGCCGCTTCCCCTTGTGGCTCGCGCCGGTGCAGACTTCGGTCCTGGCCATGAACGACGAGGTGGTGGGCTACGCCAACGAGATCTTCTCGCGCTTCAAGGACGAGGGCCTGCGCTGCGTTCTGGACGACCGCACGGAGAGCATCCAGAAAAAGGTGCGGGACGCCCAGCTCTCCGAGATCCCCCTCATGGTGACGGTGGGGGGCAAGGAGCGGGATGCGGGAACCCTGGCGGTGCGCACCCTGGATGGAAAGGTGCGCTACGGCATGAGCATGGACAATTTTCTCTCGGCCTCGAAAAACCACATCGCGGTCCGGGGGATCTCGCCGTCGCCCTTTACCGACTAAGTAGGGAAGATGCCAGGGAAACCGGGCCTGAACGGACAAGGATCCGGGGGCGCCGGACCGGTACAAGGCAAAGGGAGGAAGCAAACGGCGAGTCGCCCTCCGGGCAGTAATTCGCGAAATGGGCTTGAAAGCCTTGTTTTTTTCCTTTATAGCGATTTTTGCACGATTCCGTGTCGGTGCGCGGATGCCGGGCGGCAAGCATAAAGAAGGTCAATTAGGCAACTGGCCGCGGAGCGAAGAGAGGGTATCCCGGCGGCGCGGAAAACCATTACCGTGGGAGGTGGCAGAATAGATAAGCAGCGGGTCAATATCAACAGGAACATCAGGGCCAAGGAAGTTCGTTTGATCGACGCCGAGGGAACCCAGGTGGGAGTGATTCCCATTCACCAGGCTTTGGCCGTGGCGGAAGCCGCCGGGCTGGATCTGGTGGAGGTATCGCCCACTGCCAGGCCCCCGGTGTGCAAGATCATGGACTACGGCAAGTACCGCTACCAGCAAACCAAGAAGGCCCAGGAAGCCAAGAAAAGGACCGCCTCCTTCACTCTGAAGGAGATCAAGGTGCGTCCCAAGACGGGCGACCACGACCTGGACGTGAAAATCGGCCACATGAAGCGGTTTCTGACCGAGGACCGGGACAAGGTGAAGGTGACCTTGATGTTCCGGGGCCGGGAGATCGCCTTTGCCGACCGGGGCCGGGCCATGCTGGAGAAGGTTCAGGCGGCCGTGCAGGAGTATGCGGTGGTGGAGCAGGCCCCCAAGTTCGAGGGACGGACGCTCACCATGGTGCTGGCTCCGAAATAGCTTGCAAGGCCCGATTATTTCGCTTATACTAAAAAATGCGGCTTTCAAGGGGGCGCAACCCGGTGCTATTGCCGGTTTTTTTTATTTTCTCCCCTTGCTCCCGGCAGGGCCGGGCCGGAACTATTAAAAAAAAGCCTTGCCGGAATCGGTGCGCGGAGTTAGAAGCCCTTCCGGGTTCCGGAAGCCACCGGACGGCAGGCAAGGACAAGGCTTTACCAGGACCATTGCAAGGATCGTCATAAAGGAGCAAACCCATGCCCAAGATCAAGACCAACCGCTCCGCTGCCAAGCGTTTCAAGAAAACCGGCACGGGCAAGGTCGTCTTCCGGAAGGCCAACCATAGCCACATCCTGGCCAAGAAGACCCGCAAGCGCAAGCGCGACCTGCGCCAGCCCCATATCATTGACCAGGCCAACATGAACGAGGTGCGGCACCTTTTGCCCTATCTCAGGACCATGTAGGCCCCGGTCCCGGAGGCCCGTTTCGCCTTCGCCCCCGGGACGCGGAACGCATCCTTACGAAGACATCGGTTGTAAAGGAGTCAAGACCATGCGTGTCAAACGTGGTTTCAAGGCGAGAAGGCGCCGCAACAAGGTGCTCAAGCTCGCCAAGGGAATGGTCGGCGGACGCCGCACCCAGATCAGGCAGGCGGCCGTTTCCGTGGATCGTGCCCTGCGTTACGCATACCGCGACCGTCGCCAGCACAAGCGCAGCATGCGCCGCCTTTGGATCGCCCGCATCAACGCGGCTGTCCGCATGAACGGGCTGTCCTACAGCCGCTTCGTGAACGGCCTGAAAAACGCCCAGGTGGCCCTGGACCGAAAGGTTTTGGCCGAGCTCGCGGTGAGCGATCCGGCCGCCTTCACCCAGGTGGCGGCGCTGGCCGGACAGAACCTGCAGTAGACCGGGCGGCGCTCCGCCCGAAGCTTGCGGCGAACCGGCGGGAGCGGCCGGAAAACGACAGCGCGGCGGCCCTCCCGTTTCCCTGTGGCGCCTCCGCGGCAACATCCCCATAGCACTCCCGCAGGCCCGACGCCGGAACGTGAAAACCGTTCCGGCGTAGCTGTTTTATGCCCGTTGCTCGGGGGAGGAGATCGCCGGGAGTGGTCTTTTTTAAAATCTCAAACAGTCGGGTGCGCCTTGAAAGAGAAGATTGCAGAGATTAAGGCCCGGGCCCTGGCCGAGATGGAGCAGGCCGGCGACGAGAAGGCTCTGAAGGAAGCAAACGCACGCTTCCTGGGGCGGAAGGGGGATGTGGCCGCCCTGTTCGCGGAGATCCCCCGGCTTTCCCCGGAGGAGCGCAAGCAGGCCGGCCAGCTCATCAACGAGCTCAAGAACGCCTTGGAGCAGGCCTTTGCCCGGGCCACGGAAGCCCTTGCCGAAAGGGACTCGCGGGAGCACGCCCTGGACGTGACCCTGCCCGGGCGGCCCATGGCCGTGGGCCGGCTCCATCCCATCACGAAGGTCATGGAGGAGATGTGCGCGATATTTACGCGCATGGGCTTTTCCGTGGCCGAAGGACCCGAGGTCGAGCTCGACTGGTACAACTTCGAGGCGCTGAACTTCCCGCCGGACCATCCCGCCCGCGATATGCAGGACACCTTCTTCGTGTCCGACGGCGTGGTTCTGCGCACCCACACCTCGCCGCTCCAGGTGCGGACCATGGAAAAGACCCGGCCCCCGGTTCGGGTCATCGCTCCCGGCAAGGTGTTCCGTTGTGATTCCGACGTGACCCATACCCCCATGTTCCACCAGGTGGAGGGTTTGGTGGTGGACCGGGGCATCAGCTTCGCGGATTTGAAAGGCACCCTCACCGAGTTTGTGACCTCCATGTTCGGCAAGGACACGCCGCTTCGTTTCCGGCCCAGCTTCTTCCCCTTCACCGAGCCCTCGGCCGAGGTGGATATCGGCTGCGTCATGTGCAAGGGCGCGGGATGCCGCATCTGCAAGAAGACCGGTTGGCTGGAGATCCTGGGCTCGGGCATGGTGCACCCGGCGGTGTTCGAGAACGTCAACTACGACACCTCCCAGTACACCGGCTTCGCTTTCGGCCTGGGCGTCGAGCGCGTCGCCATGCTCAAGTACGGCATTGACGACATCCGGCGCTTCTTCGAAAACGACGGGAAGTTCCTCCAGCAGTTCTGACCCGCTAGGGCACGGCTTACAATCGCATCGTGAAGGTGGCCAAATGATAGTCAGCATGTCGTGGTTGAAGGACTACGTGGATATCGGCCTTTCCGCCGGAGCCCTGGCGGACGCGCTCACCATGCGCGGCCTGGAGGTGGAGGCCGTGCGCGACCGCTACGCCTACCTTTCCTCCGTGAAGGTGGCGCGCATCCTGGAGGCCGGGCCGCATCCCAGGGCGGACAAGCTTACCCTGTGCCGGGTGGACGCTGGCGATGGCGAGGTGACCATCGTATGCGGCGCGCCCAATGCCCGGAAAGGGCTCCTGACGGCACTGGCCCTTCCCGGCACCGAGCTTCCCTCCGGCGCCATCGTGAACGAAGCCGAGATCCGCGGCGTGCTGTCCAAGGGCATGCTCTGCTCCGAGTCGGAGCTAGGGCTTTCCGACGATGCGGCGGGCATCCTGGAGCTTCCCGGCCGGATGAAACCCGGCACGCCCATCGCCCGGGCGCTCAAGCTTTCCGACTTCATCCTGGAGATCGGCGTCACGCCCAACAGGCCCGACTGCCTGTGCATGCTGGGAGTGGCCCGGGAAGTGGCCGCCATCACGGGGAAGAAGCTCCGTTTGCCGGAGACCGGGGCCTCCCGCCAGGGCGGCGAAACCGCCCGTCTCACCTCCGTGGCCATCGAGGCGCCGCAGGACTGCCCGCGCTACGTGGCGCGGCTTCTTTTGAACGCGAAGATCGGCCCGTCCCCGTTCTGGCTGCGGGACCGGCTCTCCGCCGTGGGCCAGCGCCCCTTAAACAACATCGTGGACGTGACCAACTACGTCATGCTGGAGCTGGGCCAACCGCTCCACGCCTTTGACCTGGATCTCCTGGAGGAGCGCCGCATCGTGGTGCGCCGCGCACTCCCCGGCGAGCCCTTCGTGACCTTGGACGGCCAGAAAAGGGAGCTGCTCCCGGAAAACCTCATGATCTGCGACGGCAAGAAGCCCGTGGCTTTAGCCGGCGTCATGGGCGGCCTCAACTCGGAGATCAACGGCAACACGCAAAACGTGCTGCTGGAGTCCGCCTACTTCTCGCCCATGAGCGTGCGCCGAACCTCCAAGAAGCTGGGCTACCACACCGAGGCCTCGCACCGCTTCGAGCGGGGCGTGGACCCGGAAGGCCAGCTCCGGGCGGCGGACCGCGCCATCGCGCTCATGGCGGAGGTGTCCGGGGGGACCGTGGTCAAGGGAGCGGTGGACTCCCATCCCGCTCCGGTGAAGCGCAGGAAGGTGACGCTGTCGGTCAAGCAGGCAAACCGCATCCTGGGCACCAAGATCCCGGGGCAGAAGATGGCCGGGCTCATTTCTTCGGTGGATATTCCCGTGACGAAGCTGGACCGGGACCGTCTGTCCGCCACGATACCGGGGTTCCGGCCCGACATCAGCCGCCCCGAGGACCTGGTGGAAGAGGTGGCCCGTCTCTGGGGCTTCGACCGCATCCCCGTCACCACCCCGCAGTTCCCCATGGAGGCCGAGAACGAGGATGGCTTCCTGGCCTTCCGCAGGAGCCTCCGGGCCGTCATGACGGGCCTGGGGTTTTCCGAGGCGGTGAACTACAGCTTCGCCCCGGGCAACGCGGGCGATCTCCTGGACCTTTCCCCGGAAGACCGCCGCAGGAGCACAGTGGCGCTTTTGAACCCGCTCTCCGAGGACATGGCCGTGATGCGGAGCTCGCTCTGCTCCGGGCTTTTGGCCGCGGCGGGCCGGAACGTGAACCAGCAGAACCGCGATCTCGCCATGTTCGAGCTGGGCAAGACCTTCGTGGCAGTGGCAGGGGAAAAGCTCCCGCAGGAAACCTTCTACCTTGCGGCCGTTCTCTGCGGCTCCCGGCAGCCCGCATCCTGGGCCGTGACCGAGCAGCCCAGGGATTTTTACGACGCCAAGGGCGCGGTGGAAGCCGTCCTGGCCGCCTTCAAGATCCAAGGCGCGCGCTTTTCTCCGGCCGGCAAGGTGGAGTTCCCCTACCTGCGTCCCGGCCACGGGGCCGAGGTGCGGCACGGCGACCTGCTGCTGGGTTGCGCGGGCCAGGTATCCCCTTCGGTGGCCCGCCGCTTCGACATCAAGGCTCCGATATTCCTGGTGGAGCTGAACGCCCACCACCTTAGCTCCCTGGCGCCCGAGGCCATCACCTTCGCGCCGCCTTCGCGCTACCCCTCCGTGACCCGGGACATCACCCTCATCGTGGCCCGGGCCGCCCAGGCCCAGGATGTGATCGCCCGCGTCCTTTCCATGGGAAACGAATGGGTTGAATCCATGGACGCAATTGATGTATATGTGGGAAACCCCATTGCCGAGGGCAAGAAGAGCATGACCTTCCGCATTACCTACCGGTCCTTCGAGGCGACGCTCACGGACGCGGAGGTGAACACGCTGCACGAGAAGATTGGGCGGGACCTGGTCCAGGCGTTCAACGCCGAGCTTCCCTAGCGGCCCACGAAAAAACGCGAGCTGCACCGTTGCGCTTCAAAGCCGGTTTCGGTCACGTACCGACGGAGTATGCTTCATCACCGGCTTCTTGCGCGCCGTGCATCTCATCGTTTTCGCCGGGCCGTCCCCGCGGCCTGTAGAAGCCCGGTTTTGGGAGGAGCAGGCCGGCCCGAGGTTTTCCCACAACAGGGGCGGGCATTCCCGCAAGCCGGAGGAGCCCATGAACCGGGACATCCCCGAGCGATACGCAGGCAAAGCCTACTTCAAGATCGGCGAGGTGGCGAAGATCGCCGGAGTGAAGCCCTTTGTGCTGCGCTTCTGGGAGTCCGAGTTTCCCGAGATCAAGCCGGGCCGCACAGCCACCGGGCAGCGGGTCTACCGCCGCAACGATGTGCTCACGGTTTTGGCCATCCGGGAGCTTCTGTACGAAAAGAAGTTCACCATCCCCGGAGCCAAGGCCCATTTCGCGGCCCTGCGCAAAAGCCGCGAGCCCGTCCCCGAGCCGGCCGTGAGCCGCGACGAGATCGTGGCGGAGCTTTCCGCCATCGCCCGTATGCTCTCCGATTGACTTCCCGTAATTACTACGGATATTATTGTCTAGTAGACGAATAAGCTTGCTTTTTATCTAAGATGTACTAAAATAGTCGTTGATTTACTTTTTCCGGGCAGGCTCTTGAGGAGGGGCCGCCCCGGAAAAACGGGCGCGGGAAAGTACTTTTTCCGGTCATCAAAGGAGGAGTGACAGATGAAAAAGATTATTGCTTTTGCTTGCGTGCTTGCGTTTATCGTGTCCGTAAGCCCGGCCGCCTTCTCGGCCGAGGCCGGCAAGATGGGCGTTGGGCTTCGCGTGGGCTACAAGACTTACGCGGGCGACGACGAGTCCGATCCCGTTGTGGGCAAGATTGACCTTGACTTCGACAGCACCGTGGCCTACGGCGCCAACTTCACGTGGTTCTTCGTGGACGATTTCGCGGCCGAACTGGCCGTGGAGTATGCCAAGTCCACCATGACCGTGAAGGGCGGCGGACAGTCCGTGGACATCGGCGACGTGTCCCAGCTGCCCATCCTGCTCACCCTGCGCTATCAGCCCACCCTGGCCGAGTGCTGGATGCCCTACGTGGGTATCGGCGGCGGCTACTTCATCAACGATTTCTCGGAGAACGAGAACTCCCGCGGCGCCAACGTGGAGCTGGAAGACAAGTTCGGCTTCCTGGTCAACGTGGGCTGCGAGTACCTGATCGACGGCTCCAACGCCATCGGCCTGGACCTGCGCTACTGCTGGGACAGCACCAAGGACAAGAACACGGTCAATTCAGAGTCCATTGATCTGAACGCCCTGAACATCTCCCTGGGCTACAAGTATTATTTCTAAAGAGCATTTGTAACGCTTTGCGCCGGGCAACTCCCGGCAACCCGCGCCCGAGCGAAAAACCGGCATCCCGGAAGGGATGCCGGTTTTTTTATGGCATGAATCCGTAAAATGTCCATCTGCTGCGTTGCGTGTCGCTTTTCGTCACTGCGGCGTATAAGAGTACGCCTCATTCCTCAAAGCTCGAGCGCCTTGCCTATGAGCATTTTACGGATTCATGAGGGCCGAAGGGGCCTATCTGTACCGATTGAATTCGGTTTTTACCCCTGTTTAGAGCTGTGTCCGTAAAGCAGCGGTACTTGGAAAAGCGTCAAAAAATTTTGCGGAAAAGGGGAGGGAGAATAAGCCGCTCTTGTTAAAAGGGGTTTTTCCCCCTCCCCCGCAAAATGCCTCTTCTTCTTATTTTTTAACTATCGCTATCCCTTCATTTCCTGGATTTTTTCGGTGAGGGCCGGGATGAACTCCAGGATGTCGCCCACGACGCCCACGTCGGCCACCTGGAAGATGGGGGCCTTGGCGTTCTTGTTCACGGCGATGATGAAGGGGTTGCCCTTGAGGCCGCCCAGGTGCTGGAACGCGCCCGAGATGCCCATGGCCATGT
>JBFMHL010000209.1:0-11720 GCA_040753055.1 Thermodesulfobacteriota bacterium | reverse complement strand
GCGGAAGAGGTCTTCCACGCTGTTGGTGAAAAGCTTGATGGCCGCAAAATCCTCCTGGTCCGCCAGGCGCAGGAAGGCGGCCATGCGCCGGAACAGCGGGCCTCCCATCTCCTTTTCGTAATACCGGGTGTGGTGGAAGGAGAACCAGGGGCTCAGCATGTCCGGCTCGCCGAAGCGCTCGCGCAGCCGCTCCGCGGCCGGGACAAAGAGCTCCTTGTCGGCGGTGAACAAGCCGACGACCAGCTTCGCCGGGCCCGGCCGCTGGGGACGGCTCATCCTAACCCGCCAGGGGCTTGGCCTCGGAGACGAGCATGATGGGGATGCCGTCCCGGACCTCGTAGGAAAGCCTGCACTTCGCGCATACCAGGTTTTCTCCCTTTTTGTCCGGGGCCACCTTGGACTTGCACTTGGGACAGACCAGGATTTCCAAAAGCTTTTGATCCAGCGCCATTCTATTGACTCCTTTCCCTCCGCATCGCCGGCCGGCCGCGGGCCGGCGGTCATGGTGCCACGGGGCCTTGCTTCGCGTCAATGCGCGAGCCCTTTTCCGAAGGACTCCTCGTATCGCCTGAACTGCTCCTCGGTCACGTCCAGCATGCGCCACCTGCGGTGGACCCAGAGCCATTGCTCGGGCGCCTTGCGGATGAAGTCCTCCATCATCCGGTTCACCAGGTAGGTTCCCTTCTCCACGTCGTCTTTTAAATTTCCACTGCGCTCCATGGTTACGGGTGGCAGGAAGACGACGCGGTAGATCCCGTCGGGCTCCCGCAGAGCATAGCAGCAGACGATGGGAACCCGGTGCCGGAGCGAGAACAGGGCCACTCCCTTGTTGGCGCAGGCCGCCCGCCCGAAGAAGGGGACCAGCACTCCCTCGTAGCCCGCCGCGTTCTGATCGGCAAGGATGCCCAGCCCCTCGCCCTGCCGCAGCATGGCCGAAACCGTGGAGGCGGCGTCCTCCTTGTCGAGAAGGCGGTTGCCGCCCCGGGTGCGCATCTCGAAGACGATGCGGTGCACCGCGGCCGTGTCCAGGACCCGCGCCATCACGGTCATGGGCCGGCCCAGCATGTAGCCGGCCGCCAGCGCCAGAAGCTCCCAGTTGCCGAAGTGGGCCGTGACGAACAGAAATCCCTTGTTCTGCATGAAAAGCTCGCGGAGATTTTCCAGCCCCTCCACCCGGGCATACCGATGGACGTTCCTTTGGTTCAGGACGAAGAGGCCCGGGACCTCGAAAACCATGGTGGCGAAATGGATGAAGCTCTTCCGCGCCGTTTGCCGGACCCAGACGGCGGGCTTTTCCGGAAAGGAGGCGGCCAGGTTCTCCAGGGCGATGTCCCGGTGCCTGCGGTCGAAAGCGAACCAGAGCCTCCCCACGGCCCGTCCGAAAGCGGCCTTCACCTTCCGGGGAGCACGGGAGAAGGTCGCGATATAGACTCGCAGAAACATGTAGAGGAGCTTCTGGCTCAAGCCAGGAAGCGCGCGGTCGTCCCTATCCATCCGACAAACCTTTGGTTGGTGTGTATGCCGGTTGCGCGACGGCGTCTCGGCCCGACTGCGCCCCCATGAGCGCGAACAGGAAACTCACCAGGCTCAGGTAGGTGCTGTAGTAGAGGTTTTCGCCCGCGATCCCGGCCGTCAGCATGACCGCGGGAATTGCCATGAATCCTGCGCGGAACCCGCCGGTCTTCTTCCGGGCGACGAAGGCGGCGGCGAAAAAGAGCCAGAAAAAGCTCAAGAATCCCAGCAGCCCGGTGGAGGACAGGAGCATGAGGTAGAGGTTGTGGGAATGGGTCTGCTCGGCTGCGGCGTACACACGGCCCGCCGGCGACACGAAGGGCTCGATGGCCCCGGAAGCGGCCATGTGGGCATAGGCTTCGCGGAAGGAGCCCACGCCCACCCCCAGGATGGGGTGCTCGTAAAACATGCCGGCCGAAACCCTCCAGATGTAGATGCGGTCATAGAAGCTGAAGAGATGCCAGAGGTGCTTGGCGCTTGCCGCCGCCACGGCCCCCGCTCCGAACAGGGCGAGCACGGCCAGGCCCCAGGCCGCCTTCTTCATGCGGGCCATGAGGAGGAGAACCACGAATACGGTGCCGGCAAAGGAGGCGATCATGGGGGTGCGGGCGCCGATCTGGAAGAGGTTCGCCATGGCGATGAGCGCCACGACCATGACTCCGGCCCGTCTTTTTGCAGAAAGCGAAGAATCGGCCAGGGCCCAGGCAAAGAACATGGGCGCCCCGTAGGCCACGATTCCCACGATCCGGTCGGCGTCCTGGAGCTTTCCCGTATAGCGGGACAGCGGCCGGAAGAAGATGTCGTGGCCCACCGCATAGGCGAGTGCGGTGTTGGCGGCGGCGGTGCATATTCCCGCGGCCAGCCCGGCCACCATGTAGCGCTCCACCGGCTCCCTGCGGGACAGGTCCAGGATGGCCAGGCCGAACAGGAGGAATCGCACCGAGGCCACGTCGTGGGCCCAGCCCTTGCTTCCCGGCCCGTTCACCGCGAGGCTTAGAAGGATAGCGGCGCAGAAGCAGAGCCAGGGAAGCACCAGGGGGTTTCCCCGGAGCCCGCCCACGGGGTTCTCCTGCCGGACGGCGGCCCGGGCCAGCCAGAATATCCCGGTGGCCGCCACCGACGCCTCGAAGAAGACGTTCCCCAGGGCCAGCGCAACGGGAAAGGCCGCCGCCGCCCAAAGGCAGGCGCGGTCCAGCCGTTTTCCCGTCCGCTCGTAAAATGCCTGGTCCATGGTTCCGCCTTTTCCTTGCCGGCAAGTGGATCTCGGCGGGCCGCCGCGGAGGCCTGCCGTGCGTCTTTGTACCAAATGCCGCGATAGATTCAAAGCGCGGGGAAAGGCCCTTCGGGGCCTCGGGTCACTGCGTCTCCTGCGTTCCGCCCTCGCGGAGCTCTGCGATCTTGCCGGCGATTCCGGAAACCAGCAGGTCCACCCCCCGGTTGTTGGGATGGCACAGATCGCCGAATAGGCGCGGGTCCTTGCCCAGGAGGCTTTCCGCGTCCAGCAACGGCACGTTTTTCCGCGCCGCCAAATCCCGGACGGCCCGGTTGTTCTCCTCCAAACACCGGTTCACGTACGGAGGCCTGCCCCACAGCTCCACGGGGCAGGGATCGTAGTTGTCCGGGTTCACGTAACCCGCGCGGCCTTTTTTAAAGCGCTCCAGGGTATAGCCTCCGGGAATCACCCAGGCGAAGGTCATGAGGATGGGTGTGGCGCCCGAGTCCCGAGCCATGTCCACCAGCCTCTCCATGTTGCGGGCGAAAACCGGCGCGGAGATGCAGTCCTTGGGCTCCTTCTTGTCCGGGTAGCTGTAGAGGAAGCGGTTGTACAAGAGCCTGAGGATGGTAGAGTGCTCCACCCAGAAGCCCCGGTGGTGCCACGGGTTGAGCTGGGAGTAGTCCTCCCGGAAATCCTCCGGGGCCACGCTGTTGGCGTCCAGGTCGTTGATCCCGTGGCAGATGACCACAAAGTCGAAATGGTATCGGGAGAGAAACGCAAGCTTCTCCCTGCTGGACCAGGTGTTGTGCACCCGCAACGCTCCGCCCAGCACCTCCACGGGCTCGGTGATCTTCTCGGAAATCGCCCTCTTGAGCTTTTCGGCAAAACGGCGGTTGAACAGGACCGAGCCTCCCAGGGTGAGCACCCGGATCACGCCGGGGGGCTTTTTCGGACGCAGGACATCCCCCGTGAAACCCATGCGGTTGATGGCCGTGTCCTCCAGCCGGGTTCCGGGATCGCCATAGAAGCCCATGAGAAAAGTGGCACGATCCGGTGCGCCGAAGATCCGGTGCATCACGAAAAGATCGGCAAAAACCAGCATCGCGAGGACCACGGCCGCGGGAACCACGAAGCGCCAGGGTCCCCGGTTCTTTTTGGGGGCAGGGATGTTTCCCGTACGCCCGCCCTCCGCGCCCTTTTTCCGGGCCGCCTTTTTTTTCGGTCGCGCCGCAGTGGCCCGGCTCATGACCTTTTCTCCGAATAAAGCTCCGCGGTTTTCTCCGCGATGGCATCCGTCAAAATTCCTACGCCACGGTCGTTGGGATGGCAGAAGTCGCCGAAAAGGACCGGGTCCTTTCCCAGGAGCGCTTCCGCGTCCAGCAACGGAACCCTTTTCCGGGCTGCCAGTTCCCGCACGGCCCGATTGTTCTCCTCCAGGCATTCGGCCACGTATCCGGGCGGCCCCCAGAGCTCCACCGGGCAGGGATCGTAGTTGCCGGGGTTCACGAAGCCCGCTTCATTCTTCCGGAAGCGCGCCAGGCTGTAGCCCTCCGGGATGGTCCAGGCAAAGGTCAGGAGGAGAGGCGTCGCCCCAAAGCCCCGCGTCTCGTCCACCAGCCGCTCCATGTTCCGGGAGAATACCTTGCCCGAGAGGCAGCCCGGCGGGTCCCGCCTGGGCGGGCGGCGATGGAGGAATACATTATAGAAAAGCCGGGCGATGGTGGACCGATCCAGAAGGAAGCCTCTTCTATACCAGGGGTTTACATGGGAGTAATCCTCCCGGAAATCCTCGGGCGCCACGTTGTTGGCCAGAAGATCGTTCACGCCGTGGCAGATTACCACATAATCGAAATGATAGCCGGAAAGGAGCGCAAGCTTCCGAACGCTGGCCCAGGTCTTGTGGCCCCGGAACGCTGCGCCCACCACCTCCACGGGCCGGCCCAGCCGTTTTTCCAGCGCCGCCTTGAGCTTGCCGGTGAAGCGCCGGTTGAATAGAACCGAGCCGCCCAGGGTGAGCACGCGAAGCGTGCCGGGATGTTTCCCTTTCGTGATGGCGTCCCCGGTGAAACCCAGGTCGCTAATGAGGGCGTCGTCCACCACGGTGCCGGGGTTTGCGTAGAAACCCGCCAGCAATGTGGCCCGGTCCGGCGCTCCCACCAGGCGGTGCACCAGGAAAAGATCCGCCAGCACCAGGATCAGGAACACGGCGGCGACGGGGGTGAGGATGCGCCAACCAGGCCGCCCTCCCCTCTTCATCGCCCCTCCGTTCCGCGCTCCGGCAGAAGCTCGGCCACTTTCTCCAGCACGGTGTCCGGAAGGAGCCCCCGCATGCAGGCGTGCCCGTATTTCTCCGGGCAACGCTTCCGGAAGCAGGGCCCGCAGGGCACCGGGTGCTGGAAGGCCCGGTCCAGCTGGCCCTGGACATGGGCCCGTATCCGCGAGGTGGGCCCGAAAAGGGCGAACACGGGAGCGCCGGCTGCGGCGGAAAGGTACATGGGGCCCGAGTCGGCGCAGACGCCGAAGCGAGCTCCCTTGGCGAACTCGTAAAGCTCGATGGGGGAAAAGGCGCAGGTGGCGTCGAGACCCGCGGTTTGGGAAAGCCAGCCGCTCACCTCCCGGTCGTCCGGCCCCCCCACCCAGACGCAGCGAACGCCTGCCGTCTCCACGGCCGCGGCCAGCCGGGCAAAGTTCTCCCTGGGCCATCTCTTGGACGGGTAATCCGCCGAGCTTCCCGCGTGCATCACCGCATACCCCCGGTCGGCCAGGCCGTGCTTCCGCCGAAAGTCCGCGACCTTTTCCCGCTCCTTTTCCGATACGAAGAAATGCGTCCTGGGCTCCGCCTTCCGAAAACCTCCGGCCACCAGGATCTCGTCCATGTAATCAATGAAGTTCACCAGGCAGTCGTCTGTGTAGGTGTAGGAGCGGGCCGTGTGCTTCTGATACACCGAGCCCGGGTCCGGCCCCACCGTGACCGCTCCGCCGGCCCCTGCCGCCAGCCTGCGGCTGGTCCGGTTGCCCTGAAAATCAATCACCATGTCGAAGGCCATGCGCCGCATCCACGCGATCCGCCCCCGCACGCTCTGTTCGGAGAACCATTGCGACCGGTCTATGAGGGCTGTGGAGATGCGCGGATGATGCGCGAAAAGTCCGGCCTGGCCGCGCTCGGTCAGGAGCCAGACCTCCGCGTCCGGGCTCTGGTCCGCCACGGCCTGGATGTGGGGCGTGGTGCGCACCACGTCGCCCAGCGCGCTCATCTTGATGACCAGGATCTTCTTCACGGCAGCTAAACCCTTCCCGTTTTTCCCGCCCTTCTCTCGCGTACGCCTCCGGCAAGCTCCCGGTAAAGCGCCTCGGTCCTCTCGCACATGGCCCGCGTGGTGAAATGCGCGTGAACGAAATCCCTGCCGGCGAAACCCATCCGTTTCCGCAGGCCGGCGTCCGTCACCAGCCGGGCCAGCGCCGCGGCCATGGCCTCCGGGCATCCGGGCCGGCAAAGGAAGCCCGTCCTGCCGGAGAGCACCGTTTCCAGGCTTCCCCCCAGAGCCGTGGCCGCCACGGGGCGGCCCATGGCCTGGGCCTCCACGGCCACCCGGCCGAAGGCCTCCGGCTCTGTGGACGCCGACACCACCACGTCCGCCGCCAGGTAGGCCGCGGGCATATCGCTCACGTGCCCGGCAAAGAGCACACGGTCCCCCATGCCCAGGTCGGCCGCCAGATTCCGAAGCTCCTCCGCGTACCCGGGGTTCTCCCGCAGGTCCCCGGCGCAGGCGGCCACCCACGCGAAGTCCTTGATCAGGGAAAGGCTTTGAAGAAACAGGCGGTGGCCTTTCCAGCCCGTGATGCGGCCCGGCAACAGCACCAGCGGCGGGCCTCCGGCAGCGGCCCCGAGCTTCCGGCGCATATCCTCCCGTCTTGCTTCCGAAACCTTTTCCGCCGAAAACCTTCCCTCGTCGAAGCCCCCGGGGATCCGCACCAGGCGATCCTCGCGCACTCCGAAGTTATCCTTGGCGTAGCCGGCGATGAACTCGGAGATGGCGATCACCCGGTCGCCCTTGGCCATCACCGCCGAGCCGGCATGCACCGAGTAGGTGCCATGAAAGGTGGTCACGACGGCCGGGCGCTTCTCCCGGGGGATGCTCCTCGCCGCCGCCATCCCGGCCCAGGCCGGCACCCGGGACCGCAGGTGCACCACGTCCGCGGAGAAGAAAAGCTTCCGTAAGGGCGGGAGGCTGGCCAGGACCTTGGGGCTCTTTTCCCCCACCGGGAGGCTCAGGTGCCTGGCTCCGCAGCCTTCCACCCTTGCCACCATGGGCCCGGGCCCGGAGACGATGAGCGAAACATGCCCCCGCGAGGCGAGGTAGCAAGCGGTTTCCACCGCGTCCTCCTCCACGCCTCCTCCCCGGAGCTCCGGCAGCATCTGCACAATGACCAAAGGTTTCATGTCTTCCGACCGGATATGGGTAAGGCCGTTCCCGCCAAGGAGATGCTTCCCGCCAAGGGTCGAAGGGAGAACGGGACGCGTTCCGGAAGGCCCGGCGGGCCCCTCCTGGAGGACGGCTTCCTAATTGGTGGATCAGGCGCCAGGGCAAAGCGCGGCATCGTGAAAAAGCGGAGCATGCGGTCGGTACGAGCGTGTTTGGCGCGCGCCGCGAGGCCGCCCTGGGGCGAGAGGTGCAATTTAAAACCGCTACTAGTCCTTCAGGTGCCTCATCTCCCCGTCCCGGAAGATTCCGGGGTTGATCCGCGCCGCCCGGACCTTTGGAATGAAGAAGTACTCGGTTTTTTCGCGGGTGATGTTGTCCGGGGAGACATAGTACAAGCGCTTGGTTTCATCCGGAAGATAGGCCTTGTAGCCGATGCCTTCCATGAAGTCGAAGATGGCGCGCAGGGAGATGCCGCGGCGGTCCAGGCAGAGCTTGTCCACCTCGGTGTAGAGCACCGGCGAGAAGCGCTTGAGCGCACGGAGTCCCGAGGAAAAGAGCTTGAGCTCCGCCCCTTCCACGTCGCACTTGATGAAGTCCAGCCTCTCCACCGCGTGGCTTTCGCAAAAAAGATCCAGGGTGGTGAGGTCCACGGTCTCGGTGCGGAAGGCGCCCTCGCCGGTCCCGTCCAGGTGGCCGCAAGCGGACTTGGGCTTCCAGCCGTCCTTGAGGGGAATGGTGATGGCCGCTTTCCCCACCTGGTCGGAGAGGGCCGTGTCCACCACAGTCACCTGGAAAAAGCCCCGGATGGACTTCATCTGGGAAAGGACCTTGCGGGGGTAGCTCTGGGGCTCGAAGGAGTAGACCCGGCCGTTCTTTCCCACCAGCTTGGCCGCAAAGCTGGTGAAGCGGCCCACGTTGGCGCCGATGTCGAAGACCGTGTCGCCCTGCCGGATGAAGTTGGGCACCAGAGACGTGCCTTCCTCCTTGATGCGCAGGAAAACGCTCTGGTAAAGGTCGGAAATGTAGCCGAAGCTCTTTACGTAGTTCTCTTCCCCGATCAGCCTTACGAATGCCCGTTTCACGAAAACCCCCGATGCCATGGTGGTTATAAGGAATTGCTCCGCCCGCTCCGGCCTGCCTTAGATCGCTCGATCTTGATCATCGCATCAAAACGTATCTCCGCAAAGGGAGGAGAAAGGCGGTATACGAATACCCCGCTAATTTCAAATGAGGGGTCATCACGCCCTTGCCTTCCTTATCCCTCTCCCATCCTTTCCGGGAAAAACCGCCGCAGGATCTCCTCCGCGCAACGGGCGGCCTCGTTTAGGCCCGAAGGTTCCGGCAGGGGCCCCGGCTTCTTGATCCACTGTTCGTAGGTTCCTACCAGCCCTGCTTCCACCAGGCCTTCCATGGCCCGGGCGATCTTGTTGTCGCTGCGCTTCCAGCGGACCGGCAGGATGCCCACGCGGCAGCCGGCGGACAGGGCCTCGAAGACCATGGACACCGAGTCGGCAGTGACCCAGGCCTGCCCCGCCTGGCCGTACTGCTTCTCGATCCATCCCTGGGGCGTGTCTCCCGCCTTGAAGAAGGTGACGTTCTCCCGCTCGCCTTCCAGGGCGGACAAGAGGTCGTTCATGTCCGGGGGCGTGCGTGGCGAGGAGGAAACGGCCCAGTGCACATCCTTCAGGACTCCGGTGAGCGCCCGGATGTGGGAGAGGGTCTTGTCCGACTCCCATACGTGGGACTTCTCGTCCGTCCCGCCCACCAAGATGAGGCCCAGGTCCTCCGCGTGGACCCCACCGGGCTCGGCGGTGTTGGGCGGGCCCATGGTGCGGACCACGTTCTTGCGGTCCGGGCAGCGGTCGTGGCGCGGCACGAAGCATAAGTCCATGCGGGAGAGCAGCCCCGGGTTGGGCGTCATGCAGGTGACCACCTTCCCGCCCAGGCTGTTCCTGGCCTGAAGCATGGGAACATGGGTGTGCGAGCCGGTGCCGATGATAAGATCCGGCATCATCCCTTCGGGTATTCCGGCCGCACCGGGAGCGAGCTTGGGCCTTCCCCCCAGAGCGGAGACGAGGGTGCGCCATGCCGCGCCGAGGCCGCCGCCGTAGCCGGCCTCCTCGATTTTCACTTCGGTCACGGAAACGGGGGTGAGTAGGGCCAGGGCATGGAGAATGCCCCGGGTCTGCTTGGCATGCCCGGGCCGGGAGTCGAAAAAGGCCAGGACTGCGAGCTTCTCCTGATTCGTGCTCATGGGCGGCCCTTGCCCTCTCTTCTTTCCCGCTTGCGGAAGATCAGGTGCACCGGCGTCTTCCCCAGCCCGGCCGTTTCACGGATATGGTTTATCAGAAAGCGGCGGTAAGAGAAATGCACCGCATCCGGGTAGTTCACGAAGCAGATGAAGGTGGGGGGTTTGACCGCCGCCTGGGTTGCGTAGAAGAACTTGATCTGCCGACCGTGGAGCAAAGGGGGCTCATGGCGCCGGACCGCGCTTTCGAATATCCGGTTCAGCTCTCCGGTGCCGATCTTGGCGGTATATTGGGCGTAGACCTCGTCCACCACCTTGAAGAGCCGGTTCACGTTGCGGCCGGTTTTGGCCGAAAGGGTGGTGAAGGGGGCGAAGGAAAGAAAGCCCGCGCGGAACCGTAGCTCCTTTTCAAAGGCCCGGACCGCCGGGTCGCCGCCCGTCATCAGATCCCACTTGTTGGCGGCGACGATGCAGGCGCAGTGGCGGTCGAAGGCGTAGCCCGCGATATGCAGGTCCTGGTCGGTGATGCCCTCGGTGGGGTCCAGCAGGATCAGGGCCACGTCGCAGTCGGTGATGGCCTTCATGGCCCGCACCACGGAGTAACGTTCCACCGCGTCCTTGGCCCTGCCTTTTTTCCGGAGCCCGGCCGTGTCCACCAGGATGTAATTTTTCCCCCCCACGGTGCAGAGGGTGTCCACCGAGTCCCTCGTGGTCCCGGGCGTGTCCGAAACCACCAGCCGGTCCACCCCCAGAATCCGGTTCACCAGAGATGATTTTCCGGCGTTGGGCCGCCCCACCACCGCGATCCTCACGGCCTCCCCGGCGGCCTCGGCCTCCTCCTGCCGGGGAAGCCTCTTCACGAGGTAATCCAGGGCCTCGTCCACCCCCCTCCCATGCTCCGCGGAGACGGGAAACAGGGGCTCCACGCCCAGGCCCGCAAAGTCGGCGACAACGTGCTCCCTTTCCGGGCTGTCCACCTTGTTGACCAGGTACAGAATTGTCTTGCGCGACTTCCGCAGCACGGCCAGCATGTCCTTGTCAAAGGGCGAAAGCCCGGACTTGCCGTCCAGGAGCATGAGGACCGCGTCCGCCTCCTCCACGGCCATGCGCACCTGCTGGTGGATCTGGGTGACGAAGGGGTCGGGGTCGTTTTCTGAAAACCCGCCGGTATCCACCAGCAGGAACGGTACGTCGTCATGGGAGGCCACGGCGTAGTTGCGGTCCCGGGTCACGCCGGGCAGGTCATCCACGATGGCCTTCCGGCTGCGGGTGATGCGATTGAAAAGGGTGGACTTGCCCACGTTGGGGCGTCCTACGATGGCTACTACGGGCGGCAATGGTCTCTCCTTCGTCCTGCGGTTGTGCTGCGACAAAACGGGCAGACTAGTAGCACATCCGGCGCGAAAGCCAAGAGGAAATAGGAAACGGGCATGGGTTGGCGAAAAAGCTGCGCGCACATCTCCGGACGGGCGCGCCGGGCAGCGGCCGCAAAGCGCACGCCGGGACGCCGACGCGAGAAACACTATAAAGGAAATCCGGCCTGTGGTATCTTGGGAGCCTCTTCGTTTCGGCCCACAGGATGCAAAAAAGGGAGGTCTCCATGAAAACACGGAAAGCCGACTTCGCAGGGAGCTGGTACCCGGCCACGGCCCGGGAATGCGAGCGCAGCATCCGGGATTTTCTGTCGGATGGAACACCCGCCCTGGAGCCGGGAATCGCCGGAGCGGGCGGGATCGTTCCCCACGCGGGCTGGTACTTTTCCGGGAAAATAGCCGCCAACGTCATCGCAGCCCTCGCCGCCGGACGGGAGATCACGCTGGCCGCCGTGTTCGGGATGCACCTCTCCCCCACGCACCCAAGCTTCCTCATGGCCGAGGGCGCCTGGGAGACCCCCTTCGGAAACCTGGAGGTGGCCTCCGACATCACCGCGGAGCTGGTACGCGGCTTTCCCTTCACGGTCGAGACGCCCGATCGTCACGTTCAGGACAACACCATCGAGCTGTCCCTTCCCTTCATCAAGTACTTCTTCCCCAAGACCCGGCTGGTGGCCGTGGGCGTCCCGCCCTCCGAGCGCTCCCTCGCCATCGGCAGAGCCGTGGTGGACCTTGCCCGGGAACGCGGCTACCAAACCGTCGCCATCGGCTCCACGGACCTGACCCACTACGGGCCCAACTATGGGTTCTCCCCCATGGGAACAGGAACCCCGGCACTGGATTGGGTAACGAAGAAGCACGACCCGGCCTTCATCGAGAAGGTGCTGGCCATGGACCCGGAAGGGATGCTGGACGAAGGGCTCGCCCACTACAACGCCTGCTGCTCG
>JBFMHL010000208.1:0-13384 GCA_040753055.1 Thermodesulfobacteriota bacterium | reverse complement strand
GCCTTTAAATAAAAAAGGGGCTGCGGCGAATGCCGCAGCCCCTGGTCATTTCGTGGTGGGCGATGCAGGATTTGAACCTGCGAACGCTGGAAAATTTATAATTAAAACATATATTTATAAAGGCAAAATTGACATTGACAATGCGCTGACAAGGCCGGGAGGCACAGCCGAAACCAGACCGGAATTGACCGGGCGGGGAAAAATGGTTAAATAAGAACCATCACCCCTTGCAGGGAGGTATCGGGGCCATGAATAAAGAACTGGTGGAACAAGTCCTGAAAATGGAGCCGGCGGACCGCATGAAGCTTTTGGAGATAATCCACGGGAGCCTTGAAAAGCCGGACGCTGCCATAGACGAGCTTTGGTACGATGAAGCCGAAAGGCGCTTGCACGCCTTCAAGGCGGGAAAGGTGGAGGGTATCCCCGCCGGCCAGGTCTTGGGCTACAAGCAATGATCGTCTTTTTTGACCCTCTTGCGGACAAAGAATACCGGGACGCATTCGACAACTACGAAACCCAAAAACCCGGCCTGGGTGAAGATTTCAGAAACGCGGTGGGTTCCGCCCTCCAGATTGTTCTGTTCTATCCGGAAGCAGGGCCGGAGGTCCGGCCCGGCGTTCGAAAAATTCTGCTGAAGCGATTCCCCTACAAGCTGATTTACTCCATCACAGACAAGGGGCTGTACATCATCGCCCTAGCCCATGGCCACCGTGCGCCTGAGTACTGGTTGGAAAGAGCGTAATGATTCCATCAGGCAGCACGGGCAACAAGGAAAGCCAGCCGCCATCGAGCCGTGGTAACGCCGGCAACTCGTTTGGAGGCGGCGGGAGTTGAACCCGCGGATGGAAAAATATTTATTTAAATTTCAATAAGTTATATATGGAAGTGGAGATGCTGGCCCACGGTTGGCACACCGGAGGCGGCGGAGCAAGAGGCGTGAAAAGAGCAAAGGCGAGAGGGATTAGGGGGCGTGGCATAGGGAATTGACCTAATTGCGTTGCTTGTTAGTTAATAGTAAATAATAATAATTACTTAAAAATTAAAACTATTACCTGCACAAAATTCAAGTTTCCAGCTTTCTGAATTAAGCTTACCATTTCTAAATTCAACACATTTCTTTTTATTATATAAGCGACAAGAAATAAAATCTAAGAATGCAATTTTCCCATCGCTATCGATATAACGAGCAGCATGCCATCTTATAGCTGTTCCAACAGGATCATTTCTTCTTTGTCCAATTGCGGCTATCTCAGGCAAGAAATCTTCAATTTTGGACAACTTATCATAAAACTCTTCCAAATTATCAATTGGAGCTGGTGGATCAACATAATCTGGGACATCTGGAGTGTCATTTTGGATAATATTTTCGATTTCGCTTAGCGTCTTCCGTGAGTACCGAAACTCAAGGCCTAAACGCCGTTTTTCTAACCAAATTTTTATCTGATTTGCCGACGCGGAAATAGAGAGATCGTGTAAAGATAATGATACAGCGTAAAATTCATTTTGAGACATAGAAGCAAGAACCTCATCCTTTTCGTTCTTTATTATAAAATTTATTGTTGTATGTCTATTTATATCCTTTTGTATTTCCAATATTGTATCACCAGAAACAGTAATTCTGCACCAATTTCGAGCATAACAACCACCAAGACGAATAATACAATTTTGAAACATCCACGGAAAATGCGTTTGTACAAATTCAAGAGGATTTGGATTCCTTTTAAAGCTTCGAACTGCTCAGATGAATAAGCACCAGCATCTGCCATTGGATGACATTGTGTGCAAAGAGCTATCATACTATCAGGATTGTGATGCTCTTTGACAGACCACGGTGGATCGAAATGATGCCAAGTCAAGAAAGGACTGCCACAACCTGGCACAGGACAGCCATAATTAACTTCTTGTCGTAACAATTTCTTTACATCTGACGGGGGATTCCGATCCATATTTCTTAACCTTTTGGTCAATTATGTTCAGGCGAATACGAGTGACACCCAAGTATTGCCGACGCCCGGCATACCTGCAACTTCGCAGGTGGCACAGTTAAGAGCGACGCTGGTGGCACGGGCAAAAGGGTAAGGCAGGCAACTCGTAGCCTGTGCCCGAAGGGCAAGAGGCAATACAAGCTGAACCCAAATTTCCTGCTTCCGTTGCAGTCATCGACCCGCCCCATACATCTTGAGCTTCGTACCGTGAGATGGTTATTCAATCATGACAATTGGTTGTCAGTGCCACCTGCGGAATTTACCGGAATTGCATTTTCATCAGGTACCATCATCAATTTACCGTCCCTGACATTACATCCAATACGTTCAAAGTAACGGACCGCACCGGGAATTGCTGCAACCGAGAGAGCCTTGGCCCCATTATTACAAGCGTACTCAAAGGCTAATTGAAGCATGGATCTTCCTATGCCTTTGTGCTGCGCGGTCATATTGTCACTTCGCACGCATCCTACGCCGAGCATTTTTCCGATTACCCTAAGCTCACGAAGTACTCCGGTACGACAAATAATTTCCATTCGGCAGTATCCGAGACACAATTTGCCAATTGCCGCTTCAATGGTTACTCCGCAATCCTGCCGATGATATAGGTATCTCACTTTGGTGGTGTCAAGACTTGACTGCATGCCGACGACTGGTAAAGCACGATGGAATATGCAGTTACACAAACCTAAAAATTGAGCACGGTCGACAACGGTCTTTGGGCCGTATTTGATGAGGTCTGGAGGAAGTATTCGCTGGATGCGAATTATGAAAAGGTAACGAGGAATCCTTTTCTTTATTGTTAACAGAGCCTCAAAAAAGCTTTCATCGGATAGCGGCTTCCAACGATATTTGAACCACTCAGAGGGACTGACGTTATGATTAGCTTGATTAGTTGCAATACACGGGTATATCTTTAGATAGTCAGGGCAATATCCCGGCTCCCACAATTTGATAGAAATGTCCTCTACTTCGTCAGGCAGATTGCTTCCTACCATTCCCAACATCACGTGATATACGATTGCGAACCCATAGTATTTCAACAGCTTCGTAGCCGTCTTTACGTCTTCTACCGAATGACCACGCCGGTTAATCTCCAGAACATCTTCCCGAATGCTCTGCACTCCTATCTGAACCTCTGAAACACCTAGCTCTACTAGAAATCGACACCATTCCTCATCCACTAGATTTGGTCGAGTCGCAACAGACAGCCTACAAATGTGATCGCTGCTATCAAGGTGGTGATGTTTTGCTTCCTGTAAACTCGATGATTGCTTTTGGCTAAAAAAATCATATACTTCTTTAAAATAATGCCGAAGGTACTCCTGGGAATAGTTCGTGAATGATCCTCCCAAAATATTAATTCCATACTTGTTGCCCATTTTATGTTGAATTCCATACATGCCAAACAGCTTTTCTAGCTGCTTTCGGGGCTTCCAATCGCAATCCAACGCTCTCTTTGTGTCACTGTGAAGAAGTGCACTTCTTGGCATTCCCTCTTCAGTAAAACAGTATAGGCATCGCCCTGTACAGTCGTGTGGACGTGTATATATCGTAAGCGTAATGACTCCCATTCCATCCTTGTATGGAGTACGTGTTTCTACAGTCATTATGTCTCCAGATCTCAGAAGATGTGCCTGATTAATTGTTAGTTACAAGAGTCTAATTCAGTTCATCATCGATGACGGGGAAATAGCAGCAACATTATATTCATATTAATCGTTAGATGCGGCTGTTATAGGTTGTTTCAAAATAGTTTTGTTATACATTTGCGAAATAAGCTCTAAATGTGTTACAGTAATGTTATGCCATGATAGTAATGACAAAATTGTTAAAAATGTTCCTAACGTAATGATCAATACGATCGCGGGAAGAATAAAGAAAGAAGAGTAAACTTTATGTATAACATATAGTGTACTAAATGCTATAAGTGGGAAATTTAATGCTGATGCTCTAGATATTCGCATTCTTGAACGAGTATACTCTAAAAAGTTATTGAGATGATCGTTATCTTCAGCTATTAGATAACGCATAGCACCGATACTTGGATCCGGATTAGGTATGATCCTTTGCTTTAGTATATTATTCCATCGAGCAAATACACGATCGGAAATTCTATCAAAAAGGATACCTAGAGTATATCCGATGCAAAGCACCAAGACCGCTACGACGGTTTGCCAATCCTTAAGGTTTACTATCCATGCAGGAATTCCCAAATACCCTATAAATAATAAGCCCAGCCACACTATTACCTGAATCCCAATAATTACCAATTCGGCAAAAAGCATACTTGTTGTCATTCGCTAAACCTCGGCTGTTTATATAGAGCGATAGATCCCATGAAGGAGCGGCCAAGTAGATGAATTTAAAATCCCTTAGCCAGCTCTATTGCTGGCTCGAATTGTAGCAATGCAGTTGGTTCATCTGCTATCTTTTTGAAAATATCTACAAGGTAATTACGCAAGCTCCTCTCTGCATCTAACAAGTTGGTAGCAGGATTACTATCTTTTCGCCGCATAAACGTAGTCACGCCACCATCAGCAAATAGAATAGCAAAAGCGCGTTTGTGATGTCTGCACGAACGAAATCCGAATGCTTGGTCATACCAAGGGCTATTCACAAATCCTAATTTGAGGCTATCATTGAAATACTGGACTACGGCACGGATTACCCTACCGTTTCCGTCGACAAAAGGATGCATGATTAGAAATCCAAGGTAGACCGCGGCCAAGAAGGGAGCGCTTATACGGCTCCTTAACTTGTTACTATTTTTCAGCTTTTCTGCGACAGAGTCAACTGCGGAAAAGTAAATTGGGAGCACAACCCGCACCGATGCACCCGAAAGGGTAAAGAATCTGTCAAACGAATGTATGAATGCGTCTGGCTTTGTCTGGCCAAGCAGCTCTAAGTCGATAAGGCCCTCTTGAATACCAGTTCGCAATGACAGAAAGGTTGCGACGTTCGCCGCTTCCTTTGGCAAACACGAGGATAGCCAATCGTAACCTAGGCCGCTTGCCACATGAAAAAATATAGCCAACTGGCCTACCGGAAGAGGGCGGGGGGATAGAGCGCATAGATGCGGCAGCAAGACCAGTCGTGCGAACTCTTCGTTCCGTGCTTTTAAGTCCTGAGTATTCGTCATCACATCCTCATTTATGGGATCCCTATGATGAAAACAGAGAGCGGATGAGGTTTTCGCGGGTGGCACAGTCAGGGGTGACACAGGCAACTCGTTGCCTGTGCCCGAAGGGCAAGAAGCCTTACAAGCAGCCCCGAAAATGCATGTCTCCTTCTCAATCATCGCCCCGTCCCAAACTTCCTGTGCTTCGCACCCTTGCAATAGGCCGCTACGTTTACTAACTTCCTCGCTCTCAGATGCTCCGCAACCATTTTGCCGGGGCCACCCTCACCTTGTTCTTCAAACGCCGACAATCAGGTGTCAGTGCCCCCCGCGGGGAATTCCGGGGACACGACACTTAATTCCACCTGTCTTTACGCGACGCGGCGCCTATATCAAGCCGAGCCCCTCCCGAATGCCAAGAAAGCCTACCGGGCGTTCCTCTGCGTCCTTCCTTTGCCCTTACCCCGAGTTCTTCGAGTCATGGCAATCTGCAACCATGCCTTCCCCTCGCCTCCCCTTACGCTCCTTACGGCCCCTTAGCCGATTGATGCGTCCAAAGTTGCGGCCGGGCGTGTCCACACTTTTTTCAAGGCTTTGACGCTTAATTACGCACAATATCAATGAGTTATTGGCTTTTCGTCCAAATTTCCCAAAGTTTTCTTCCTTCTCTTTATACGGAAACAGGGGAGGAAAAGATATAAAGAGGTTATAGGGAAAACGCAATATCTTTGGACGCCGATGGTTAACTACTCGTTTTTATTTGATTTGCCCAAAACAGCCGCGTCCAGAGTATGGCCGCAAGTTTGGACCGAACTTTGGACGCGCTTTGGCCTCAAAACCCGGCAAAACCATGCCTGGGGGGTGGGCGGCGGAGATTTTTCGGCCGGGGAATGTGCGGCCGGGCGGGACCGCTGGCCCGGGCCGAGGCCGGGTGGGACCGCAGCTCCAGGTGGTGCCGGGTGGCTTCGGGGCCAGGGCCGGGGGCGGACCTGGTGGGCAGGGCTTGGTCCGGTAGGGGGCCTCGTGGCCGCCAGTTGCCGTGGCTGGGGTGGAGATATAGCCGGTGGGCCTGGGTGGTGGGGGCTGGGTGACGCGGACCGCCTCCGGGGGTGCCCCGAGCCGGGGGAAGGCCCTGAAACAGGGCAAAACCGGCAACGAAAACGAGCGTTTTTTTCTCCGGTAAATGGGACAAGGTTTCAACTGATTTTCTTTGCCTGGCAAGCGGCAATTGGGCGCGCTTTTCAGGCGTTTTCTTTTCCGGGCGGATTTTCAGGCCTTCGGGCCGGGGCGCGGGCGCCGGGGACGGCCAAGTCCGGGACCCGGATGAGGGCGCCGGCCGGGGAACAGTTGACGGCCCCGGTGACCTCCACCGAGGATGGGGCCGGGACCAGATGGCCGGCGGCGGACCTGGTTCCCGGGGGCAAATCCCCTGACCGGTCATCATCCGTCCTCACCCCTGCGCCGGCGGCGAGGGCCGGCGCCCTCCCCTGCCCTCGGCCCGCCGGCATGGCCCGGCCCGGCCCGACCACAGGGGCGGCCGGACCCCAGGGCGAAAACCCAAGGCCGTGGGACTCCCCCCCCTGCACTCAATGATTCCCCTGGAAGCCGCAAAGATTTTCCGGCCCGTCCACGCCCGGGGTCCTCGGCCCGTATGACAAGGGGCAGCGGGGAAACGGTTTCCATCCGAAACCGTGGGGCAGGCTGAAAAACAAGGGCGGCTTCGGTTCGGCTTTACACTGGGTCCCCGATTTAGCAGGCCGTGCCGTCTCCCAGCCCGGGGTGCGGGGACGACGAGATTGGAAGGTCGTACCCAACCCGGATTTTCCCGGGGCCATCGCCCGGAACGGACTCACCCGTGACGACGGGCTTGCTTGCCCTTGCCCGACTCCGGTTTTCCCAAGATGCCACAGGACCCGGAGCGGTTGTCAAGAATCCCGTCAAGCCTCCAAAACGCAACACCACCCCCATAATAATCAAGAAAACAAACAGCTTAAATGCCCTTCGAGGGGCAATGGACCGGTGTTTTTCAAGACCGGTGGTACGTTTCGTGGCGTGTACCAAGGCGTTTTCCGGGCGCGAAGGGACTTTCAGGGTTTTCATGAACGCGGAAAGCAAAATCGAAAAGTGGGGGCTCACCCATCGCATCCAGGAGTTGATGGGCGAGGGCCTGACCACGGGCAAGGCCATCGCCGAAGCCCTTTCCGCCGAGCTTGCCGCGGAGGGGAAGAGCATTTCCCCGGACGCGGTGAACGCCTACCTGCGGAAGGTGAAGCCCGAGGCCGTGCAGAAGGCCAACCGCGCCCTGGCCGCCCATTTGGCAAAGGTGGTCCCGGACGATCTGGAAGCTTTAGAGGAGCTGGAGCAGCTCTGCCTCGCCTGGGCGAGAGAAGAGGCCGAGCCCCGGCGGGAACGCCTGGCCGAAGCCTTCGCCGCCGTCTCCGAAAACGTGGATTCCTGGGCCGAAGCTCTTTCCAAAGCCCAGGGGAGCGACAAGGAGCGCCGCGCCGCGGTCAAGGCCATGGTGCAGAGGGTGGTGGGCATCCTGCAGAACGACGCGGACGAGCAGGCCCGGAGGCTGGCCGCCATCCGCCAGGCGGTTTCCATCATAGATTTAAAGCTCACCAAGAGCGCCATGCTGGACGAGAAGAACAACCGCAACATCTTCATTTTGCCGGCGGACCCATCCGGCGAAGGAGCCAAGGCCGGCGACGGCTACAGCGAGTTCCGCATCCGGGGAGGCAATGCATGATTCCCGCCCCAACGGAAAAGGACCTGGTCTTCCGCCTCTCGCCCACCCAGACGGCATTCGTGCAGAGCACGGCCCAGGTGGTCATCCTGAAAGGCCCCATGGGCGAGGGCAAGACCTGGGCCGCCATCGCCGGCATCATCGCCCACGCCCAGCGGAACGGCAAGCCCATCCGGGCGGCCATCATCCGGGACACCCACCGGAACATCGAGCTTTCCACCATCCCGGATCTTAAAAAAATTCTGGCCGGCCTCATCACGTTCCACAAGGACAACACCTTCGCGGTCATCAACATCAACCCCCGCATCGAGATTGACCTGTTCGGGGCCGCGGACGAAAGCGCGCAAAGCAAGTTCCAGGGCCCAGGCTGGGCCATCGTGTGGATCGAGGAGCCGGCCCCGGTCATCGAGCGCTCCAACGCCGGCCTTGGCCGGGACGTGTTCGACCAGGCCCTGGCCCGGTGCGTGCGCCAGGGGAGCGACATCATCCCCCGGCTTCAGATCACCCAGAACCCGGCCGACGAGGACCACTGGACCGAGGAGCTGGCCGCCGGCCCCGAGGTCCTGGCCGTGGACCCGCACACCGGGGCAGAGGTCCGCATGGAGGTCTTCAACATCCCTTACGGCGAGAACCGGCACGCACACCCGCTCATGCGGGCCATGAACCGGGCGGCCTTCGCCCGGGACCCGGGCAAGTTCGCCCGCTACGTGGAGGGCCGGGCCGCGCCGGTGCGGCGGGGCAAGTCCGTGACCGCCGAGTACAACCCCGTCATCCACTTCTCGCCCCTGGAGCTTCCCGTCTACCCCTTCTGCCCGGGCGTGCGCATGTACGACGCCTGGCACCACCCGGCCGTGATCGTGTGCCAGATCGTTCCGCCGGGCCAGCTCGTGGTCCACGACGTGGTGTGGGGCGACGGCTGCGGCATGCGGGAGCTGGTGTCCGGGACCCTTCTGCCGCTTCTGGGAAGCCCCAAGTACGCAAACGAGAACGGCGCACCCAAGGTTTCCGAGTGGCGCGACATCGGCGACCCGTCCATGACCATCCCGGACCAGAGCACCGTGACCGTGACCACGGCCGGCACGGTGGAGGAGCTTCTGAAAACCCGCTTCGAGCAGGGGCCGCAACGCTGGCAGTCCCGTATCAATCCATTGAAAACCGCGCTCACGCGGCTTCTTCCCAACGGCCGGCCCGCCATCCTGCTTTCCAAGAGCGCCTATGCGCTCCACCGCGCCCTGAACGGCGGGTGGCACTGGAAGACGGACAACAACAAGAACCCAATCGGCGCGGTGCCGGTAAAGGACCTCGCCTCCAACATCGGCGACGCATTTTCCTACGGCGTGGCCGCGGTCTTCCCCAACGGGAGCGCCGCCGCCCGGGACGTGAAGAAGTACGCCGCGGTGGTGGCCAGGTCCCGCGCCATGGCCGAGACCTACGGAAGCGGCCTTTCCCACCCGGCCGCCGCCCGCAAGCCGAACCTGGCCGCATAGGAGAGCCCATGGCCCGCTACGGAAAAATCTGGCCCATGACCCGGCCTTCGCCCTTCGGGAACATCGAGATGCACAAGTGCACGGAGTGCGGCGGGGAGTCCTTCCCGGAAAACGGATGGTCCGGTTCCCCGGAGGAGCACGCCTGCGGCCCGCACTGCTCCTGCCGCTCCAACCCGGCCGTGGCCGGCAGCAGCCGGTACCGGGACAACTTCGCCCGGATTTTCCCCAAATCCCCCGGCGCGAACGTATAGGCACTCCCATGGACCAGAACACCTTCGGCATGGATTTTCCGCGCGGCCTCATGGAGGAGGGCTACGCCCTGCCGCCCGCGGCCATGGACCGGGCCGAGCAGGCGGAGCGGGAGCAGGCCGCGGGGGCCTACGCCCTGGAGAACGAGCGCCACTTCGTGGACTACGCCCGGGACATGATGGATTCGGGCCTCAAGGCCGAGCGGGACCTGCGGGAGATGTGGCTGGACTGCTACCGGGTGTACCAGGAAAAGCCGCCCAAGACCTTCGCCGGCAAGCAGGCATGGCAAGCCAAGATCGTGGTGCCCAAGCCCTTCACAACCGTGCAGATAGCAGCCGCCACCGTGCGCCAGGCCTTCACCCCGGACTTCCTCACGGTCACCGACTCCCGCAACCCCAAGGCCGCCGGGTTCTGGCAGAAGCTCCTCTCCCACTACCTGGCCATGGACCGGGCCAACTTCCCCCTGGTGTTCGCGGACGCGACCGTCATGGCTCTCGCCACCGGCATTTCCATGGAGATGATCCCGGTTTGGGAGCCCGGTGCCGGCGTCAAGGTGGACCTGGTGGAGCCCTGGAAGATCATCCGCGACCCGGACGCGCCCTACCGGGACAGCCAGGGCGGGCTCTTCTGGGCCCACCGGGAATGGGTGGACTACCACACCCTGCGCCTGGGCGAGCAGAAGGGCCGGTACAAGGACGTGGCAAAGGCCCGGGACGTCTCCGAGGCGAACCACGATCCCATGGACCCCTTCATGACCCGGGAGGCCATCGCCGAGCGCAAGGGCCAGGTGTGGGAGCGAAGCCGCTTCCGCACCATGCTAGAAATTTCCGAGTTCTGGGGCCAGGTGCTTTCCCCCCGGGGCGAGCTCCTGCTTCCCCGGGCCTGGTTCACCGTGGGCGGAGGCAGGCTCATCTCGGACGTGAAGGCCGCGCCCTATCGTTCGTCCCGCTGGCCGGGGTCGAGCTTCTCGCCCGTCCCGGACCTTCTGCGCTACGGCGGCCGGGGCCTCATCCAGGGGGTCATCGACCTGTGGGAAGCCCTGTGCTCGCTCTTCTGCCTGCACATGGACGCCTTGAACTGGATCGTGAACCCTCCTTACGAGATCAACGCGGACGGCCTCTACGACCCGGGGGATCTGGAGATGTGGCCGGGCAAGCCCGTGGTGACCAAGACCACGGTGAACGGACAGCAGGTCCTGCGGGTGTCCAAGCGGCCCGACACCACCGGCGCGGCACTCGCCAACATGCAGAACATGGACCAGTTCTACCAGCGGGGGACCATGGTCCCGGACGTGCTGGGCGGCAATCCCGGGTGGCGCAGCAACATCACCTACCGGGAGCAGGCCCAGCATTTGCAGCAGAGCCGCCAGCCCTTTTCGCTGATGGGCGCGAACCTGGAGGCCGGGGCGGTGGCCGCCATCAAGGTTATCCGGGAGATGATCGAGGCATTCGTCACGCCCCAGGAGCTTAGCGAAGTTTTCACGCCCGAGGAACTCCAGGAGTACGGCGTAGGCTTGGACGCCCGGGGGCTCGTACTGCCGCAGTTTTCCGGCTCGCTCCACGTCTCCGGCGTTACGCACCTGATGAAGCAGCAGGAAACCCTCTCCGTCATCATGGGGACCATCGTGCCCATGGCGGAGCGGCCGGCGTGGCAGGCGCTGATCAACCGCTTCAAGGTGGCAAAGGCCATCGAGGTGCGCACCAACCTGACGGACGAGGGGCTTTTCGCCACCGAGGAGCAGGCCCAGGCTGCGGAAGCAGCCGCGGCGGACGCGGCCAAGGCTTCGGCCGAGGACGCGGAGACGGCCCGGCTATCGGCCAAGCTCCACGATCTTTTAGAGCTCCACGCCCAGGTGCAGGACCTGAACGGCCGCATGGACGAAATGGAAAGGGGGACCCGTGGCGACGGAAGGCAGTGACCGCGGAGAGCTGGTGCTGGACCCCGTGACGCTCAAGCTCGTTTCGCCCGAGGCCCGGGACGCGGAAGCCAAGGCCGCGGCCGAAGGCAGGCTGCGGGACCAGGCGGGATTTCTTTCGGACGCGGCTTCGGAGGCCGGCTCCCGCGTGATCGTCCTGGCCGAGGAGGCCTTCGTGGCCCGGGTGGTGGAGCTGGTGAACCAGGACCCCACGGCCAAGGCTTTGCTGGCCCTGCTTTCGGCCATCGGCTCCCGCATGGCCACGGGCCAGGCCGCGGCAAAGAAGCTGACGCAGGCGGCACTGAGGCTTTAGCGAAAAAGCGCGCGCAAGGCCGAACCGGCCCGGCGAACAGCCGCAACGCGCGCTTGACCGGGGCGGAACGGTTCAAAGGCTTGGGGGAGCCCTGCCTGTCCGCCCCGGTTTTTAAAATAACGACAAAGGCAGCCCCCCGGAGCCCGGCGACACGCCGCAAGGCCCCCCGGCGTCCGGCGACACGCTGCAGAAGGGAGAGTAGGGCATGGAAAACGAAGAGCAGGTGGACCTGGACCAGGCCATGAGGCAGGCACGGACCCTTACCCGGGACCCGGAACCAAGCGACGAGCAGCCGCCGGTTTCGGGCATCGCCGGCCATCCGGCGGAAGGGTTCACGGTTTCCGCGCCCGCGGAAGCCCCGCCGGCGGAACCCTCGCCCGAAGGCCCGCGTTCCTCCCCTCACCCTGCCCTCTCCCAGGGGGAGAGGGTTCCGCCGCAGGCCGGCCCGAAGCCGGAATCCCCGGCCCCGCCGCCCGCGGAGGAAAAGCCGGAGGATAGCTTCCGGTTCAAGGACCACGGGGCCGCGGAGCAGGGCTACCGGGAGGCCCGCCAGGAGCTGGACCGCGTCCGCCGCAAGCTGACGGAAGCGGAAAAGGCCCAGAAGGCCGCACGGGACAAGGAAGCCTCCGAAGCAGCGGCGGAGCAGGCCAAGGCCAAGGCGCAGGAGGTCTACGCAAACGCCCTCTCCGCCATGGACGCGCTCTCGCCCGAGGACCCGGACTACAAGGCCAAGATCGCCAACATCTGGGCCCAGGCCAACTTCGACACCGCCATGCTCGCCAGGCCCGCAGCACCCGCCGATGCTCCCGAGGGAGGAAAGGCCGGCCAGCCCGCACCCGGACCGGAAACCCCGCCGGAAGAGATCGCCTCACCCGAGGAGGTCGTGCGGATGGCCACGGAAAAGGCGCTCGCGGCCGGCATCGCCAAGGAGGACCTGGTGGTCTTCCGGGGATTCGCCGGAACGGCGCCGGAAAAGGACGCGGCCGGCAACCCCCTGGACCTTTCGGCCCAGATCGGGTGGGCCGTGCAGCAAACCAAGGAATTTCTCGTGGGCAGGGAGCGCAGGGCCGTCGCCAATGCAAACCAGCCGTTGGGCCGGGTGACGCCGCACGCGCCGGCCGCCCCGGCGGCTGCGGACGCAAACCGCACCGTGAGCATCGGCGACGCCCTGGACGCTGCCTTCAAAGCCCGCACCCTGTAAGGAGGTTTCATGAGCGGGAACGCAACAACCTGGACATACGACGTGGGAGACGGCGTGCTGAAAAACCGCGCTCTCTCCACCAAGCTTTTGATGGAGGCCGCCAAGAAGTTCCACTTCGTCCAGTTCACCCAGAAGGTGGAGGGTTTCGGGAAGAAGCAGGGGCAGACGGTGACGCTTTCCTCCATCCAGGACCTGGCCGTGCCCACCAACAACGGGCTCCTGAATGAGAGCACGCGGATTCCGGTGGACAAGCTGGTCCTGGGCACCAACTCCATCACCCTGGTGGAGTGGGGCCGCGCCGTGGAGTTCACCAACCTGATGGAGGACTTGATCTTCTTCGACATGCAGAAGACGGCCCAGAAGGCGC
>JBFMHL010000207.1:0-9489 GCA_040753055.1 Thermodesulfobacteriota bacterium | reverse complement strand
AAAGTGCTGTCCCGGAATGGGCGGCGGCCTTTTTCCGCAGGTTCTCGAAGGCCTCCGCGCCCCGGCGGATGGAGAGCTTCTCCACGCCGACCGGGCTTCCCGGCTTCTGCATGGCGCCCAGGATCTGGGCCAGGCTTGCGCCCGCCTTTGCCGCGGCGATGGCGGTGGACACGGGCTGCGATCCGATATCGGCCAGCTCCTTGGTGAACGCAGCCTTCTTTACGCCGGACACGGCGGCCTTCTTGATTGCGGCCAGGTCCGGGGCTGCATCGGCCAGGGAGGGCTCCTGGGCGTTGGGGTACATGTTCACGCCCACGAAAACGTCTTTGCGTTTCGCCACGGCCGCGGCCTTTTTCGCCGCGGTGGCGGCGCAGGCCTTCTGGGGCGCGCCGGTAAGAAGGGCGGTTTCCATGCCGCCCTGCTTCTGGATCTCCTGGAAGGCAGCCCAGGCCCGGCGGGACACCGAGTCGGTGAGGGACTCCAGCGCATAGGAGCCTCCCAGGGGGTCAACGGGCCGCGTAAAGCGGGCCTCCTCCCGGAGGAGGAGCTGGAGATTGCGGGAGACCCGGCGGGAGAACTCGTCGGGGTGCCGCACCACCGCGTCGAAGGGTGTGACGGTGATGGCCCGGGCCCCGCCCATGACCGCGGAGAAGGCCTCGATGGTGTTCCGCAGGAGGTTGACGTAGGGGTCGTAGGCGGTCTTGGTCCAGAAGGAGGTGCGGGCGCACAGGTACATCTTCTGCGCCTCTGCGTTTCCGCCCATCGCCGCCACGGCCTGGGCCCACAGCGCGCGGGCCGCGCGAAGCTTGGCTATCTCCATGAACATGTTACGGCCCACGGAGAAGTTGAAGACGAAGCGCGGTGCAGCGTTGTCCACGGAGATGCCCCGCTCCGCCATTGCGGAAAGATAGAGCGTCCCGGTTGCCAGGGCATAGGCAAGCTCCTGCACGGCGGACGCGCCCGCGTCGTGATAAGGAGCCGCCGAGACCTCGATGGTGCGCAGGCCCGGGGCGTTCCCGATGGCCCATTGGGTGCACTGGGCCATGGAGTTGTAGGCCGCGGCCAGGGGCAGGGGCAGGCTCCCCTCCCGCGCCAGCTCGGCCAGGGGGTCCGCCGTTACGGCTCCGGCAAGGCTCTTGGGATCAACGTTCGCCGCCACCAGGGCGAGGGCCGGAAGCGCCGTGGCCCCGCAGGACAGGAAAAGGGGAAGATCGGCCATGTCCAGGCCGGAAAGCGCCGCGGCGAAGTCCGCTGCCGTGAAAGCGGCAAGACCCCGGTCGAAATCCGCCAGGTCGGCCCCGGCAGGGTCCTCACATCTGCGGGCTGCCGGGCAGAGGCTTAGCAGCAAAGCGTCCTGGCCCCGCGCCACCTCCTTGGCGGCCACCTGGCTGAAACGCTGGGGCGCGGGCTCGGCCACGGCCTGGGCGATCCTCCACGGGCGCTCCAGGTATCCGGCGGCCTCGTCCGAACGGAGATAGGGGGAGAAGCCCGGCAGCGAGTATGCCGCCGCCAGATTCTCGATGTCCTGGCGCAGGTACAGCGGCTTTACATCAATGTCTTCGTAGGTCTTGGTGATGACCTTCTTTTCAAAGGACTCGCCCTTGAGGCTGGCCACCGCCTCCTTGTACCATTCGTCGTACGTGGGAGCGGTGAACTCGTCGAAAAGCCCTTTGTCTTCCTTCCGAGCCGAATCGTCTTTCGCCATGGCGTTCACCTGTTCCGCCCGGCCCTCAAACGCCGGGGCTTATCAAGGAAAGGAAAAGAACAAACGGAAAAAGAGTCGGCGAAGGAGGGGGAAACAACCCCTTTGGAAAAAGCTGGATTTTACCCCTCTCCTGCACCCCTTCCCCTTTTTCCTCAAAACTTTTATTGCGCGTCCAAACCGTGTGGTTTGCGGTTACTACCTATAATGACTGCAGAAACCGTTCTGAACCGGAAAAGGAAATATTTGCAGCCCCACTATGGCCTCTATAGGGTTCTTTCACAAACGATCCTGATAAAAATCGCAATAATATTAAAAATGTACACCATCCAGCGTCTTTTTCCAACGCCTTATTCCAACAGATGATGTAGACCCATAGCACAGGACAAAGCACATCGCAACAGAAAGCCGCCGGGCAAGATGCCCGTGGGCGAAAGCGATGGTCCTAAAAGAAATGGGGCCCGCAGGATGATCCTGCGGGCCCTTGGGGAAGGGGGTGAAGCGGCTGGGGGGTAGGAGACTGCAAAGTATTAGACCCGGGCCCGAGGCAGGGGGTAGTTGAACCGTCGGGCCCGGGGTTGTTGTCCGGGGATTCGTTTATCAAGAGGTCTTTTTCGGGGGGGAGTGAAATGTCCCCTTGAAAAAATGGTCCCCCCGGCTCTTTTCTTCTAAAATATTCTTCATAATTACTGTCTGGTTTGCTCTTCGCGAGCGTTGGGCGCGCTTATGGTTTCGGTCTTAGAAATCCGAGAGAAATTATGGCAATCGCTTTAAAAGAAAATGGGAAACCTCCGCTGGCCGGCCAGCTCGGCGACGCCCCGGGCGATGGCCGCCTCCACCTGGCGGTAGATGCGGGTGACGTAGACGTCGTCGTCCGCCCGGTCCGGGTCGGTGTCCACGAAGACCGGCTCCATGATGCGCGTACGGATCTTGGCAGGAAGCGGAATATGGAGCGGCAGCGCTTCCAGGGTAATCCCGAAGGGGAAGCCCAGCACCAGGGGAGCCATCTCCGAGCGCAGGAGCTTCTTGGCAAACAAGAGCTTTGCCAGGGTGCGGCCTTCGGAGAGTACGAAAACGGTTTCGGTGCCTCCGATGGTGGCCACGGGGGTGATGGGCACGCCCGAGCGGATGGCCTGGCGGACAAAGCCCTTGCGGCCGTTTAAGACAACCTGGTCGCGCTTCCGGAAGGACCGCATGGAGTCCACCTCGCCGCCGGGGAACACGATGACGTCGTGGCCCGCGGACAAGGCCGCGGTGACGGCCTCGCGGCAGGCGGGGATAACGCCCACCTTGCGGAAGTAGCCGCCCAGGACCGGCATGGCCATGAGCGCATCGTGGGCCGTGCCGTGGAGGATGCGGTCCGGGCCGAAGTGGCGCCACCACTGGGCGCAGAGCGTCCAGGCGTCCATGGTGAGCCAGGTGCCGGAGTGGATGCCGGCCAGCAGGCTGGGGGCCTGGGGAAGGTTCTCCCAGCCATCCATCTCCACGCGGAAGTAGCGGTCCAGCAGAAAGTCCCAGACGATCTCCATCTGCCGGGCCATGAAGTCCGGGTCCTGGCTCGCCACGGACCAGTTCTTCCGGGCGAAGTGGCCCACGACCTGCTGCACGGGGTTGACGGAAACCTCGGGTTCCCGGTCCTCAGCGATGGCCGGAGGGTTTTCGCTTCCCGCGCCGGACTCCGGAGCATCCGCAAGAGGGGACGCCGGGGGCCGATTATTGATGAAGGTTTCCGTTTGCATGGCTTGATGGTTCATGGGCTCACCTGCACTTTCTCCGGGCGGCTATGCCTTTGCCCGGCTATCTACGGACGCGCTTTTTCTGCGCCATGATGTCCTTAACTTCATCCGTCATGAGGTTCATCTCCGCGCGCATGCGCTCGGCTTCCAGGCCGAACACGAAGCGCTGCTCGCGCTTGCTCATGAGCGCGAGGTCCGCGGGGGTGGCCATGGGAGTGAACTTCCGGCACAAGGCCACGTAATGGGAGAGGCGCTTGTATGGCGGGAGCGCGATGTTGACGCCCCGGACGCCCCGGGTCAACGGCACGGTCCAGCCGAAGGGCAGGTTCAAACGGATGGACCAGGGCTCCGCACCCTGATGGGCGACCATAGTGATGTCGGCCTCGGCCCGGATGGCGGCGGAGATCATGCCCATGGACCGGAAGGGCCCCACATACTCGTCGAAGGAGATCAGGCAGTTGGCGCCTTCAGGCGCGGTGCCGGTGATGCCGATCCTGCCCTTTTTCAGGAGATCCACCATGTCGTCCACGCTCTGGATCATGGTGGGGGTGCCCAGGTGCTTTTCATAGTAGGCTCTCAGTCCCGGCACCCAGAACACGGCTGGGTGGGGGAACATGCCGCCGATGGTTTCGCCCAGGCCTTTTTCCTCGTAAAGGCGGCCCACCAGGGCAACCAGGGGCACCCAGGCGATGCCGGGGCCGTGGGAGGTGATGGCCACCACCGGCTTCCCGTTCCGGGGGAGCAGAAGCTCGCCGTTGATGAGCTCGCCCTCGTCAATGAGGTTGTCGAAGACCCAGTCCATGTAGGGGCGCATCTGGCGCATGTTCATGCCCAGGCCCTCGCCGGAGGAGAAGCTCTCCGGAGGCGCCATGAACTCGGGGGCATCGGAAGCCATGCTCTTTGCCTGCGTCTTTTTCCCGGGCCGGGAGGCAGCGGCGGCCTTTTTAGGAGAGACGGCGGCCCGTGCCTTCCCGGAGTCGTACACCGACGGCGGGGGAACCTTCCCGTTGGTCCCCTTGGTACGGGTCGCGGTCTGCTCCGCGCCCGCGGAGGCGCGATAGGACCGGGATGCCTTGGCTGCCGGTGCGGAAGCCGCCCGCTTGCGTGCAGGATCAGTTGCTTTCATTTTTGGTCTCCCCCTTTGACCGGCTGAGAAGCATGTAGCCGAAACGGCAGTAGGCCGACGCAAGGAGGGGAAAAGACGGTCCGAGCCCATCGGTTTCCCGGCCAAGAGAGCCCTGGAGGCGGATGCCGAGCTTTTTCATGGGATTTCTCCTTTGTTGGCGGCCGTTTCGACCTGGTTACTGTAACGAGTGTTCGTTTGTTCGTTTGGACGATTGTGCGAACATCTGTACGCACAAATATATTTATCCCTGTACTGCTGTCAAGGAAAATTTTCACTAATTTTTAATTATCTGTTTTTATTTAAAATTTTAGAGAAGAGGTGGTCGGATGGGAAAGGTGGCTCGAAGAAGGCGCTGGTCTTGAAACCAATGGAAGGATGAGGGGCCTTGCGACCCACGGGGCAAGAGGTTTTGCCACTAGCGGAGATGGGGGGTGCGGGAAGGGGGAGAGGCTATCCTCCCTTTCCTCTGAACGCTTTTCGCTATTATTATGGGCAGTAAGCCTCGAATGAGGGTCGTTGGGACTGCTGCAAAGAGTTTTGCCTCAAAGGAGGGAGAGGGGAAAAGCCGCTTTTTCCAAAGGGGTTTCCCCCCCTCCCCCATGCTATCTTCCTTTTCAGTTAATCTTTTCAGTACCCGGCGGGAAGGTAGCTGCACAGGGGCTCCTCGGCCATGAAGTCGCCCGTGGCTTCGAAGGCGCGGGCGCGGCATCCGCCGCACACGCGGCGGTACTCGCACGCCTTGCACTTGCCGGTGAGGCAGCCGAGGTCCCGGAGGCGGTTGAACACGGGGGAGCTTTTCCATATCTCGTCAAAGGGCTGCCGGCGCACGTCGCCTGCTTCCACGTCCAAGAAGCCGCAGGGCTGGACCCGTCCCACGTGGGAGACGAAGGCGAAGCCGGTGCCGGCCAGGCAGCCGCGGGTGACGGCGTCCAGGCCGTGGGTTTCGAAGCTCACCTCTTTCCCTTCCTCGCGGGCTTTCTGGCGCAGGATGCGGTAGTAGTGGGGCGCGCAGGTGGCCTTGAGGGCCATGGGGGTCTTGTCCCTCTGGTTGTAGAACCAGGTGAGGGCTTCCTCGTACTGATCCGCGTTGATGGCCTGGTCCAGGATGTACTTGCCCCGCCCCGTGGGGACCAGGAGGAAGATGTGGTGGGCGGCCGCACCGATCCTGACGGCAAGATCCTGGATTTTTTCGATGAGGCCGAAGTTTAGCTGGGTGATGGTGGTGTTTATCTGGAACTCGATGCCGGCGGCCTTGGCGTTCTCGATGCCGGAGAGGGCCCCTTCGAAGGCTCCGGGCACGCCCCGGAAGCGATCGTGGGTCTCCGGGTCCGGGCCGTCCAGGCTCACGCTGATGCGGGCGATGCCTGCGCCGGCCATCTCCCGCGCGATTTCGGGCGTCACCAGGGTGCCGTTCACGGCCATGACGGCCCGCAGACCCTTGTCGCGGGCATGGCGCGCCAGGGTGAAGATATCGGGCCGAAGCAGGGGCTCGCCGCCGGTCATGATGAGGATGGGGCTTCCGGTGCGGGCCAGGGCATCGATGAGGGCCCGCCCTTCGTCCGTGGAAAGCTCGCCGGCGTAGGGGCCGCGTTCGGCCGCAGCGCGGCAGTGGACGCAGGAGAGGTTGCAGTTGCGGGTCGTCTCCCAGGCCACGAGCCTGGGCCCTGAGCTTTCGCCGGGATGGCCTCCCGGATGGCCTTTGGGTTTCATGGAGCTGTCCTTTTATTACAATTTGCGGCAATCATTTCTATTCATGCAATCCTGTTAGGAGACTCCAGACCTGACAAGCCTTCGGCTGCAAGGAAAGCCTATAGAAATATTTTCTGCTCCCGTTGATATCGGGGGAACTGGGCCGCCGCCTGTTGGTTGCGGAATGATTTTCTTGACTATAGAACCGAAAGCGTCTCTTGCAAGCCCTCTATGCCGGAAAACCACCCGGAAGCCCCTTCCGGGAACGCTTTTCGATCCGGGAAGCCCATGCTTTTCCCTGTGAACATACAGGAATTCCACGCATTTCCCGCCGAAGAAAAATCATTTTGGGTTTGCCGGTTGCGATTACGTCCGCCGAAATGATAAGCTTCGTTTTAAAAAATTCCAATGCAGCCGATCATCCTGAACGGCGTCGGGCCGGGGCGTGCCGTTTTCTTGTTTGATGGCAGGGAATGGCGGATCTGCATTGGTTTTAATATAACTTGCCGCAATCGCGAAATAAACCTTAGCAACGACCCCCGAAGTTTGTAAGGCAAGCACCCATGGACCCCGAAAAACCGCCAAAAACCGAAGGCCAGCCGTCCGGCGTGGATGCAGGGCAGACCCAGGGGCCGGACGGGGCAGCCCTGAGCAAGCTGGGCGTACCCGACGCCGAGGAAATTGCCCGCCTTTCCGCCCGGTGGATGCGCGCCCGGGAGCTGGAGGAAAAAAGGAAGGTCCGGACCGAGCTTTGGCGCAAGAGGCTCTGGGCCATCCGGGAAGCCATCGCGCGGCCCTACCGCGCTGTGGAGAGCACGCTGGAAGACGTGGGCCGTGCGGTGATGGCGCCCTTCCACGGAATCATCGAGGCTGTCCGGAAGTACCGGGAGGAGCGCGAGAGGATCCGCCACGAGAAATGGCTCGCCAACCTTCCCGCCCGGGAGGAGGCGGCCCGGAAAAAATGGGAGAAGAAGAGGATCCGCCAGGAGGCCCGGGAACAAAGAAAAGAGGCGTTCCGTGCCCGTTTTGCCGGCGTGGGCCAGGCGCTTTCCTCGCCCATCCAAAAGTACCGCAGGCTGGAGGAAATGCTTCGGGACCTGATCATGGCCCCGTTTCGCGCCATCAGCGCGTGGTCCGAACGGGCCGCCCTGGCGCGGCAGGAACGCAAGCAGATCGCCCTGGAAAAAACCCGGGAAAGCCGGGAAGAGACCATCCAGAAACGCCACGCCAAGCTCCTGGCCCGGGAGCAGAGGAAAAAAATGCGGAGGCTGTGGTGGCGCAGGCGACTATCGGGCGTGAGCAACGCCTGGCAATGGTTTCGCCGCCTGTGGCGGAACACCAGGCCCATCCGCCAGTTGGTCTACCTCTTGGCCATCATCGTCCTGGCCGTCATCTACCGCCACGAGATCATCGCCAAGGTGTCCTCCTTCACCGGCTTCGACCTCCAGAAGCTGATGAAGTAACAAGAACCTCTCTAAAATTATTTAGGAAAAAATTTTGCGGGCAAGCGGGAAAACCCCTTTTGAAGGGAAGGGGGCCGCCCTGCCGCCGGGGGGAAGGGCATTCCGCCCGCGAAGGCCATGTAGCTCATCGCCTTTTTCGGAAGCTCCCGGCAAAAATTAGCGAACCCTTCTCCCTGGTGCCGCTTCCTCCCAACCCTTGCCCTGCGGTGCCGGGCTCGTCCGCCTCCGCCCCGGCCGCAAGAAACAGGCATCCGGCCATACCCCACGCCGCCATTCTGCCGCTTCTTCGCAAATCCAACCCCTTTCCTCGTCACTTCCTAGATCATGCCAGCAACGCCTGCATGGCATCGGACACGGTCTTTACGCCCACAAGGGTCAATCCGCTCTCCAGGTTCTGGTTGCGCACGCTGGCCGCGGGCAGCACGGCGTGGGAAAAGCCCATCTTCTCCGCTTCCCGCAGCCGCAGAGAAAGCCTCGACACACCCCGCACCTCTCCGGTCAGCCCCACCTCGCCCAAGATAATGGTGTTGGCCGGGAGCTTCCGGTCCATGGCCGAGGAAGCGATGGCCGCGGCCACTGCAAGGTCCGCGCCCGGCTCCGTGATGCGCACCCCGCCGGCCACGTTGACGAACAGGTCGTGGGCCATGAGCCGCAACCCCGCCCGTTTTTCCAACACCGCGGCCAGGAGCGCCACCCGGTTCCCGTCCAGCCCCAGCACAGTGCGCCGGGGCGAAGGGAAGCCCGTGGCGGAAACCAGCGCCTGGACTTCCACCAGAACCGGCCGCGTGCCCTCCATGCAGGCCGTGACCGCCGAGCCCGGCGTGTTCTCCGGCCTCTCCGACAAAAACACCGCGCTTACGTTCGTAACTTCCGCCAGGCCCTTTTCCCGCATCTCGAACACGCCGATCTCGTTGGTGGAGCCGAATCGGTTCTTCACCGCCCGCAAAATGCGGAACAGATGATCCCGGTCGCCCTCGAAGTAGAGCACCGTATCCACCATGTGCTCCAGGGTTCGGGGCCCGGCAATGGCCCCTTCCTTGGTCACGTGCCCCACCAGGAAGACCGGAATGCCGGTGCGCTTGGCCGTCTGCGCCAGCCGGAAAGCCACCTCCCGCACCTGGCCCAGGCTCCCCGGCGAGGCCGGAAGCCCCTCGCAGAAAAGCGTCTGTACCGAATCGGCCACTACCACCCCGGGCGACAGTTCCTCCATGAAGCCGATGACCCGGTCCACCGAGGTCTCGGAAGCCACCAGGACGTTGTCCGCCACGCAGGAGAGCCTCTGGCCGCGCATCTTCACCTGGCGCACCGACTCCTCCCCGCTCACGTAGAGGCCCTTCACGCCCCGCTCGGCCAGCGCATGCAGGGCCTGGAGCATGATGGTGGACTTGCCGATCCCGGGGTCGCCGCCGATCAGGACTATGGCGCCGGGCACCAGCCCCCCGCCCAGCACCCGGTCCAGTTCCGATATCCCCACCGGCACCCGCGCGAAATCTTCGTCCTTGGCCGCCGAAAGGGGAACCGGAGCGTCCGCCCCCGCCAGGGAGGCCGCGGCCTTCTCCTTGCCGGCAGCCGAGGCCACCTCGGAGAAGCTGTGCCAGCTGCCGCACTCCGGGCAACGCCCCATCCACTGGGGGGCCCGATATCCGCACTCGGTACACGCAAAGGACCGCTGAGGCTTGGCCATGGGAAAACCTTTTTAAAGCTCTAGGCTATCTTAAGAATATTTAAGAAAGGCATTTTGGGGGGGGGGGGGGGGGGGCCCCTGTTTTAAAT
>JBFMHL010000206.1:0-22511 GCA_040753055.1 Thermodesulfobacteriota bacterium | reverse complement strand
CAACAGTCTTCGCGCTCTCGCGTGAGGAGCAAGCCAAAATCAAGGATTTAAGGCGTGTCAGAGAACATGAAAGCCTAGAAAAATGTAAAATCGGTGGACCGATCAATAAGCTCTTTTCTAAATAATGTCAGTAAATTTTGCGTTCCCCAAAAAAAGCCGGCACAATGAAAATTGTGCCGGCTTTTTTTGGGGAACTGTTTTTAAAGAGGGAGAATAGGAATGCCCAAAGAACCGGAATTCATCCAATGCTCTCAAGGGAAATCCTTCTTTAAAATAATTGAAGACTTATGGGTAGATATTAAATCACCAAGCGTCAGAAGCATTCACCGGCTATGTTCACTAATGCGTAAGATGGGAGCCACAAGTTTCATCAAAGAGAAATTATTACCTGGTGATGATGCAGAAACGGATCAAGAACTCCAATCGCTTAAGTTGAAATTCGGTGGCCATGCATCATTTATTAGCGTATATAAAATTACATTTTTCAAAAGACCAACATATAACTATCAACAAGCTATAGAGCTAAATAATGAAGATTTCTTATCATATGCCGTCATAATTAATGCTAACTGGCAAGAAATTGGAAATAATGTTCAAAAAACAGTTAATTGCTCCTATATACTTAGATCGGTTGTCGCACTACCGACTATCAAATGCCCAGTTTGTGAACATCGGATTGCCAAACCAAATGCTTATTATCATGTATATAGTGAATACTATTGTTGTGTATATCTTGGAAGATCAAAAGGTTTTAAGTTTTTTACTGTTACTGGCACATTTTTTTCACAACAAAACGGGAGTACATCTGTTTGTGCCCATGCAGCCTTAAAATCAATGGTAAACAACATGAATTCAAATACATTTATTACAACAGCATATATTAATAATATGATTGGTTTTAATCTGGAAATTGATAAAGAATTATGGCCTGAATTTAAGGATATTGAAAATCTTCTTAGAAATATGGGGTTTTTCCCGATTGTATATAATTTTTTTGATAGCCCAAATCAAAATTATGCCGATCATTTACATCATATGGTGGAAAGTTCTTTTCCATCTCTCTTACTTTTTACGACACATAAAGTATTGCATGTCGTATCTGTTAATGGTCATACTATTAACCCTGACATTTGGCGACCTGAAGCTGAAGTCGCTTATGGCGAAAGGGGCGATGACCCAGAAGATAACTACTGTTCTGCGACTAGATGGGTAGATAACTTTATTATACATGACGACAATTTTGGCATGTACCTTACATTGCCAGTTGATTCTCTAAGTAGGATTACAATCCCCAAAAAAGATCGAAACTTTAGAGCTTTTTCTATAGTGGGGCTTGCGCCTAGAATGGTATTAGAACCTGGGAATGAAATTGAGGCAAGAACCTATAATTTACTCAAAAGCATGCATCAGTTGCTACTACCTATATCAAATCAGCATTACTGGCTGAAGGAACTCTATAATGGGACTTCTCCTTGGGTATTCAGGACAGCATTAATAACAAAAGATCGCTATAGAGTACATCTAGGATATCGCCAAACTAATAGACATCCAGACTCATATGGGAATATATTTTCTGATTCGACAATAGAAACTCTAACAGATGATTTTGATAACTATTTATGGCTATGTGAGGTTTCTGTTCCAGATCTTTATGCGACAAACAAGGCAAAAATAGCTGACTTTATTCACTCTTGCGCTGATAACGACGATGAAAAGAAGAGAAATAATTGTAAACTGATAAGATTGCCTGGTATTGCTTTGTTTCTAGAACCCTATCTATCACAAAAGATAAATTCTTATCAAATTTCGGCACTCGCTGGTACCGGAATAACTGGGCACTATCCATTATTCAAGGTATCGCGCGAGCTCAATTCTCTCCACGGCTGAGTCATATGGTGTCTGTTAAAGCTAAAGGCAACATTTGCTCTGAATATGTCAGAGTTTATTGCTCGAACCTATGCCATATAATTCTAATAAAAGCGCTATAGTTATTGACACTTGTCAGAGCATGTAACATAAGCTACAAATGAGCCTGACAAATGAACAATGGAACCGGATAGAGCCCCTCTTCTTAACGCCAAGAATCCAACAGATGGACGAGGACGATCCCATAAGGACCCGCGTGCGGTTGCAGATGGTATTTTTTTTTGGATACTCCACATCGGAGCCCAATATAAAGACCTGCCGCCCCGGTTTCGCTTCCAGCGGGCTCTAATTCCCGGAGCCTCCTCTTCCGCAACCGGAAGCGCGCCCGCCCCCGGCTTCCGCAGCCTTTTTCTTTTCCCCGATCCCTGGTAAATTCATAAAACTTAGAAGATTCTATTCCGGCTCACGGGCCGCCCGTATCCCTATCGGCCCGGCCGACCCGGCACACCAGCATCCCGAGGGGGGCCCATGCATCCGGTTTCCTGCACTCCGCTCGCGCCCGCATACGCGTTCAGCGCCTTTTTCCCCGCGTCCCGGCGCTCCCGGACGGCGAACGCCGGACTAATCATCGGCCTTGCGGCGCTCCTTGTGTTTACGGCGGTCTTCGCATGCCCGGTTTCGGCCACGGCCGCATCCCCGCTCCCGGCTGCGGATAAAACGAAGCCTCAAGATGCGGGGAAAACAAGGACGGCGGCCGACTGCCTGGAGCTTGCCACGGACAAATGGCAAGCCGGGGAGTACGAAGAAGCACGAACGCTTTGCACCGAGGGCCTTTCCCTGAACCCGGACAAGCTCCTGCGGGCCAAGCTCACCCACCGGTTGGCGAGCATTTACTATGATACGGGAAACCGGGACCTGGCCGTCAAAACCTATCAGGAGGCCGCGGGCATGGATCCGGATCTTTCCTGGCCCTATGTGGGCCTGGGAAACGCATACGAGGATGAACAAAAATACGATCTGGCCGAAAGCTTCTACAAAAAGGCCATCGCGCTGGAGCCGGGCTCCGCGTGCACGCTCCGCTACTTGGCCGGCCTATACAGCGACCAGGAGAAATACGACCTTGCGGAAACCTTCTACCGGAAGGCCGCCGCATTGGACCCCGCAGACCCGAACCCGCACTGCGACCTGGGAGACCTTTACAAGCATCTGAAGAAGTACGACCTGGCCGAGGCATCCTACAAAAAAGCCATTGCGCTGGACCCGGCGGATGAAGGCCCGCATTTCGGGCTCGGGACCCTGTATCTCCTTCAAAAGAAATTCGCCCTTGCCGAAGCCCCCCTGGCAAGGGCCGTCCAACTGGACCCCCAAGACGAAAGCGCCTATGTCTGCCTCGGGCATGTGCTGTTGGTACAGGAAAAGTTCGACCGCGCCGAAGATGCCTTTCAAAAAGCCGTTCTGCTGGACCCGCGGGACGCCTACGCCCTCGAAAACCTCGGAATGGCCTATTGGGAGCTCAAAAAATACGATCTGGCGGAGTCCTCTCTCCTGAAGGCCATCGAGCTGGCCCCCCAAAGCGCACACGCCTATAACGCCCTGGGAAGAACATACGAGAGCCAGGGGAAGTTCCGCCGAGCGGAAGAGTGCTTCCAGAAGGCGGTGCAGCTGGACCCCAAGTTCCTCCAACCCCGGAAAAGCCTGGCGCGACTGTATGAGAGACAGGGCAGACACGAGGAGGCCGAGTGGGAGAGTGCCCTGATCCTGGGCCTGGAAAAGAAAGCCCGATAGAGTACGGCGACTGCTTTCCCGGTCTCCGCTCCCCGGAAACCGATAACCGGAGTGAAAATGAATCCGAAGAACAAGTCCCGCCTGCTGGTCCTGGGCATTGCCGCCCTGGGTATCGTCCTGGGCTTCTGGGCGATAAACACCCGGATCTTCTCCCCCACCATCGGGGCCCGGATCGGGCGGCTGGCCGTAAGGTATTACCTGGCCCCGCGGCACGCGGCAGGCGCAAGCGTGGAAGTGACGCGGGCGGCGCTCCGGAACATCACCAAGCTCGCCCTTCTTCCCGGCGGCACGACCGTCACACCGGTTTCCATCGGGGGAATGCAGGCGGAGTGGGTGCGGGCCAAGAACGCGCCCGAGTCCTCGAAAAAGGCGATCCTGTACTTCCACGGGGGAGGCTTCTTCTCCGGGTCCCCGGCCACCCACCGGGACCTGGCGGCCCGCCTCTCCGCCGCTTCGGGCGTGCCCGCGCTGGTCCCCGACTACCGCCTGGCGCCCGAGCATCCCTTTCCCGCGGCCAACGAGGACTGCCTGGCCAGCTATCGCTGGCTTCTTAAAAAAGGTTTTCGGCCCCAAGACATCGTCATCGGCGGCGACTCGGCCGGAGGCTGCCTCACGGCCATGACGCTCCTATCCCTCCGGGACGAGAAAACCCCTCTTCCCGCCGCCGCGTTTCTCATAAGCCCCTTGACCGACGCCGTGCACTTCGACGGCGAATCCCGGAAGACCCGCGCCGCGTTTGATCCCTTTCTCTCGCCGGGAGCCACCGGCACCCATATCTCCCGCTACACCCAGAACCCGGAGAACCCGCCGGCCATCCTCTCCCCGGTCCGGGCGGACCTTTCCGGGCTGTGCCCCCTCCTCATCCAGGTGGGCACCGACGAGATCCTGCTCTCCGACTCCACCCGCCTGGCGGAACGGGCCGAGAAGGCCGGAGTCCCGGTGACGCTCCACGTCTACGACCACATGTGGCACGTGTTCCAGTCCTTTGCCGTCATCGTGCCCGAGGCCCGCGACGCCATCGCCGAGATCGGGGCCTTCATACGGAAAGAGCTGTCTTGAAAATAGATGCACTCTGCATGGGGAGGGGGCAAAACCCTTCGGGAAGAGGAGGCTTTTCCCCTGCCCGGGAATCCGTGCTCCAAGGTCTTTACCGGAGCAGGTTCTGAAGGATGCTCCAACGGCGCTGCTTGGTTTTGGGAGGTCTGCCTTCGAACCAGGTTTGCACCTGGGTCTCGTAGAAGCCGTCGGCTTTCTTGAGAGCCAGCCAGTGGTCCACGAAGTCGTCCAGGATCTGGGTGTTGGACGGCATGACCCAGCCGTAGAGGAGCACGCCGTGGAGGCCGTCCGGGCGAACGGCGGAGAAGCCCGGGTGCCCGTCCGTCCAGGCGAAGGCCTGGTCCCAGGCCCAGAGCATGCCGTCCAGTTCGGGCCGGGACACAAGCTCGTCGAAGTTTTTCATCTCCACCAGGGTGGCGTTGGGGAAGATGCTCCTTGTCATGTCCCAGAGCACGGAGCCCCGGACGGCCCCCAGCTTCAGGTCCTTGTTTTGAAGCAGCCTCTTCACGGTGAGGGAGCCCGCCCTTTTGTTCTGCGGGACCACCAGCACCAGGCGGTTGCTGTAGTAGCCGTCGGAGTAGACCCCGTTCCGCAGCCTCTGGCCGTTTATCGCAATGCCGCTCATGAGGATGTCGTAGCGGTCCGACGCCAGGTCGTCTTCCAGGTGCTTCAAATCCGCCGGGACAAAGGCCAGCCGGACGCCTAGGGCGCGGGCCAGGCTGTAAGCAAAGGCCACGTCGAAGCCCACCAGGTCCCCGTCTTTGTTGAAGTAGGCAAAGGGAAGAATCATGGTGCTGTAGCCCACCCGCAGGACTCCGCTCTTCCGGATGCGCTCCATGGGCGGGAGATCCCGGTCGGGTCCGGGGGGTGATTGCTTCTCCATGCTCACCGGGAGATTGGCCGTAAGCTCCGAAGCGAGGGAGAGATCCTTGAAGTGGGTGCGGGAAAGCCCCGACGACCCTTCCTCCAGCCGGGACATGGACCAGGAGAAGAGGCCCAGGAAGCCGGCGGTGACCAGGAGGAAGGCGAGCGCCCTCTTTTTGTGGAAACGGAGCTTGCCGAAATAGTGCAGCGTCGAGCAGTAGGTGATGAACCCGAACCCGGCCACGGAAAGAACCACCATTCCGTAGCGGGTGACGGTCATGGTTTCCAGCCACAGGATGTTGGCGGCCTCCGGTACGCGGAGCCAGGCGCTGAGGAAGGGGATGGCGTTCACGGTGCTGGAGGGAGATCCGAAGCCCGACAGGAGCGTCATGGGAAGGAGGAGCCAGGTGTTGAGCCGGGTCACCTCCACGCGGAAGTAGTACAGGCAAAAATGCATGAATAAAAAGATGAAGAAGTTGCCCAGCTGGGCCAGGGGGTAGCTCACGGCCAGGGCCGTCGAGGCGATCTCGTCCGCCGGCCCCTGTTCTGCGCCCAACTCCTCCGCCTGCTTCTTGGCCGCTTCCAGGATGAAGGGAAGCGCCACGGCCGAAAGCGAGGTCACCACCGAGAGGACGAAGGCGTCCCTAAGCTCGCGGATGAAGCGGCGGGCCGTGAGGGGCAGGAACACCGAGACGGCCAGGGGAAGGGCCACGAAGGCCAAAAACAGCGTACCGCCAAAAAAAGGCCCAGGTAGAGAAGCAGGCTTCCCGCCTGGGCCGGCTCAACGGTGCCCGCCGTTTCGGCGATCATGGCGAAAACCGCAACCGGAGCCAGCTTCACCACCCAGTTCCAGATGGTGAGGCTGGCCTGGCGAACGGAGTCCAAGACCGAGAGCAGGGTCTCTTTTCCCTTGGCCTTCTGCAGCGCGATGCCGAACAGGAGGGAAAAGATCACCACGGCCGGCACCTGATTGGAGGTGATGTCCGCAAAGAAGTTGGCCGGGAGCAGGAGCGACAGGAGATCGGCCCTGCCGTGGAGCAGGGCGGCGGCGTCCAGGACGGGAGGGGGCGGAGTCCGGGGAATGGCGGCCGACAAGGCCAGCATGGAGGCGTAGACCAGCCCCCAGGCCAGCAGATAGAAGGGCCAGCTGGCCCGAAACAGCTTGGCTGCGGTCTTGGGGGTCAGGCGGCCCAGGCCCAAGAGCAGCGAACAGATGACATAGGGGTAGACCACGCTCTGCATGAGCATGAGGTAGGCCGCACCCACGGGCTTGAGGACCGCGCAGTAGTCTCCGAAAAAGAGCCCGGTGAAAAGCCCCGCGGAACCTCCCACCAGCACCCACCAGGCAAGGTTCATGGCATTGTCCCTTTGGGCGATCCGGCACGGAAGGGGAAAATCGTGCCCGGCCGGGCGGTTGCAGTGATTTGTCCGATTTCCCCTTGTTCTTAGCAAAGATCCCGCAAGCAAAAAAGTACCAAGCATCTTTTTCCCGAAGGATGAGAAAACACCGCAGGGTTCCCCTTCCGTCTTCTAGTCCCTTTGTGCGAGCCTGCCGCTTGTAAAAAGCATCCCATTTCCATGCATTCGCTCGATTGGGACGCCGCGAAAAGCCTGATAGGAAGCGGGCATACGCTTTATTTATCAAGGGAAGGAAGAGGCAAGACGGGCGGAGGGGGAGGCCTTGCCCTGCTCCGGGCAGCGGCCGTGAGCAGGGGTTCCGGCTCGCGCCCGGAGCCCGCTCTCCCCGGCCCCGTTGCCGGCCGCCTTCCTTCTTTTTCCCGTTGCCGCTCGGCCCCAGCCGGCGGGGACAAGGATCAACGCACCAGGAGGGATGTCCATGAAGTGGAAAAGCCTGTCCGCCCTTTTGCTGGCCTCTCTATTCTGCGCCTCCGCCGCCCTGGCCGGAGGCTCGGCCCCGGCCCGCTGCAAGACCCGTTACCCCGTGGTCCTGGCCCACGGCTTCGCGTTTTCGGCCAAGGTGCTGGGGATCGTTGACTACTGGTGGGGCATCGAGGGCGCCCTGGAGGACGAGGGCGCGGCCGTGTACGTCACTTCAGTAAACGGCATGGACGGCACAGTGGCCAAGGCGAAGGAGTTCAAACGCCAGTTCCTGCAAATCAAGGCCGTCACCGGAAGCGCCAAGATGAACGTCATCGGGCACTCCCACGGCGCCATATACAGCCGCTATGCGATCTCCAACCTGGGCCTTTACCCCTTTGTCAAAAGCCTCACCAGCATCTGCGGCCCCCACCGGGGAAGCTCCATTGCGGACCTGGTCATGTACGACCTGCCCGCAGGGCTGCGGGACGTGGGCACGGACGTGGTGGACTTCCTCTACGCCTGGGTCATGGGCGACACCAACCCGGACTCGGCCCAAAACGGCTGGGACCTCACCACCGGCTTCATGGCCGGGACCTTCAACCCCGGCACTCCGAACATGGCAGGCGTCTATTACCAGAGCTGGGCCTCCCAGGCCAAATGGAGCTGCCCCTGGCTGGTCCTGGAGCCGCTGTGGGTGATCATGCTGGCCAAGGAAGGACCCAACGACGGCGTGGTGGGCGTGGAAAGCGCCAAGTGGGGCAATTTCCGGGGCGTGGAAAAAGGAGCCTGGTACAGTTCGGGCGTGGACCATGCCGGGATGGTGGGCCACTTCCTGGGTTTCACCCCCGGCTTCGATCCCCAGGAGTTCTATGTGGACTTGGTGGAAGAGCTGAAAAACAAGGGCTACTAGGGAACGGACCGGGAGGCCGGCGCTTCGTTTTTAGGGCGCTTCGGGAAGCGCGGAGTGGCGAGGTACCAAGGCCATCTCCTCCGGGAGCCTCCGGGCAAGATGGAACCATCCCGTCGGGAAGCGGTGGATGCAAAAGGCTGCGGCCGACGCGTAGGATCTTGTACATAAGGCCGCGGCCCACGCCGCAGACGGGCCTCCCGAAAGCTTCTACTGCCTCCGAAACCCCTTCAGGTGCCCCTGGATCTGGTCCAGAAGCTCCTTGGGGAACAGCTTGCCCGAGCAGTCCTCCCACACCTTCCGGCACGTCTTCTGGATGGCGGCCAGGTCCTCGGGGCTCGCCTCCACCTTGGTGAGCCCGTACTGGTACATGGCCGTTAAGGACTTCTCGTTTTCGGTGCGGATGGCCAGGCAGTAGCGGTGGATGAGATCCTCCTGCAACCCCAGGTACTTCGCCTTGAACTTCTCGGGAAGCTCGTCCCAGGCCTTGCGGGAAATGACGATCACCGCCGGGGAATAGCGGATCTTCATGGGATTGATGTATTTGACGTAGTTCTGGAGCTGGGACGCCACCACCCACAGGCCGGGCGCGATTCCGGAATCGGCCTTCCCGGACCGGAGCAGATTTGCGGCCTCCGGCACCTCGGCGTGGACCATCTTCGCTCCCAGGACCTTCAAAAGGTCCTCTTCCATGGGGCCGTACCAGGTGATGAAGGTGGCCTCGCTGAACTGGGCCAGCGTGGTTAAGGGGTACTTGGTGGAGTAAACCTGATCGAAGTCCTGGTCAATCCAGGCCAACAGGTAAAAGCCGCGGGAGAGGAAAAGATCTCCGAACTCACGGGTCATCTTCCCCTTGATGTAGTCCACCTCCTGATAGTTGCGGAACAAGAAGGGAAGCTCCACCACCGACATCTCCGGGCAGGCCTGGGTGGTGCCCTGGGCCGAGAGCCCCGCGCCTTCGATGACCCCCGCCTTGAGCTTTTCGATCACCTGCTCGTCGTCGCCCATGATGCCGCCGTAGTAGGTCTTGATCTGGACCTGGCCGTTGCTGGCGTCCTTGACCACGGGGAGCAGCATCTCATCCACCAGCCGGGACCAGCCCGAGCCCTTGGGCGCGAGGGTGGCGAAGCGCCAGTAAACCACCACGTCCTGGGACTGGCAGAAGGCCGGGCCGGCCAGGCTCAACCACGCCAGGACAAGGGTTGCGGAAAACGCCTTCCATCGCCGCTTCATGGGCCTTGCATTCCTTCCTTCGCCTCGCTCTCCGGGCGAAACATGAGTGTTTTCAATTCCGGCTACACAATCATATCCCGGCTTCTTTTACAAGACGGGTCCGGCATTTGGATTGGGCTTGCCTGCCCGCCCCTCCTTGCTTTAGAATCCGAAAAATTCCCGAAACGGACCTGCCATGATAGACCTGGACAACGTAAGCTTCGACCACTGCATCAAGTGCACCGTCTGCACCGCCTACTGCCCCGTCGCCCGCGCCGACCAGCGCTACCCCGGCCCCAAGGCCTCGGGCCCGGACACCGAGCGCCTGCGCATCCGCAACCCCGAGCTATTGGACAAGACCCTTTCCTTCTGCACCAACTGCAAGCGTTGCGAAGTGGTGTGCCCGTCCGACGTGGCCATTGCAGACGTCATCTTCGCCGCCCGTAGCAAGTACGCGGGCAGGAAGCTCTCCCCCCGGGATTTCGCCCTGTCCCACACGGATCTTTTGGGCCGGGTCTCCACCCGCATGGCGCCGCTGGTGAACACGGTCACCAGGAACCGGGCGGCCCGCCGACTCATGGACCGAATGCTCTCCATCGCCGAGGACGGGCCCTTTCCCTCCTACGAGCGGGGCGACTTCCACTCCTGGTTCGCCCGCTACATGGCCCCGGGCCAGGAGCGTTTCCCGGAAAAGGCCGTGTACTTCACCGGCTGCTACGTAAACTATCTCGACCACGGCCTGGGCCGCGCCACGGCGGCCAGCTTGAACGCGGTGGGGCTCGGCATGATGCTGACGCGGGAGAAGTGCTGCGGCGTACCTCTCATCGCCAACGGCTTTCTCAAAAAAGCGGAGAAGAACGCGCGGCACAACATCCGGACCCTGGAAAAGGCACTGGCCCGCTTTCCGGGCGCGCCCATCGTCCTTTCGTCGTCCTCCTGCACTTACGCCCTGGCCGGAGAGTACGAGGGGCTCCTAAACCTGGACAACTCCGGCATCTCCGGCTCCATACGCTACATGACCCGGCTTTTGTCCGAAAAGATGGAGCAGGGGGCGGCCCCGGCCCTGGGCGAGCTCCCCCTGCGGGTGGCCTACCACGCCCCCTGCCATCTCCTGCGCATGGGGGGCGCGCCCTACACCCTGGACGTGCTCCACAGGATCCCCGGCCTTTCCGTGACCCAGCTCGCTTCGGAGTGCTGCGGCCTTTCCGGAACCTACGGCTTCAAGAAGGAGTATGAAAAGGTGTCCGGCAAGGTGGGCGAGAACCTCTTCGCCCAGATCAAGAGCCTGGCGCCCCACCTGGTGGTGACCGACTGCGAGACCTGCAAATGGCAGATCGAAGCCAAGACCGGGGTCCGCACCGTGCACCCGGTCACGCTCTTCTCGCTGGCTCTGGCCCTGGGGAAATGACCTCCGCCTTGCGCCCGCTTTTCGGCTTGACAGCCCATCTCTCCGGATGCCGGGCGATCACCACCACCAGTCCGTATCATCCAGCAGTTTTTCCAGGTGGGACTCCAGAACCTCCGGCGCCGCGGTAGTGAATACCTCGTAGGCCCCGTTCAGGTTCGTCCGCTCCATGATCCGCTTGTGAAGGACGGTGGGCGTGCGCCGGGCCGAAACGGAAAGAACCGTTGCCTGGAACTTCTCGCGGCACAGCTCCAGGCCCCGCGCCCGCTCCTCGGGCGGAAGGCCCCTGGACTCCAGCTCGATCTGCCTTTCGAAGCGCTCCCGCGCACAGCGGGAGAACTCCTCCCAGGATATCTCCCGGCCCAGCTCCCGCGCATCGTGAAGCCACCCGTTGACGACCATGAGGGCGCTTTCGAACACATGGCGGTTGAAGCGCTCCCGCTCGCTCCCGGCCGGCAGCCGGACCCGGGACAGCTCGGCGCTGACGGTTTCCAGCTCTCCGGGCGGAAGGGCGCGCAGGGAGGTCGCCGTGGGGTAGTAGGAAGGCGAGACGGTGAGCGAGGCGCCGATTTCGTTGCAGTAGCGCACAACAGCCGGAAGCTCCTTCCAGTTCTGGCGGATGAGGCAGAAGGAGATGGAAAGCGACCGGTTTCGGGAAGCCGTGTGCCTGCGGAAAAACGCGATGTTTTCCAGAACGACTCCCAGCTCTGCGTTCACCCGGATGGCCGCGAAGGTTTCGGGGTCCAGGGAGTCCAGGGACACGACGATATCGAAGGCCGCCCGTGACAACAAGGAGCGGACGCTGGTGTTCAGGACCGTGCCGTTGGTGTTTACGTGTATGCGGCAGCGGGGGTTCCGGGCGACGATCCGCTCCCATATCCTGTGGTAGATCTCCATCAGGAAGGGCTCGCCGCCGCTGAAGCGGGTGACGGCCAGACCGGGCACCAGCTCTCCCACCTCTTCCTCGAAGGCTGGGCCGTAGGGGCTTGCAAGCTCCGGCAGCTTCTCGCGGTTTTTCCGGACGGACGAGGAGTATATCCCGAAGCACATGACGCACTCCAGGTTGCAGGTGTTGCCCAGCTGGAACTCCAAAGCCGTGGGCTGCCGGCGGCTCCAGGGGATCCCGTCGCACCAGCGCCCCGGGAACGCCGCGAAGTTCCCGTTTACCAGCTGGTTCCGGCAGGCGGCGCAGGCGAGCGAGAGATCGCGGCCGAGGATCGCCTCCCGGAGAGCCCGAATCCTCTCCCCCTTCCAGATGTCCCGGAGGCTTTGCTCCGGGTACACTCCCAAAACGTAGCGGTCGCTCAGGCAGCAGCCCAGGACCTCGCCCCCGGGCTTACAGTACAGGCTCTTGAAGGGCACGTGGCAAATCGCCCCGCGGGCGAAAAGGGACCGGGTCCGGTTGAAGTCCCGGACGACGGTCTTGGCAAGCGGTTGGGCGGGGGCGGTCATGCGCTCAGGCTCCGGGTCGGTTCGGGGTGCGGAGGGGCTCTTCGCCGCAATCCGAAGAAAGCTCGTCCTGCAGGCTCAAGAAGCGTTCCAGCAGGCCCTGCCTGCCGGTATGCTCCAGAATCTGCGACAGCAAGAGGCCGTTGCACCGGCAGAGCATCGCCAGGGCCCGGTCCAGCGGGTAGCTCGGAGGAAGCGCTTCCACGGCCGCCGTGACCTCCCGCTCCATGATGCCCAGCCTGCGCCGGGCTTCCTCGCGGCCGAGGGCCAGCTCCTCGCGGAGCACGATCTCCATTTTCCCCAGCAGGAACTCCAGGCTGTCCTCCGGGACTCCCGCCAGCTCCTCCTTGTTTTTCTCCCAGGCCAGGGCCTCCCCGTGCCAGGCATCCAGCTGGCCCAGCAAATCCAGGTAATGCCGCCGGTTCTTCTGCTGCGCCGCGGTGGCCGCGGGCGGGTCCACCGCGGCCAGATGCTTTTTTACCGCTTCGATTCGGCCGGGCGGAAGGTTCCAGAGGGCGCAGCAGGGAGGATGCCATACCGTGTGGAAGTATATCGGCACGTCCAGTCGGTTGCACAGGGCGAGGACGCCCGGGATCTTGTCCCAGTTCTGGCGCATGACGCATGCCGAGATTCCGAAGAAGGTACCTTTCCGCCGGGCGTACCGGGCGAAGGCATGAATGTTCTCCATCACCTGCTCGAAGCGCGCCCCCGCCCGGATTCTCTCGTAGCTTTCCTTTTCCACGGCCTCCAGGGAGGCGGTGATGTGAAAGCGCCCGCTTTCCAGAACGCGTTTGACCCTTTCGTCCCACACCGTTGCATTGGTCTGGACCGAGATGTCGAGGCCCGGATTGGTTTCCAGGATCATCTCCCAGATCTCGTGGTACCGGCCCACCAGAAAGGGCTCTCCGCCGTAAAACTTGATCTCCGACAGGTGAGGGACGAACTCGGCGAGTTCGGCGACGAACCGGCCATCGTAGGGGCTTTTGTGCGGCGGCCTGCCTTCGCGGCCGCTGCGGATGGCGGAAGAGAACTCGCCGCGGCACATGATGCACGAAAGGTTGCAGCGGTTGGAAAGCTCCAGCTCCATGACTCCGGGAAAGCGATTCTTGTTGGCCGGGATGTGGTCGTACATCATGGCCTTGACGGCGTCGAAGTTGCGGGCGCGGAGATGGCCGAGGCAGTTGGCGCACCCGAGGGACAGATCGTTTTTGCGTATCCTTTCCCGCAAAAGCCCGGCTTGCTTTCCGAACCAGATGTCCCGGATGCTTTGCCCGGGCCAGCGGCCGAGGACATGGGACCGGTTGAGGCAGCAGGCCAGCGCCTCTCCGGAACGGGTGAAATACACGCTGCGGAAAGGAGCCCGGCACAGCACGGGCTGCGACCCGCAGGGCCGGGAGGCGTTGTAGTCGCGGATCAGGGACCGGGGCAAAGCGGAGCCGTTTCCGGAGGGTTTTATCCGGCCGGGCCGCAGTCGGGACAGGAGGGTTTTGACCGGCCGTTCCATGGCGACGCTTCAGTGCGGGTTTTCGGAATAAAGCCCGCTATCCGGCCTCCCTGGCGGAAGCTTGCTTTTCCTATGGTTTTCATAGCATAGTTGCCCGAGGGACGCCAAGGCGGGACGGACATCCGGCCCCGGAGGGACCACCCGAAACAAGAGGATCGCTTTCCGGCATGGACGGATTATTGCGCAATATAAAGCCCCATGTAAGCAGGATCCTCCGCGAATCGAGAGCGTTGCCGACGGACCTCTGGCAACGGCGCTACCTCCTCCTTCAGCTGACCCGACTCTTTGTCCAGAGGCGATACAAGGGCTCCTTCCTCGGCATGCTCTGGTCCGTGCTGACCCCCCTGTGCCTCCTGGCGGTGTATACCGTCGCCTTCTCGTACATCCTGGGCGTCCGGTGGAGCGCTGGCCGGCCGGGCCACATGGGCTTCGCTCTGGTCCTTTTTTGCGGGCTGGTGGGCTTCGATCTCTTTTCCCAGTCCGTCACCCAGGCCTCGAGCCTGATGGCAAGCCACCCCTCCTTTGTCAAAAAGGCCATTTTCCCCACCCAGCTTCTGCCCGTAGCCCTGGTCCTTTCCGGGCTCACCGACTCCCTGATCAAGCTCCTGGTCCTGTGCGCGACGATCCTGCTGGTGCAGGGGGGCCTTCCCAGTACGGCCCTCCTGCTCCCCCTGGCCTACGTGCCCCTGATCCTCCTGACTCTGGGCTGCTCCTTCTTCCTCAGCGTGTGGGGATCGTTCTTTCGGGATATCGGCCACGCCGTCTCCCTCCTTGCCCAGATGCTGTTTTTCCTGACCCCCATATTCTATCCCCCGGAAATCGTCCCGGCCTGGCTGCGGCCGGTGCTGCTGCTGAACCCCTTGGCCCACGTGGTGGAGTACTTCCGGCAGGCCCTGCTGTTCGGACAAAGCATCCCCTGGGGAAGCTGGTTGGTACTCACGGGTTTGTGCCTCTGGGTTTGCATGGCTGGGTACTCCTTTTTCATGGACAACCGCATGGAGCTGGCCGACCTGGTCTGAGGCGCGTTCGATGACCCTGCTTGCCGGAAAAAAAGGAAACCGGGCGGACACCCCCAAATCGGAAACGGTGGTTTCGGTATCCGGGCTTTCCAAGCAGTACCGGCTGGCCGGCGGCTTCCGGGACCGGCTGCGGTGGCCGGGGAGGAGCAAGACCCGGAAGGATAGCAACGGAATCTGGGCCCTCCGCGACGTCTCCTTCTCCTTAAAAAGAGGGGAATCCCTCGGGATCATAGGGAAGAACGGGTCTGGAAAGTCCACCCTGCTGCAGATCGTCGCGGGCATATCGGCCCCGACCCTCGGCTCGGTCTCCCTCAACGGAACGGTAGGAGCGCTTCTGGAGCTGGGCACCGGCTTTTATCCGGAGTTCACGGGCCGGGAAAACGTTTTCCTTGCCGGAGCGGTCCTGGGCTTTTCCCGGAGGCAGATTCTTTCCCGCCTGGAGGAGATCCGGGACTTTTCGGAGATCGGAGATTTCTTCGATCAGCCCGTGCGGACTTACAGCAACGGCATGTTCCTCCGCCTTGCCTTTGCCGTGCAGGCTTGCCTCCGCCCGGATATCTTCCTGGTGGACGAAGTCCTGTCCGTGGGGGACATCTTCTTCCAGCAGAAATGCAACAAGCGCATGGAAGAACTCATGGAGCAGGGGATGAGCCTGATCCTGGTGTCCCACGATCACCTGGCCATCCAGAAATACGGCAACAAGACGCTGCTCCTAAATGACGGGGTTCCGGTTTTTCTGGGAAGCCCGGCCGAGGCCATCGGGCTGTATCACAGCATGCACAGGCCCCCGGAACGCCGAACAAAAGAATGCGCGGGCCCGGCCCGGTTCGACGGCTTCGATTGCGTTTCGGATGAAGGCAGGGTGAAGCTCCGGGAGCTCGTCATCAGGGGCGAGGCAGGGCAGGGCCCCGACCAGGGCTTTCAGACGGGCGAGCTGATCACCCTGGAGTACGCCTTCGAGATCGTGCGCGACATGGAGGTCCCGGTCGCCGCCCTGCAGATCGTGAATCGCCTCAACATCACCGTCCACGGGAAAAGCAGCCTGCACACGAATGCCGAGGTTCCTGCCAGGGTTGCCGCCGGCTCCGTGGTGCGGGTGCGGCAGACCCTCCAGCTCAGCTGTGAGCCCGGAGAGTATCTGCTGGGCCTGGGCCTGGCGGAAACCTCGGCGGAGACCCACAGAAACGCAGCGGATCTCGAGACGAGCCTTTTGGACAACCTGGTGCACTACCTCCTCATGGTCAGAATACAAAGGCCGCTCATGATCAAGCCCCGGAGCACGGGAGTGAAGCGGCCCTTCTACGGCGTGGCGAACCTTCCGGGCACATGCGCCATCGAGGTGCTGGAACCGGACTCCTGACCTGCGGCCCCGCGATATGAAAACGCCTTGGAATAAAAGACTTTTTGGGGGAATCGCCTGGTTAGCCGCCCTCCTTCTGGCCCTAGCGCTCCTCTCCTTGCCGAACATCTTCCGGGTAACCGTCCCCATCGAGGCGGGAAGGCTCGTCCACCTCGAAAAAAATGCCTATGCCTATTCTTTCAACTACTGGAACCCCGTCTGGGAAGCCCCCCCCGGCCACGGTCCGCCCGCCGCGACTGATCCGCGCCTTTCAGCCGGGCCGCGACCCGGAATCGCCGCTCGTACTCCTTCTGAACGGGAAAAATGCCGGAACGGGCCAGTCGGCTTACCAAACCATCGCGGAGTCGGGGGGCGGCCGCTACCTGCATGTGGACGGCGGCCTGATCCTGTCGCCGCCCGAAGGTGCGGAGACAAACTCCCGAACACCGGCCCACATGGAGATGCGCTTTCCGGTCCGGGTGAAAACCGGGTGGATCGTCCTCCTGGCGGCCGCGCTGGCCTGGGCGATAACGGCGGCGCGCGGCCGGCCCCCTTCCTCCCGGCGCCGCCCCCTCCGCCTGCCTTTGGCGCTGGGAGCGGCGGGAGCCCTGCTGCTGGCCGTGAACCTCTATGGCCTCGGCAAGCCTTTGCGCTCCCCGCACATCTTGCTGGGAAACGATTTCGTGTACGACCACGACCCGGAGCTCTGGGACCCGGACAACGCCCTTCCCCTGCTGGTGCGGAAGCCGGGCCAGGACGCCGAGGCCTATGCCCGGCAGGCGACGCAGGCGGTTACCAAGGCCATGGCCTACACCTGGCCGGAGTCCGAGAAGGATGCCTACGGGATGCGGGTGCCGGTGTGGGAAAACTACTTTCTCCACCTCCTCTCCCTCTTTTCCCGGGAGTATTCCCACTACGAGTTTTTCAACCACCGAAAAGCCCTGGAACGGGGCGTGGGGCTCTGTGGGCAGCAGGCCGCCTGCCTGGTGGGATTCCTGCGGGAGGCCGGCCTGGACGCCCGGATGGCGGTCCTGGACGGGCACGTCATCGCAACGGCTCCCGTTGCGCCGGGGAAGTGGATCCTTCTGGACCCCAGCTTCGGCGTGGTCATCCCGGAAAGCCTGGACGAGGCCCGGAAGGATCTTTGCGCCACCGCGGGTTATTACGGAAAGCACTGGCCCCTGCTTCCCGACGACCTGGGCCGGAGCCCCCTGGTTCCGGCATGTCCCCGCTGCATCGTGCTTGCCGCCTACGGCCGGAAACGGGCCGACATTGACGGGCAGGGCATGGACGGATACTTTCCCCACCGGAGAATGGAGAAAGCCGCCTATGCGCTCAAATGGCCCTTTCCCGTTGCGCTTCTTGCGGCAGCCCTGGCCCTGGCCGTGATCCGGAAAGAGCGGGCAAGGGGGAAGAACCCCCGCGGCGGAAGCCAACCTCCCCGAACCCAGGGAGGCATACCATGAGATGGATCCATCCCGCCATTGTCGCCCTGGCGCTCTGCCTGGCCGTGCCGGGGAGCCCGGCCCGGAGCGGAGGGGCTGCACAAGAGAAGCCCTCGGCCCGGGCCGCCGCCCCCCTCCCCTGCTCATGCCCGGACTCGCCCGCCTATCCCGCGCGGCGCTGCAGGCAGGATGCGGGCGGTTTCTCGGATCGCTTCTCGCAGCAGAACCCCCGGTGGAACTGGGGGGAAACCGAAGGAAGCGGCTACCATCGCCTTTCCGGAAACGGCCGGACCCGGGCGGTGGAGCTGGGCATCGGGCCGGGAGGAGGGCCGGAAGAGTCGGACTCCTCCTTCGAGGAACGGGCGCTTCTCCGCCGATGGGGGAAGTGCCGCTTCCGCATCCGCTGCAGCGGCTCCAACGATGACCCCGGCGCGGGCACCATGGGATGGGGAGTATGGCGACCAGGCGGGGCCGGCGATCTGGACGCCGTCTGGTTCCTGTCCTGCTCGGGCGCCAGCGATCCGGACCTGCGCGGCTTTCAGGCCATGGTGATCCTGCAGGGGGCCGTAGTGTTCCAAAAAACGATCGCGGTGGACCTCACTCTATGGCACGACTACGGCCTGGAGATCGCGCCCGCAGGGGCGCGCTTCCTGGTGGACGGCCGGGCCGTTGCGGAAAGCGGCCCCCTTCCTCCGGAGCTTCCCTGCATGAAAACGGTATGCTGGATTGACAACAAGTTGGTCCATATGACGAAAGGCCGCGCTTCCGTCGTCCACGGGCCCGCGGCATTGGGAAAGAGCCTGTGGCTATCTTTCGCGGAGTTCCGGCCGACCTCGCGCTGACGAGGCATCCCGCGGCGCTTGCCTCTCATCCCCTGCCTGCACCGCCCCTGGTGGGGAAGTTCCGGCCGGCACGGTTCGTGCGCCGGGGCTATTGCGATTGGATACAGCTTGGGCTATTTTATTTTTTTTGGATACAGGCCGGAACTCCGGCTTCCCCGCATCGTGCCGAATCCATATAGCATTTGTCACTGTTGCCGTCTGGCTTGATCTTTGCGGGCGCTTGGTGCGCCGATGGTTTCGTTAAGGCGCGATCCGGCACGAACTATTACAATCGCTCTAACCGCCACAGGAACCGTCCACTCATGACAAACGAGCCCTCATCCGCCGACCCGCTCCGCGGGAAAGAAAAGATCAAGATCCTCTTCCTGCGCTCTCCCAGACATGTCTGGCCCATCCTGAACGAATCCGACAACTTTCTCCTGCCGCTCGCCTACCCGGCCCTGGCGGGCTACCTGCGGGCTCATCTGCCGGGGGTGGAGGCGGAGATTCTCGACTGCACGGTGCGCCAGATGGGATGGGCATCGTTGCGGCGGCACATCCGGGAAACCAAGCCGGACATCGTAGCCATCGGCGAAAAAACCGTGTTCTGCTACGAAGGCTTCAAGGCCTTTGAAATGGCCAAGGAAGAATGCCCGAACGCGGTCTGCATCGCGGGTGGGGTCATGTACACGGCCATGCCTCAATGGACGCTGGAAACCTGCAAGGCCGTGGATTACGTAGTGCTCTACGAGGGGGAGCAGACGCTCCTGGACCTTGTCACCGCGTTGCGGGACGGCCGCGATCCGGCCGCGGTGCGGGGGATCGCCTACCGGGACGCAAACGGCAAACCGCACCTCACCCCGGAGAGGCCGCTCATCGAAAACCTGGACGAGCTGCCCATGCCTGCCTACGACATCGCCGGGCTGGAGTACTATAAACCTTTCGGCAAGCTATGGCCCAAGGCCATCACGGTCCAGCGCTCCCGCGGCTGCGTCAACAACTGCAGCTTCTGCTCCTGGCGCATCCAGGAAGGAAGGCCCCAGCTGGTGGACGGCAGGTACGTGAGCCACCAGGCCTACCGGACCAAGAGCGTGGAACGCATGGCAGACGAGATCGAGTGGCTCTACAAAGACTTCGGCATCCGCTACCTGTTCTGGGTGGACGGCACCTGGAACGTGGACAACGATTGGCTGGGCCGCTTTTCCGAAGAGATCCTATCCCGCGGCGTGCGCATGGACGGGTGGTGGGCCTTTGTCCGGGCCGACAAGCTGGTGGAGCAGGAGAAGGCCGGGGTCCTGAAGCTCATGGTTCGGGCCGGGTTCCGCCACACCCTGGTGGGGGCGGAGCACGACGCCCAGGCCAGCCTGGACTACCTGAACAAGGGGGTCAAGGACTACGGGATCACCCAGCAGGCGTTCCGGATGCTGGCCGAGAAGCACCCCCAGGTCTTTCGCCAGGCCACTTACATCACCGGGCTTCCGGACGACACCGTGGACTCCATCAAGGGGCTCCTCAAGCACGCCCACGCCTGCAACCTGGATTTCGCCGCCTTCCACCCGGTCCAGCCCTTCCCGGGAACGCCCCTGTATGAAAGCGCCATGCAGGAAGGCCTTATCGAGGAGACACGCTTCGACAAGTACGACATGTTCTACCCCGTCATGCGCACCCGCCACGCCTCCCGCGCCCAGGTGGCCGAGGCGACCCAGTGGTGCTACAAGAACTTCGTGAACCGCAAGCCCGTCCAGTACCTGACCCGCATGTTCAGCCCCCACCCCATCCGGAGGAAGCTCCATCGCTGGTTCGCCTACGCCGTGGGTCGGGTGATCCTCACCGACCTCAAGAACTCGCTCACCCAGGGCACGCGCTTCAAGGGATTTTCCGGCATAGACACCTTGTGGAAGCCCAAGTGGTACGACTCGTAGCGCCCCCGGCGTTCAGAAAGGCCCCGGCCGTCCTATTCATCCGGGCCGGAGGCCGGGCCTCGGACATCGCCGTCCCCTTGCCGCGAGCCCAGTGTCAGAAAGAAGCCGAAGGCGGTGATGAAAATGAGGAACGAGTACATATGTCCGGGGTGCAGATAGGGCGTGTAGAGGATGGGGGCGGAAAGCACCAGCAGAGTGGCCATGCAGAGGTTCCGGCGGAAACCGTCCTTGCGCGCCAGCCGATAGGCCTGGGCCAGGAGCAGGAAAACGCCCCCCAGCCGCAAGATGTTGGTCGCCCGCGCCCCCAAGGCCGCGTAGACGGGAACATAAACGCTGCTCCCGTAATTGTGGCCGGATGCATAGAAGAACATCTCCGAAGGGGACATGGTTCCGGGCGGCCGGCTCAGCCAGGTCCAGGCCGCCCACAGGGCGAGCCCGGTGCCGATGATGGCAATGCAATACTGCAGGAAGCGGATTCTCGACCTTCCTTCCCGGAAAAGCCCCCAAAACGGCACCAGCAGGATGGAGTAGCCCTTGGTGAGAACGGCCAGGGAGGTAAGGACCGCCGAGGATGCCGCGTCCGAACGCAAAGCAAAGGCCCACAGGAGAAGGCCTGTCTGCGGAATCTCGCTGGCGCCCACGGCCATGAACAGGCCGGTGACCGGGTTGAGCACCCAGGCGGCTGCCGCTTCCAGCCAGTACTTCCCGGCGAGCTTGGCAAAGGCCACCATGATGAGTGCGTCGAAAACCAGGAAGGATAAATGGACCTGGGCAACGCAGCTGGCCCAGGACGGGATCTGCTGCCAGGGGATCAGGGCCTCGGAATGCAGGAATTGGCGCGCGAAGCCGGCCAGCGGGGCAAAGGGGAGCTCGCAGAGGAACATGACCGGACCGTAGGCCGGCCCGAGGCTGGGATAGATGTGGGGGCTGCCGTAAGGGGAAACGTCAGCCAGGATCATGCGGGAGCCCAGCGCCATATACATCGGCCCTTCGTACACGGCGGAGCCGAAGGCCGCATAAGCGCGGAATGCCAGCATGGAAGCCACGACCAACAGAAGAGGGCGCCTGCCCAGAAGCGTTATCCGCCTCCCGTCCTCCTCCAGGGGGTCAAACCTTCCGGCCTGAAAGATGACTAGGCCCGACAGGACCACGATCCAAAAAACCAGGTTGGCCCCGACCCGGTCGTCCAGGCCCTGCCAGACATGGATGGCGTAAAAGTACGGCAGCGTGGAGAGATAGAGCAGGAAAAGGCTTTTCCTGCGTCTAAGCAAGGGAAAAAACAGGACAAGAAAAATCAAAACGAAGCCGAGCTGAATCTCCGCGCTCCGGAATACCCCTCCCAAGGGGGCGCTGGGCAGGAGCCCCAAGGCTGCGGTAATAAAAGCGGTCTTTCCGGAAGCCATCGTGCTTTCCTCAGCGGCGACGATGCATGCACAATTCCCCATCGGGGATCGCCGCCGTCCTCCCCGGGGCATGGAACCTTGCACCGGCGCTATAACTGATTTTTTCGGCCCTCGCTTATCGGCATCGGCTTAAGGGGGCCACAGAAGGCCTGCTTAAAAAACTCCTCTTTTCCGATCGCGCTCCGGATTGATCCAAGCTACGCACATTGCGTAATGTTCCTGCCCGTTAACGGAATAAAGCGCTTGGCCACAAAGCGTCCCTGGCCAAAAGACCGGCGCCGCTGGCCAGATTGACCATCTCCCGGGGGGTTCTGACGGAAAAAAGCCGGCGGGCCCAGTAGGCGGGATGCATGTAGAATCGGAAGAACGCCCTCTTGACCCAACGATCCAGGCTCTCCGGGTCCATCCCCGTGAACGAGCTGTTTTCGAAAAAAGTTCCGCAGCGGCTCCCCGAGTAATACAGACGGAAAATGTCCTCGCCGCTGAAAGGCCTTCTCTCCTGCTCCCGGCCCACCAGGGCGGACAGGGGGTCGGGCATGAGCCCGGCGAACAGGGCATAGTCCGGCTTGACGCGCGGGAGCATCCGCATGGTTTCCGCCACAGTCCCCTCGGTTTCGCCCGGCGCGCCGAACATGATGTAGGCCAGCATCCGGAGGCCCGCCCCCTTCAAAGCCGCGGCCGCGGCGTGGATCT
>JBFMHL010000205.1:0-10514 GCA_040753055.1 Thermodesulfobacteriota bacterium | reverse complement strand
CCGGCGCCCGCCGATTGCGGCGGGCGCCGTTTTGCTTCCCGGCAGGGCCGGCTTCCGACATCCGGCAACAAACCCGGTTTTAGATGTCGAAGTACAGCATGAACTCGTGCGGATGCGGGCGAAGCTGGACCGCGTCCACCTCGTTCTCCTTCTTGTAGTCAATCCACATGTCAATGACATCGCTCGTGAACACGTCGCCCTTGAGCAGGAAGGCATGGTCTTCCCGGAGGGCGGCCAGGGACTCGCCCAGGGAGCCGGGGGCGGAAGGCACCTTGGCCAGCTCTTCGGGCGGCAGGGAGTAGATGTCCTTGTCCAGGGGCTGGCCCGGATCCATCTTGTTCTGGATGCCGTCAATGACCGCCATGAGGACGGCGGAGAAGGCCAGATAGCCGTTGCAGCTGGGGTCCGGAGTCCGGAACTCCAGGCGTTTGGCCTTGGGCGAGGTGGAGTACATGGGAATGCGGATGGCCGCGGAGCGGTTCCGGCTGGAGTAGGCCAGGTTCACCGGAGCCTCGTAGCCCGGCACCAGACGCTTGTAGGAGTTGGTGGTGGGGTTGGTGATGGCGCACAGGGCCTTGCAGTGCTTCAGGATGCCGCCGATGCCCCAGAGCGCCATCTCGGACACGCCCGCGTACTTGTCGCCCGCGAACTGGTTCTTGCCGTCCTTCCAGAGGGAGATGTGGGTGTGCATGCCGGAGCCGTTGTCGCCGAAGAGAGGCTTGGGCATGAAGGTGACGGTCTTGTTGTTCCGGTAGGCCACGTTCTTGAGCACGTACTTGAACCACACCAGCTGGTCGGCCATGGTGAGAAGGGGCGCGAAGCGCATGTCAATCTCGGACTGGCCGGCGGTGGCCACCTCGTGGTGCTGGGCCTCGATCTCGATTCCCAGGCCTTCCAGGACCAGGGTCATCTCGGTGCGCAGGTCCTGGAGCTTGTCCATGGGCGGAACCGGGAAGTAGCCCTGCTTGAAGCGCGGCTTGTAGCCCAGGTTCGGGCCCTCGTCGCGGCCGGAGTTCCAGATTCCTTCCTGGCTGTCCAGTTCGTAGAATGCCATGTTGGGCTGGGAGTCGAAGCGCACGTCGTCGAAGATGAAGAACTCGGCTTCGGGCCCGATGTAGGCCGTGTCGCCCAGGCCGGTGCTCTTGAGGTACGCAGTGGCTTTCTTGGCCACGTTGCGGGGGTCGCGGGTGTAGGGCTCGCGGGTGATGGGGTCCGCGATGTCGCAGATCATCACCAGGGTGGGCTCGGCGGTGAAGGGATCCATCTTGGCGGTGGTGGGGTCCGGGATCACCAGCATGTCGGAAGCGTTGATGGGCTGCCAGCCGCGGATGGAGGAGCCGTCAAAGCCGTAGCCGTCCTCGAAGTTGCTCTCGCCCAGCTGGCAGATGGGCACCGTGAAGTGCTGCCAGAGGCCGGGGAAGTCCATGAAGCGGAGGTCCACCATCTTGGCGCCGTTCTTTTTGGCGAACTCCAATACCTTTTTTCCGTCCATTTGCTCTTTCCTCCTGGTTGAACGTTTTGCGCGAAACACGCGCGTTTTCTGGTTGCCTGCTTTTCCTTGGGGGCATGGATCGCCCCGCGATTACCCGCAACCCGTATGAGTTTACGCCCGCTCGGGGGCCTTGCGCTCCCCGTGGCCCGAGGGCGGGCGGTTCGTACGGCCCAGCAGAAACGGCCGATCTTTTTAAATGGCGTCCGCGCCCCTTTCCCCGGTGCGCACGCGAACGGCCTGCTCCACGGGAATGACGAAGATCTTCCCGTCGCCGATCTTGTTGGTGTTGGCGGCGGACACCACCGTTTCCACTACCTTGTCCACCATGGCGTCGTCCACCACGATCTCGATTTTCACCTTGGGGATGAAGTCCACCACGTACTCGGCCCCGCGGTAGATCTCCTTGTGGCCCTTCTGGCGGCCGTGTCCCTTGACCTCGCTGATCGTCATCCCCTGGATGCCGATTTCATTCAAGGCTTCCTTCACGTCATCCAGCTTGAAGGGCTTGATGATGGCCTCGATTTTCTTCATGGCCGGCTCCTTTTTTCCGCCCCCGTGGCCGGGAAGCGGGAGTTTTGGATCATGGTGTTATGAGGGTCAGAGTCGCCGATTTCCTTACACCATGATCAGCTCAATTTCAGCCGCATTTTGGCCGATTACCCCGTTGTTCCATCGTTCCGTGCCGATTTGTTCACTGGCACTGAACTGCAGGCCGCAAGGCAAAGTATGCCTAACCAACCGATGCCCGGCGCTAAATCCGGTATCCCACCTCGCTGTGCTGGGAGAGGTCCAGGCCCTGGTGCTCCTCTTCCTTGTTCACCCGCAGGCCCACCAGGGCATCCACCACCTTCAGGATGACGGCGGTCATGACCACGGAGAACACGATGGCGACCAGCGCGCCCTCGGCCTGGATGAGGAGCTGCTTGGGGTTGCCGAAGAAAAGCCCGTTCTTGCCGCCGATGGCTTCGCAGGCGAAGAGGCCGGTGGCCAAGGCGCCCCAAAGGCCGCCGACACCGTGCACGCCCACGACGTCCAGTGCGTCGTCGTAGCCCATCTTGGCCTTGGCCAGGATGGCCAGGTAGCAGACCACGCCGGCCACGAGCCCGATGATGATGGCCGAAACCGGCCCCACGAACCCGGCCGCGGGGGTGATGGCCACCAGTCCCGCCACCGCTCCGGAGGCTGCGCCCAAGGTGGTGGGCTTTCCCTGGTAGAACCACTCGGCGATGATCCAGGAAACCGCCGCGCAGCCGGCCGCGGTCTGGGTGACGAACAATGCCATGGATGCCGACGTCCCGGCCGAGAGGGCCGATCCCGCGTTGAAGCCGAACCAACCGAACCACAGAATGCCCGCCCCCAGGACCGTGAGGGGAACGTTGTGGGGGTGCAGCTGGTCCGTGCCGTAGCCCATGCGCTTGCCCAGGAAGAAGGCGCAGACCAGGGCCGCCACGCCGGAGTTGATGTGGATCACCGTGCCGCCGGCGAAGTCCAGCGCGCCCATGGAGCCCAGGAAGCCGCCGCCCCAGACCCAGTGGCAGACGGGGAAGTAGACGATGCTGGTCCAAAGCACGGTGAAGATCAGAAAGGCCGAGAACTTCATGCGCTCGGCGAACGCGCCGGTGATGAGCGCCGGTGTGATGATGGCAAACATGAGCTGGAAAGCGCAGAAAAGAATGTGGGGGATTCCGGAGGCGTAAGGCCCGGCTTCCATTCCCACCCCGGAGAGCCCCAGGTAGGAGAGGTTTCCGATGACTCCGTGGACGTCGGGCCCGAAGGCCAGCGTGTAGCCGAAGAGGATCCAGAGGATGCTCACGATCCCCAGGGATATGATGGAGTGCATCATGGTGCCCAGGACGTTCTTGGCCCGCACCAGGCCGCCGTAGAAGATGGCCAGGCCCGGCGTCATGAACATGACCATGGCCGAAGCCGTCAACATCCACGCAATGTCTCCGCTGTTCATTTGGTCTATTCTCCTTGCGGGGTTTCCCCCGTGTTGGTCGGTTGATGCCAGATGTGTCGGCGCAGGCGGTGTTCCGGGGCGCGGGGGAGGGCTGGCCAGTTCCCTGCCTGCGCCCGGTCCAAGCCGTCCGGCGACCGGGTAAAAATCATTTGTTCAATGAAAACGGCTTCCTTCCTTTCGTCGAAGGCTTAGGCGGCGCCGTTTTTCACGCCGTTTCGGGAAAGCGCCCTTTCCAGCGAAGCGATGATCGCCAAAACCTTTTCCGCGTCGTCCACCTTCTGCCCGTCGAAGTCGCGCACATAGAAAACGTCCACGATCTGGTCCGCCTTGGTGGCGATCTTGGCCACCCAGATGTCCAGGCCGGACCGGAAGATGGCGTCGGTGATCTCGTACAAAAGCCCCAGCCGGTCGTAGGCGAAGACCTCGATGATGGTGAAGAAGCCGGAGCTCTCGTTGTCCACCCGCACGCTTTCCTTGACCAGCGAGGTGGGGGCCGATGCCTTCTTGATGCTGGAGAGCTTCTTTACCAGGGCTTCGGCGAGGTCCAGCTGGCCCGTGAGCACGCGGGTCAGGTCGCGCTCCACCCTCTGCCAGATGTCCCTCTCGAACAGGGTGTCCGCGGGCGGAAGCACCCGGAACACGTCCACGGCCGTGTGGTTCCGCCAGGTATAGATCTGGGCGTCCAGGATGTTGATGTTGTTGAGCGTGAACACCCCGGCGATGCGGGAGAAGAGGCCGGGCCGGTCTTTGGCCAGGACGTCCACCACCCGCAACGCGCCCTCCCGAGAGGGCGTGACGGAGATGACCGCCGGCGCTGCGCCCAGGGTGCGGAACAAGGATACGTGGCGCACCATGTCCGGGCTGGGAACCTCGTTCAAATAGCGGGGTGGTAGCCGCGTGAAGAGCTCGGAGATCTCCTCCTGGTTCATGCCCGCGGGGGCGTGCTCGAAGAGCTCGGCGCGCTTTTTCTCAGCAACGGCGATGGCCTTGCGCGTGGCCAGCCCGCCCCGGGTCAGCACCTGGTTCACCTTGAAGAAGAGCTCTTTCAGCAGGCTCGCGGTCCAGTCGTTCCAGGCCTTGGGCCCGGTGGCGATGGAGTCGGCGCAGGAGAGGAGGTAGAGCGAGACCAGGTTCTGGACGTTCCCCACCTTCCGGGCGCAGGTGAGCGAGGTCTGCTCGTCATTCAGGTCCCTTCGGGTGGCGGTGATGGGAAGCAACAGGTGCTCCCGCACCAGGAAGCACACGGCCTCTACGATGCGGTCGGGGTAGCCCATGCGGGCCATGGCCTTTTCCGCCAGCTCCGCTCCCGCTCCGGCATGGTTGGTCATGGAGGCGGCCTTGCCGATGTCGTGGAACAATGCGGCGTAGAGGAGGATCTTGCGGGAGGCCACCTGGGCGGCCAGCTCCGGGAACAGGGGGTCGTGCTCCGGGGCGTCGTCCTTGAAGAAGCGCTTGAGCAGCCGTACGGTGAGGAGCGAGTGTTTGTCCACCGGAAAGACGTGGTACTCGGTGTACTGGATGCGGTTGACGATGGCCCCGAACTCCGGGAAGAAGGCGGGCAGGAAGCCCGTATCCAGCATCTCCTCCAGAATGTTCACGTCCGGATGGTAGGCCTTGAGAATCCGCTCGAAGGTCCGGACCGTCTCCGGGTTCCGCCGGAAGGCGTCGTTTATGAGCGGCAGAAACTCGCGCACCAGCCTGCGGGCCTCCACCGACAGGGGGAGCCTCCGGTTCAGGGATTCGTCGAAGATACGGATGAGAAGGGACGGGTCCTTGGCAAGGTCCCGCGAGGAAGAGAACGAAACCGAGTCCCTCTCCTCCACGATTCCCGGGGCGATCTCCCTGGGCTCGGCCTTTTTGGCCCGGAGCCGCGCTGTGGGGCGGGCAGCGTCCAGGAACATGGCGGAAAGGTGTTTGATGCAGTCCATGTGGCCGTGGAGCCGCCCCAGGAAGGCCTCGATCCCGGCCAGGTTCTGCTCGTCGCCTGCAAAGCCCAGGGAGTGGGCCACCTTCTTCTGGTAGTCGAAGTAGAGCTGGTCGTTCTTACGGCCGGAGAAGTGGTGCAGGTGGTTCCGCACGGCCCACAGGAAGAAAAGGGCTTCCGAGAGCTCGGTGTACTCGGTGTTGGTGAGCGCGCCCTGGTACTCCATGTCCCGGGCCTCGGTGAATCCGTAGCGGACGCGTCCGGCCCAGAGCATGGCGTGGTAGTCCCGCAGACCGCCCTGGCCTTCCTTGATGTTGGGTTCCAGGAGGTAGGAGCTGTCCCCGAAGCGCTCGTGCCTCCCCTGGCTGCTGTTGATGAGCCAGTTCAGGTAGGTCCGGTCCTTCTTGCGGATGACCTTTTCCCAGAGGGCTTCCTTGAGGTCGGTGTAGACATTGGAGGCTCCGCACACGTGGCGGGCGTCCAGGAGGCTGGTCAGAACCTCGAAGTCCTTGGCGGCGAGCTTTACGGTTTCCTTGAGGGTGCGGGTGGCGTAGCCCACGGCCAGCCCCGCATCCCAGAGGGGGTAGACGATCTCCTGAACCAGCTGGGCTGCGGAGTCGGGTATTTTCTTGGAGAAGAGCAAGAGCAGATCCACGTCCGAGTGGACGCACTGCTCGCGCCGGCCGTATCCGCCCTGGGCAACCACTGCGTAAGGGTTCTGGGCGAGCTTGATCTCCGGCCCCACGCGGCTTTGGGCAAAGGACTCCCGGAAGTACTCGTCCAGGAGCTGGGCCTGGGCCGTGAGGAAGGCCGGGTCCGGCTTCTGGAGCACCTTTTCCGTCAGGGCCTTGGTCTGGGAGATCAGGACCTTGATGGGGGAGACCTTGTCTTGGGAGATGCGCGATACGAGCACGGTAAAACCTCTTTCGTTGCGCTCACATGCAGCAAGTTTGATGCCAGACGCTTTTGATTTATATTCTTTATTTAAAAACAAGATATTATAAAAATCGAATATTTGGTATCGAAAAAAATTAGTACAAAAATGTACTTAATTTTCCTTTTTTAAACTACAAAAATGTAACTCAAATCCCGCGCCGTCTCTTTACGAGCTCGACCTCGCCCGGCCGGAGCGCCGGTTTCTTCCCCAAGCTTGCAACGGGCCCACGCCTCGGGAGATTCTCCCCCGAACCCAAGAGGTCCGGCGCAGGCACACTGCCCGCTCCAAAGCGAAGAAGCCCCCCTCCGCCCTCCCTCCCCGTGTTCCCGGCCCGGAAATCTTTTTTCATCTTCCCGCGGCATCGGGTTCGGTCTTTATATTTTCCTCCTTGTTTTGCCGCAAAATACAAAAATGTAACTTCTGCTCCCGAGGCCCGGCAGCAGTGCGTTTGCCTCTGGCCTGAATCCGTGACGGAGCTTTCCCTAAAGGGGCCAAAGCCCATCGCTCGGTCATTCTTACCCAAAACGAAGTATTTCCAGGATGAAAGTTTTTTCCGCCCTTCGGGCCGCGCGGGGCCGCTCACGGATTCGGGTATCGGCCATCCACTGCGTAGAAGCTGTTTCAAAACCCCGGAACGCCTCCCTGGGGCGTCAGATGGGGGTTTGAAACAGCTGATGGACTGTTGCCGGTCTTTACCTTTTCTCTTGCCCGGAATCTTTAACAGCGTTAATCTAACGAATATTGAAAGCGGCCTGCTGTGCTTTCAAATTAACTGTTTGATTTTAAATTATTTTTTGGAAGATTTATTTATTAGCGCACTGGTTCGGTGAACAAAGCTCCGGACGGTGCTTCCCGGCAACGGTCCAAAAGGGCATTCGGAAAAGGGGGAGGGCGTGCACGGGAGGGGGGAGCGGGGCCCCCGAACGGCAAAGCAACAGCCCCGAATCGGCCGTTTTTTCCCAAGGGTTTTGTCCCTTTTTTCCGGAAGGCCGTTCCCTTCTCACCCCGCCCGCCCTCTGCCCGGACCCATGCTGTGCGGGAGCGTACTATGGCAAATCATCCGCTGTTCTCCCTTCTGGCCGGCCTGGTGCCCGGGGGCCTGTCCGGTGCAACCCCGGGAACCTTCTCTCGCGTTGCCGCGGACCGTGCCCTGGGCCTGTTCCTTTCGTTTCTCTGCGCCCAGTTCCGTTTCCGTCCCGGCCTCTCCCGCCGCCTGCGGTGGGAAGGCGGGTTCATCGAGGCCTGCGTGGGGTTCCAAACCCGTGACGGCTCCATCCACCGGGCCGTCCGGTTCTCCCGGGGCCGGGCCCGCGCGCTTTCCTTCATTCCGGAATCGGCCGACGCACGCCTGGTCTTCATGACCGAAAAGGACCTGCTGCGCTTTTTCCTGTCGCCTCCCCAGGAGGCGCTCTGCCTGGTCCTGCAAAACCGGGTGCAGGCGGAGGGCAGCCTGGCGCACCTCCAGGTCTTCGGCTTTTTGTCCTCCCTGGTCCTCGCCCGCATCCAGAAGCGCGCCCTGGCGCTCTCCCGCGAAAAGGAGGAGCAGGCACGGAAGGCGGACGCCGGGCCTGTCGCCCCGGTGCGGCGCAGCCCTCCGTCCCGTCCCGGTTTCCCTCTGGTTCCGGACCCCGGCGTGAAGCACCTCTCCGACCTGCGCCTGGACGACTTCGGCCTCTGCGACTTCCCCCGTATCCGCGCCCGCCGCGAGCAGCTTTTTTCCACGATTCCCGAGCTTTGCGCAGAGCGCCCGTTGCTCTTGACCCGCTACTTCCGGAGCAATGGCTTCGAGCTGGGTCCGGACGGTGCGCCCCGCAACCCGGAGGCCCGGCAGGGCGAGGCCTTCGCCTACCTGATGGCCAACCGCAAGCCCCTCATCGCACCGGATGACATTCTGCCGGGCACCACCACGGCCAAGCTTCCCGCCGGTGTCATCATCTACCCCGACGCCCAGGGGCTCCTCATCTGGAGCGAGCTGCTGACCGCGGGCGACCGGCCCCTCAACCCCTTCACGGTGAGCCGGGAAACCCTGGATGCCCTCCACCACGAGGTTTTCCCCTTCTGGCTTTCCCGCAATTTCTGGCAAAGGGCGCGGGAAAAAAACGGCGACCGCCTGAGCCAGCGCCTGAACAACCGATTCGCCGCTTATTTCGTTTGGAAAACCGTGGGGATCTCCCATGCCATTCCAGACTTTGCCACGGCCCTTGCCCTGGGAACCCGCGGCATCGCAGAAAGGATCGAGGAGCGCCTCGGCCTCCCGGACGCGAGCCCGGACATGCGCCAGAGCCTGTTTGCCATGAAGATGGCGCTTTCCGGAATAGAAGCCTATGCCCGCAACCTCTCCCGCGAGGCCCTGCGCCAGGCGCGCACCGAAGGCGACCCGTCCCGCGCCGCCGAGCTTTTCCGGATGGCCCGTGTCCTCTACCGTGTCCCCGCTCGGCCCCCCGAAACCCTGTACGAGGCCGTGACCGCCGTGTGGATCCTCTGGATCGGCCTGCACATGGAGAACACCAACACCGGGCTTTCCCCGGGAAGGCTCGATGTTCTGCTCCAGCCCTTCTTCCTCCGGGACATGGCTGAAAAAAGAACCCCGCAGAAAAGAAAGGCCTATCTCCGCTTCGCCCTGGAGCTCATCTCTTCCCTCATGCTGCGCCTAAACGACCACGCGCCCCTCGTTCCCGACATCGGAAACCACCTGTTCGGGGGGAGCTCCTCGGACCAGGCCATCACCCTGGGCGGAGTCCTGCCCGACGGCCGCGATGCGGTCTGCGACATGACCTATCTGTTTTTGAAGGTCACCGAGATGCTGGCCCTGCGCGATCCCAACATGAACGCGCGGGTGGATTTGGCCAAAAACTCGGATGTCTACCTGCGCAGGCTCTGCGAGGTGAACCTCTCCACCGCGGCCACACCCTCGCTCCACAACGACGCGGCCGTGCTTGCCTCCCTCTGCGGCCGCGGCATCCGCAAAAGCCACAGGAACGATTGGGCCGCCACCGGCTGCGTGGAGCCTTCCATTCCCGGCAGGCACATGGGGCACACCGGGTCGGTCCTCCTGAACCTGGTGGCGGCCCTGGAGATGGCCCTGCAAAACGGGCGGCACCCCCTCATGGACATCTGCCGGGGGCCCGCCACGGGCGACCCGGCCCTGGCCGCGTTTCCCGACTTCGAGTCCTTTTTCTCGGCCTTCTCGGCCCAGCTTTCCTTCCTCATCAAGAACGCCGCGGAGTTCAACGACGCCCTGGCCTCTGTCCACGCCGAGCTGAGGCCCACGCCCTTTTTCTCCGCTCTCTGCGACGGCTGCGTGGAAAAGGCCGCGGACGCGACCCGGGGAGGGGCCCTCTACAACAGCTCGGGCACCGCAAACATCGGGCTTGCCGACGTGGCGGACTCGCTCTGCGCCATCCAAAAGCTCGTGTACGAGGAAAAGGCCGTCTCCTTTTCCGACCTTGTCGCGGCGGTCCGGGCGGATTTTACGGGCCATGAACGGCTCTCCGCCCTCATCGAAAGGCGCGCGCCCCGCTTCGGTTCCGGAAATCCCGAGGCGGTCCATATGGCCGACCGCGTGGCCGGGCTCGTCAACAGGCTCTGGGACTCCGTCCCCCACCACCGCGGGGGCCGCTACCGGGCCGGCTTCTGGTCCATGTCCATGCACGTGGCCTATGGGTTGCTGTCCGGCGCGCTGCCCTCGGGCCGCCGGGCCGGGCAGCCCTTCACCCCGGGCCTCACCCCGTCGCCCTCGGCCTCCCGCGAGTTCCTGGCCAACCTCCGCGACGTGGCCGCCCTCGATCCCCGAAATCTGCCCAACAACATCGCCTTCAACGTGCGCGTGACCCCCTCCCTGGAAAGCACCGCGGACCGGACCGCGGAAACCTTGGCTGCCTACGTGAAGGCCTACTTCCGGATGGGCGGCATGCAGATGCAGTTCAACGTGGCCGACGCCGCAACCCTCAAAAATGCCATGATCAACCCCCGGGACTACCAAAACCTTCTGGTGCGCATCTCCGGCTACAACGCCTACTTCACCACCTTGAACCGCGACATGCAGCTGGAGCTCATCCGCCGCGCGGAGTACGAGATTTAAGGCAAGAAAAAGATAAAGACTTTGGGGGGGGGGGGGGGGGGGGGGGGGGGGGGGGGGGGGGGGGGGGGGGGGGGGGGGGGGGGGGGGGGGGGGGGGGGGGGGCGCAGCCGCCGCGCCCCC
>JBFMHL010000204.1:0-2266 GCA_040753055.1 Thermodesulfobacteriota bacterium | reverse complement strand
ATAAAAGAAAAGGTTCCCCCAAGAGCCTTTACTCGCAGTTTTCTTTTTATCCAATGGAAGATCAAATGACCCCGGAATTTTTGAAGATCGAAAAAGGGGATACGGTTGCTTGGGTGACCCTGCACCGGCCGGAAAAGAAGAACGCCTTGTCGCCCGAGGTTTTGGTCGAGCTGCGGGACGTGTTCCGGAAGTTGGACCAGGACGAGGGAGTGCATGTGGTGGTGCTGACGGGCGGGGAGGGAGTGTTTTCCGCCGGCTTTGATCTGGATTTTATCCGGACGCTTACGAAGGGCAAAAACGAGGAGTTCACGGCTCTTTTCCACGAGGCCTACCGGGCCATCCGCTTCTGCGGCCAGCCGGTCATCGCCGCGGTGGGCGGGGCGGCCATCGCGGGCGGCTTCGACCTGACCTTGATGTGCGACATCCGCTACGCCTCGGCGCGGGCCAAGTTCGGGCAAAGGGAGATAGTGCTCTCGCTCACCCCGCTCCTGGACCCCTTGTGGCGGATCGTGGGCATGGGCCGGGCTTTGGAGGTCGCTCTGACCGGCCGGATCTACGGCGCGGACGAAGCCTTGGCAATGGGCTACGTCAGCCGCATCTTCCCGGAAGGGGAGCTTCTCTCCGGCGTGCGGGAGATCGCGAAGACGATGGCGGGCTGCGACCGCACCGCCTTGCGGGAGACCAAGAAGCTGGGCGAGACCTTGGGAAACATGGACCCGGACGCCGCCATGAAGGTGCAGGAGTGGCTGTTCCGCAGCTTCATCGGAAGCGAGGACAACCATAACCGCATAGACGCCTTGCTGAAAAGCCTGAGGACGAAAAGATAGAAAGATAAAAAAGAAAAAGATGAAAAGATTTTTACGGGGGAGGCTATGACCGAGAGCGACAAGGTCGTTATCCGGTGGATGGGCGCAGCGCACCATCACATTGTGTTCCGGGGCGCGCGCATCGTCGTTGATCCCTTGTACACACGGCTTCCGGGCGACGTGCCGCACCTGGAGGAGAGGAGGGAGGACTGCCCCAAGATGGACCTCCTTCTGCTCACCCACGGCCACCTGGACCACAGCATGGATTTCCCCTACCTTCTGTCGCTGCATCGGCCCCCGGCCTATGCGCCGGGGAAGTATCGGGAGGGCCTGAGGAAGGCAAAGGCGGAGCCGGGCCTTTCCTTGGACCTTTCCGGCTGCCGCGCCCTGGAGGAGGCCGCGGGAAAGGCCTTCGATCTCCGGGGAATCGAGATCACGCCCTATCGCATCGGCACCGAGGAGATAGATTTCTGGTTCATGCGCTCCATGCTGGCGCGGCCCTTCCGCCACAAGCTGCCGGGGACCGTTCCCTTCGGGCTCAAATGGCTTTCCCATCATCTCTTCGGAAACTGCTTCGCCTATCATTTCCGCTTTCCCGCGGCCGGCGGAACCAGCATGCTCTTCTTCGGCAACCTCACCGGCGACGTGGAGGGCCTGGGCGCCGTCACCAAGGTGGACGTGCTGGCGCTTCCCTACTGCCCGGCCAACAGCAAGTGGCAGGAGCAAACGGCCCATCTCATCAAGCGCTTTTGTCCGCGGGTGGTCCTGGTGCACCACTACGACAACTTCATGAACCCCTACACGCTGTCCAAATACCTGGAACTGGCCGAGTACCGGAAAGCCCTGTCCGGCCAGTGTCCCGGAGCGGTATTCTTCTACTCCAAGTTCTGCCGTGACGTTACGCTTTCCGAAATATTGGCCGCTGCGGACTGAGAAAGCCCGGAAGGGAAAGGAGAGCCATGATGACGAAGAAAACGGCAGGGCTTCTGGTACTGGCCTGTTGTATGATTCTTGCGGGCTGCGCCCAGCGTTCCGTATACGTGGGCGGGCCCTGCGAGTATGCGGACGTGGCCGGCAAGGCCGTGATCACGGCAGTGGGCGCCCCGGACCCGGACGAGGCCAATTGCGCGGACAAGCCCCGGGTGGTGCTGTTCGATTTCACCCCCGACGACAAACGAGCCCGCAACCGCTTTCCCAACTGGGGCGAGACGGGACAACGGCTCACCGTGGCCGGGGGAAAGAACCCGCCCCTGGAATGGCTGAAGGCAAACGGGGTGCGGCTGGGCGCGGAGCTTATCTGCATCCGCCGGGAGATCTTGAAAGGAACCTGCACGCCCGTGATCTACGACTTCCCCGCCCTGGACATGACCGCCGCGGCAAAGGCATGCCGGTAAAGCGCGAAAAGAGAAAAGAAGGAAAAGAGTTTTTGCGGGGGAGGGGTGAAAACCGCTTTTGAAAAA
>JBFMHL010000203.1:0-11829 GCA_040753055.1 Thermodesulfobacteriota bacterium | reverse complement strand
CCCCCCTCCCCCGCAAAATTCCTTTTTTTTCGCTGTTTGGGAGTAAATATTATTGGGTTTACTTACTCGCCGCCTCCATGGCGAATGTCTTGGCTGCGACGGAATCTCTGCCGTAGAAGTCCGCGCCGATCTCATCCGCGAAGGCCTGGTTCACCGGCGCGCCGCCCACCATGATGGATACCGAATCCCGCAGGCCCGCGTCCCGGATGGCCTGGACGGTGCTTTTCATGGCGTTCATGGTGGAGGATAGAAGCGCGCTCATACCCAGGACCTGGGGGCGGTGCGTGTGGACTGCTTCCACGAAGGCTTCGGGGGGAACGTCCATGCCCAGGTCAATGACGGTGAAGCCCGCCCCCTCCAAAGACATGATGACCAGGTTCTTGCCGATGTCGTGCATGTCTCCCTGCATGGTTCCCATGACCGCGGTTCCCGCCGGAGCGACGCCTGCGCCCTTGATGAGGGGCTCCAGGACCGCAAGGCCGGCCTTCATGGCCTGGGCCGCCACCAGCATTTCCGGCAGATAGATCTCGCCTTTCTGGAACAGCGCCCCCACTTGGTCCATGGCCGGGATCATGGCGCCCTTCATGATGCCTTCCGCGTCCTTGCCCTGGGAGAGGAGGGTGCGGACCTTGTCGGGAACCAGGTCTTCCCGGCCTTCCGCGATCATGCTTTTAAGCTCTTCCATGTCGTATCCTTTCCGATTCCTGCCGGAGGGTCAGAAGCCGTTGTCCCGATTCCATTTCCGGGTTTCATCCAGCATTGCGTAATAGTTTTCGATCTTGCAGTAGTTGGTGACGGAGTTGCCCGAACCGATGGCGAACCCGCCCTTGGGGCCGCAGACGTCCAGGATTTCGCGGCAGCGTTTGCGGACCTGCTCCTCGGTGCCGTTGGCCAGCAGGTTCACGTCCACGCCCCCCAGGATGGAGAGACGCGGATGGTAGCGGCGGTAGACGGACTCGACGGGCTCTATGTTGTCCTCGAAGCTGTGGATGCCGTCTATTCCGACGGTTTCGATGAAGTCCTCCATGAGTGCGTCCACCTGGCCGCAGGAGTGCAGGAGAAATGGCTTGCCGTGCCGGTGGCTCTGGTCGGCGATGCGTTTGAGGCGCGGGATGACCATTTGCCGGAAGAACTTGGGCGAAAGCATGGTGCCGGTGTTGAAGCCCATGTCGTCGGCGTAGAAAACGGCGCCTGCGGCCGGATGGGCCATGGCCCGGTCCATGGTGGCCTCGGCCAGGACCGTAAGCTTTTCCAGAACGTCGGCGATGAGGTCCGGCTCCCGGATGCTCTTTACGGCCATGTTCTCAAAGCCCATGAGGGCGCGCAGGTCCTCGAAGATGCCGAAGTAGAAGAGTATAATCTTGGAGCCTTCGGGGAGCTGCGGGGCGAGGTAGTCCAAGGTGATGAGGTCAATGGAGTCCACCGAAGGCCAGGGAAAGGCGTCGAAGTCCGCGCGGTCACGGATCAGGCCCTCGTGCTCGTTCTGCCAGGAGCGGGTGAAGGCCTTGCCGTTTACCGTGCGGCTTTGCCGAAGCTTGGTGCGGGGCAGAGGGACCACGGGGATGGTGGTGACGTAGTCGTAGCCTACATCCCTGGCGAACTTGAGCGACAGGTCCATGAGCTGCATGCCCTTTTCCAGGGACTCCTGGCTCACGGTGCCGTCGGCCTCGATGAAGTCCATGAGGTCCATCATGCTGCTGATGGGAGTGGGAAGGCCGGTGACCTTGGCCATGGCGTCCCCGTCCACCATGAGTTCGATGATGGGGACGGGCCCGGGCGGTCCTTCCCGGAGAAGCACACGGCGCAGGGATTCGAAGTCCGCGCCCTGCTTGAACGGAGTCGCGATGCTCATTTTGTTTCCCCTTTCTTCCTTTTGCGGAATCCTGCGATATAGCGTGCGCACCAGGGATCGCGCCCCAAAAGTGCCTCGGCGGCCAGCAGCCCCATCATGAGAGGCTCGTCCAGCGGGTCGCAGATGACGGCGTCCAGGCCCGCCTGAGCGCAGAGGACGAGGAACGAAGCGTTCACCGCCGGCCTTTGCGGAAGCCCGAAGCTTATGTTGGAAAGGCCCACGACGGTATGTGCTCCGGGGAACTCGCTTTTGATGGAGGCAAGGGCGGAAAGAGCGAGCTTCCCGGCGTGCGGGTCGGCGCCCAGGGGCATGGCCAGGGGGTCGAAAAAGAGCGAGCCCGGAGCAATGCCCGTAGCAAGGGCGGCGTCATAGATGGCGCGGGCCGCCTTCATGCGGGAAGCCGCGTCCCGGGGAATGCCGCTGTCATCCATGCACAGGCAGACCAGCGGGCAGCCGTGCCGCTTTGCCAAGGGCAGGACACCTTCCATACGCCTTTTTTCCGCGGAGACGGAGTTGATCCAGGCGGGCGGGCCGCTCTGCAAGGAAAGCCCTGCAGCGAGAACGCCGGGCTCCTCCGAGTCCAGTGCCAAGGGCTTTTGTGTGACCTTGCGGGCAACCCGGCAGAGCCACAGCATGTCGTCCGCGGCGGAGGCCGCGTCCTTTCCGGTCCCGGCGTTTATGTCAATGACGCCGGCCCCGGCCTGCTCCTGTGCTTGCACAAGCTCCTGCACGAATGCCTCGTCCCGGTCCCGGAGGGCGGCAGCCACGCTTTTCCGGGTTGCGTTGAGCTTCTCGCCGATGACGATCATGGGCCTTTTTTCTCCTTTTGCGGCATGGTGCGGGCAGGCGTTTCCGGAAGGCCTTCGAAGCGGATGAAGAAACGGTCCAGGATTCCCACCAGGGCAAAGAGGTCGTCCAGGGCCCGGTCCACCTTGGCCGGATCGGAGTGGATCCTTTCGACGGACAGGGCGTTCAGGACCAGGAAGAACAGCCAGAAGGGCCCGTCCGGCTCGTGGGAGAACAAGGCGCGGAAGGCTTCGGAGAACCTGGCCATCCACCAGGCGCTCATGGTCCGTACCCGATCGTTTAAGAGCGAATCGGTGCGGGAGGCAACGATGAGCTCCAGCCAGGCATAGAAGGGGTCCGAGGTCCAATGGCGCTCCCAAAGGGCTCGGGCAAGGGCCGAAAGGGAATGCTCTCCACCGGTGGCTCCGTCCAGGGCCTGCTGAAAGCTGCGCACGTTTTCTTCCAGCACGTGCTCCACAGCCGTGATCAACAGGTCCTCGCGGGTGGGGAAGTGGTGGAGCAACGTGCCCCTGGAGGCGCCGGCCCTGCGGCAGACCTCCTGGGTCGTGGTTCCCGCATATCCTTTTTCCACCAGCGACTTAACCGTTGCGTCCAACAGGCGCCGTCGGGTTTCCAGGGCGCGGTCCTGCATCCGGGGATTTTCGGCTGGATCGGGCATGAGAGCTTCCCTGGAATAAAAAATCAAATCTGACTTTTAGAGAGAGGAATTTTTCGTAAGCAGTGAAAAAATGTTTACTATACACAGTTATAAAAAGTCAATACTGACTTTTAGAACTTCCCGAATTCGAGCCCGGACCGTGAAACAGCCTTTTCCGCAGACGGCCTATGCCATGTGCGGCGTTTTGGGGCGGGCAAATCCCCGGAATAAAACGGCGGTTTATGGAAAGGACGCAGGCTATGGAACTTGCCCGGGCCTTGCCCGCGGCCGGTAGCCCGACCAAGAGGACGCTCGGGCGCGGCCTGGCCCAGGGCGAAAATATCGGAGAGGGGGGATAGGGCAACTGGTTCGCCGGGGCGGCGATTCATGGAATCGCCGCCCCAGGATTTTTCAGGTGGAAAGCTTGCGGATCTCCACTCCCAGGCGCTTGAGCGCCTCGGAGCTGTCCCAGCGGTCCAGGTGCACCTCGATGAAGCAAAGCCGCTCGCGGTTTGCCTGAGCCGCGGCCAGAGCCTCCTCCAGGTCTCCCTCCGTGCGGGCCTCCCGGCATATGGCCCCGTCGCCGAAGACCTCGGGAAGCTTGTAGTACTTCCAGGGCTGGATCTCGTTGTAGGGGCCATCGTGGATGAGCCGCTCGATGACCAGGCCGTCGTTGTTGAGCAGGAAGATGACGGGCGAGCAGCCGTGCCGAAGAAGCGTGGAGAGCTCCTGGGCCGTCATCTGGAACGCGCCGTCCCCCACCAGCACCACCGGCCGCTTTTCCGGGGCCGCCAGGCTCACCCCCAGGCAGGCGGGTACCGCGTAGCCGATGGACATGTAGTAGCCCTGGACGATGCAGCGCTCCGGCTCTTCGATGTAGATGCTGGGCACGGCGCAGAGGGCGTCTCCGGTGTCCGAGACCAGGATCATGTCGTCGTCCAAAAAAACGCTCAGCCGTTCGTAGAAGCGCTTGATGGTGATATCCGCGCCGGGGTCCGCGATGAAGCTGCGTTTCGGCAGGTAGGACTTCCTGGGGCGCGACTCCCGGAAGTCGCGGGGGGAGATCTTATGGGCGAGCTCCGACAGGAAATCTCCCATCCACACGTTGTGATAGAAATGGTGTCCGATGCGCACCTGCTCCGAGTTCACCGTGATCATGGCCTGCTGGGGCAGCCGGGCCGTGAACCCGCCCGTGTCTATGTCCGTCAACCAGACCCCGGCCGAAAGTATGGCATCCGATCCTTCCACCTGGGCCCGCAGGGAAGGATCGGAAAGCGCCCCCTGGTAGACGCCCATGCACTGAGGGTGCAGCTCGGGCAGAACCGACTTGCTGGTCAGCGTGGTGGCGTAAGGCAGCTCGGCCTTCTCCACCAGCGAGAGCATGGGGCCGGAAAGGCCGAAGCGGGCCACCTCGATCCCGGCCAGGACCACGGGGTGCTTGGCTTGGTTGATCATCTCCGCCGCTTCGGCCACGCATTCGTAAAGGGCGGCAGGGTCCGAGGAGCGCCCGAGCCCCCGGGGGAAGGGGCCGGGGTCCGGTGCGGGCGCGTCCACCATGTCCACCGGAATCTCGATATAGACGGGCCTGCGGTGGGCCAGGCAGGCGCAGAGCACGCGGTCGATTTCCGCCGGGGCCGCGGCCGGATCCGTCAGAAGAACCGAGTCCACCGTCACATGGGCGTAAATGTCTTTTTGCAGGTAGTAGTTCTTGGTCATGTGGTGGACCATGGTGTTGGCGGACCTCCGGGCGCTGGCCGGCGCGCCCGAGATGGCCACCACGGGCACCTGCTCGGCATAGGCGCCCGCAATGGCGTTCAGCATCGAGAAGCCCCCCACGCAATACGTGACCGCCACGGCCCCCGCCCCGGCGGTGCGCGCGTAGCCGTCCGCAGCATATCCAGCGTTCAGCTCGTTGCAGTTCCCCACCAGGGCAAGGGGGCTTGCCAGGATGCGGTCCATGAAGTCCAGAACATAGTCGCCGGGCACGCCGAAGATGTGCTTCACGTTCATCTGGGATAGCCGCGTGATGAGGTACCGGGCCACCGTGCACTCGGATTTCTTCGCCATCGGGGATTTCCTCCTTGCGGTTTTCTTTGCGGCCCGGACCTGCCGGCAATAGGCGGCCCTTACTGATCCAGGGTAAACGACAGGACGCGCAGATCGCCTGCGGCATACTTGTCCGCCGGCACTACGCGGGAGTCCACGGCAACGCTTCCGCCGATGAGGTCCATCCCTGCCGCGTCCGCAGACACGCCCGTGAGGTTCCCCAGGGCCCAGGCCCCGCAGGAGAGCTCCACCATGGCCACGATGTAGGGCGCCTCCATGCCCTCCGGCGGAACGCGGATGACGGTGAAGGTGCGGATGGTCCCGCGCTTTTCCACCTCTTCGGCGGAAAGGCCGCCGCCGCAATCGGGGCAGACGGCCTGGGGAGGAAGATAGCGCCGGCCGCAGGCCTGGCAACGCGCACAGAGAAGGCGGCCTTCGGAAAGTCCCTGCTGGTAGGTTTCGAAAGAAAGCATAGCACTCGCTCCTTGTGATGGATAGCTTCGCAGTAACACGGTTCCGGGCCCGGCGGTCCTATTCGGGCCGTTTCAGAACCAGGTTGACGACGGTGCCCAGGTCCCCGCCCAGGGTGTCCACGTAACCGATGCGGGCGCCTTGTACCTGGCGCTCTCCGGCTTCTTCCCGGAGCTGCTCCACGATTTCCACAACCTGGGCCGCGCCGGTGGCGCCGATGGGGTGGCCCTTGGCCTTGAGGCCGCCCGAGGGATTCACCGTAACGCCCTTGCCTCCCCGGCGGGTCTCGCCCTTGGAGGCGGCGTCGTATGCCTTGCCGAAATCGTAGAAGCCGATGGCTTCCAGGGCCAGGATCTCCGCTATGGTGAAGCAGTCGTGGAGCTCGATGACGTGAACGTCCTTGGGGGCGATTCCGGCCTCGGTCATTGCCTTCCGCGAGGCCTCCATCCGGGCGCGCACCACGGTGAGGTCTTTCTGGGTGCAAAGGGGGCCCGCCGACGCCTGGCCGGTTCCGGCCACGAGGATGGGCTTTTTCACGCGCTCCCGGGCGATCTTCGCGTCGGCGATCACCACGGCCGCGGCACCATCGGAAAAGGGGCAGCAGTCCAGGAGCTGGAGGGGGTCGGCAACCATGAAGCCGGAGAGCACCTTCTCCGCCGTGATTTCCTTGCGGAACTGGGCCTTGGGGTTTTTCACTCCGTGGAAGTGGTTCTTCACCGCCACTTCGGCCATGTGCCTTTTCAGCTCCGGAAGGGCGATCCCGTACTTTTTGGCGTACATGTGGGCGGCCATGGCGAAGACGCCGGGAAAGGTGACGCCCGTGGGCGACTCCGTCTGGGCGTTGCAGGCCATGGCAAAGGTCCTGGTGGCCAGCGGCGTGCCCATGGAGTTGGCCTTCTCGGTTCCGCCGGCAAGGACCACGTCGTAGATTCCGGCGCCCACCATCAAGGCCGCCTGGCGGATGGCCACCGTGGCCGTGGCGCAGGCGCTTTCATAGCGCATGGCCGGTGCGGTCATGGGAAGCCCCAGAACCGAATGGGCGAAGGGGGCCATGTGCATCTGGCCTTCCTCGAAGTCGCCCAGGCAGTTGCCGAAGAACAGGGCCTGGACCTCTTTGGGGGCCAGAGAGGAGGTCTCCAGAGCCTCCAGGGAGGCTTGGGCGAATAGCTCCAAATTGGTGGTCTTTTCATAAATGCCGAAGGGAGTCATGCCGACACCCATGATGGCGACCTCTCTCATTGTTCACCTCGTTTTTTCGGGTTCATGATGCGTCCTTCAGGACATGGGCGTATCTCTCCTCCAGGTCCTTCACCTTCGCGCGGGAGCCCCAGGCGGAGTATGCGGAACGGGCCAGCAGGAGCTGGCGCCGCGCTTCGTCGGGATTATCCAGGGAGAGGAAAAACCTCCCGAACAGCTCCCGCGCCAGGGCTTCGTCCTGGACAAAGCCGTTTTCCTTGGCGTGCACGGCAGCTTGCTCATAAAGATTTCCGGCAAGCTCGAAGTCCTCTTTCACCCGGGCCCGTTCCGCCCGGATCAGCTCCACACGGTGCAGGTGGTTCATGGGCGCGTGCCGGGCCCAGAAGGAGAGCTCCTTTACGTTTTTGGAGACCTGCCCGAGGAGCGCGCCCCTTTTTTTCCCATTTTCATTCATCGAAAGGGATACCAAGGCCAGGGACTGATAATACACAGCCATAGGGACTGCGGGAAGACCTTTCATGCTTTCATATCCCGCCCAAGCTAGGCGGTGTAATTCGAAGGCTTGTTCCCATTTCAGGAAAAAGCAGGCCAACATGCACTTGAAAAGGTAAAAAGTGGTCCGTGCAAGGAGATCCCCTTCAGAGAGGAAGAGGTCGCTGTTGCTTGATTCCGAGAATGCTTCTCCCTCCAGCGATATGGGGTTTTTCGAAGGAGTGATGAGATTAAGAATTGCCTGGTGTAAAATCATTAGGCAGGATTTCATGTGACTCTGGCTCATCAAACCAAACTTCTTTTCTAAGGCGGCCATTTCATTCGCCAGATTATCCAATTGCATGCCTGAAAAAAGCGCCATGTAGCCAAACCCGAAGCCCGAATAAGCAGCATACTCGAAGGAGCCTTCTTCCATCCCAACTCTGACGGATTCCAGCAGGCGAGGAGGGCGGTTGGAGTAATTCTCTTTCCAATTGAGGGGGCCAACATTGCATATGTGGAAGACAGTCGGAAGGTATCTATTCTCTTTGAATTTCTTGAGTAGTCTGACAGCTATGATTGCCATCTTATAGCCAAGATCGAGTTCATTAAAATACGTGCTGATAACAAATCCATAAAATGCAAAAAAAGCTGATGATTCAGGAGCGACGCCATATTTGATGCAGAGACGAATTCCAGAAAAAACAATAACTGGCAATAAAGTCGGTCTGACAAAATAAGCCGCAGGAAGAATATCAATCACCAAACTCATAAAAGCTCGGGAGATCGCATCCTCCATCAAAGGAAGATTTTCAAGATCCTCATTGCTCATTATTGAAATTTGGTTTTTGGTTTTATAATGGTCCCATACCAACCGCATCTTTCCCGGGTTTGGTGAAAACTCGAAGCCCAGTTCCTTCATTGCACATAGGCCCGCGTCCACGGCCTCCGCAAACCTGCCGTTGGGCACATGGGATTGCAGGAGCACGCGCCATATCTGGGCTTTTTCCACCGGCGTCCGTGCTTGTTCCAGGGCGATCCTGGACCACTGGTCCGCGAGCTCGAAGCGACCGTTCAGGCAGGCGGCCTCCGCCGCCAAGGTGTAAGTCTCGCAGGCCAGCTCGTAACACTCCTCCCACGCGTTTTCCGGTAGCCACTCCAAGGCCTGTACCAGGTAATCCAGGGCCGGGGCGAATGCTGCCGTTTCCCGCGCCTGCTTGGCCGCGGAAAGGTTCATGGCCGCCGCCTTGTGGCGCAGAGCCGGCTCCGTGAGGAGGGGGCGGGATTTGTTGAAGTGGTAGACGCAGTCGAAGAGGGTCTGGGGGGCACCCATGAGCCGGGCTTCCAGAGAACGGGCCAGGGCCAGGTGGTGGCCCTGGGCGACCTTCGGATCAAGAAGATCGTAGGCGGCCTGGAACACCCGATCGTGGGGGAATCGGAACAGAGCGGCGTCCCCCTTGCGCTCGCCGGCTTCCCGGCGCAGCAAATCCTGTTCCAAGGCAGGCTGCAAAAGGTTCGCGACCGAGTTGGGTTTCCCGCCCACCAGGAGGGCGGCCGTCTCCGAGTCGAAGCGCGTTCCCGCGCAGGAGCAAGCAAGAAGGGCATTCCGGCAATGCTCCGGCAGCTCCAGCACCTTTTCCCGGAGGTACTCGGCAAGGTCCTGCTTCCGCTCAGATTGCGGAGCGGAAGCAGGAGGTGGTCCCCAGGCCCCGGTCTTCAGATCCCGGACCAGGGCCTTTTCGGCGGCCCCGGTCAGGAGGTACTGGTGAACGTGCAAAGGGTTTCCCCCGGTCTTGAAAAAGACATCCTCCGCCAGGGGCGTCGCATCGCTTTGCTGAGCTCCCGTTATTTGGGAGACGAGTCTCTGCGTATCCGGGAACCCGAGGCAGGAGATCATGATCTGGGTGACGCCGATCCCGGCCTCGATCAGCTTTTGCCGGGCTTCCAGCAGGGGGTGATCTTCCGGAAGCTCCCCCTGCCGGTAGGCGCCGATGAAAAGAAAGTGCGGGATGTCCCGGCCGGCCAGAAGATCGCAAAGGCAGGAAAGGGTGGAGCGGTCCGACCACTGCAGGTCGTCGAGGAAAAGCACCAGGGGATGCTCTGCAGATGCCATGCCCAGGGCCTGGCTTTTAAGAACCAGGAGCAAGTGGTCCGCCGCCGCCTTGGGAGAAGAATCCCGGGCCGGGGAAAGGCGCTGCAGCAGCTCCTCGGGGCTGGAGCTTCCCCGGCCGGAGTCTTGGGCCGCCCCCTCGACTCCTCCTCCGGGGCTGGAAAGCATGTCCGGGCAGGAAACTCCCAATTTTTGGGCCGATTCCGCCGCCTGCGCGAAGGAATCGAACAGGGCCCGAAAGGGTCTGTTATGGGAGTAAGGCCAAAATTTTCCTCCTCCGAAGAGGCATCCAGCCTCTTTTGCCTTTCCGGCGAAACCCTGGACGAGGAAGGTCTTTCCGACACCGGGATCGCCGCTGATGAGGAAAACCCCGGGGCTGCCCCTGCGCAGCCGGTCGAGCCCCAGCATCAGTGTTTCCAGCTCGGCTTTTCTCCCGATGGGAGAGGTGGCGGGCCGTAAGGGGCCCCAATGCGGTCCGAGGGCTTTCATGGAAGGTCTTTGCCTTGCAAGTGTTGGAAGAGACCTTCATGCCGAACTTCCAGATCCTTCACTTTGGCCAGGGCTCCCCAGTCGGCGTAATGCTTTCGGGCAAGTGAAAGCTGCCTTGCGGCTCCCTCCCTGTTACCTGCGGACAGGAGGGCCTCGGCGAAAATCTCGCGGCCGAGGGCTGCGTCCTGGATGAACCCGTTCTCCAGAGCCTGCTGCGCTGCGCGTTCGTAGAGATCCGAGGCACGGGCAAGTTTTCTCCGGTTTCTTGCCAGCTCCGCCTGGGCCAGCACGAGGCGGTGCCCGTGGTTCACCGGCGCCTCTCGAGCCCAGAAGGAAAGCTCCTTCAGGCTTTTTTTCAAGATCCGTTTCGGAAACCTGGTCCCGCCAGTCTTGCCTTGGTTGAGAACCCCCAGGCAGGCAAGGCACTGAACATGGAGCGCCATCACCAGCGGGGGAGATCCGGCCATGCGTTCACGGGCCTCCAAAGCCTTGTCGCAGAGGGCCAGGGCTTGGTCCGGCCGACGGAAAAAAAGGGCGAGGATTGCCTTCTGCAAATCCAGGACCGAATGCACTAGCACGCGATCGTGGCCTTTCAACGTTTCTTCCCGGCGGGATTCGTAGTAGGCGGGGCCTTCCATCTCCACCGGATCCGGACCGGGGGTGATCAGATTCAGCACCGTCTGACGGAGGATTCGGATGCAGCTCTTCATATGGTGCTGACTCATGAGCCCCACCTCTTCCACGGTCTTTTCCATCTCCCGGTCGAGTTCGGCGAGGGGTTTACCGGAGAAGAAGGCAAAGTAACTCTTCCCGAAGCAGGCAAAGGATGCCCAGGAAAAGATCCCCGTAACGCGCCCCGCGCGCTCCGACTCCTGCAGGCCGGGCAGCCGTTCGGCCATGGGCTCGTGCCACGAAAGGCAGGAGACGTTGGCGATATAGAGAGTCTGGGACGCGAAGCGGTTGTCCTGGAAACGGGCCAGGAGGGCAAGGGCCAGCTTCCCCATCCGGCGGGCCTGCGCCGGTTTGCGCAGGTAGCCTGCCAGCACGAAGCCGTAGGATGCGAAGATGGTGGAGGATTCCGGCGCCATGCCGTGCTCGATGCAAAAGCGAATGGCGTAAAAGACCAGGATGGGCGTCAGGTTGGGTCGAGCCAGGAAGGCCGGCGGCATGGTATCGAAGCAAAGCCCCAGAAAGGCGCGGGAGACGGGATCGCTGAGTTCCGGAATGTCCTTGAGCTCCGAAATCTCCGTTTTCTTGAGCAAGTGCGAGGTGAGCAGATACTCCCACAGGATCTGCCCCTTTCCGGGGTTTCCGGAGAACTCCCGCCCCATTGCCTTCATGGCGGTAAGGCCCAGGTCCACCGCTTCGGCGAACCTGCCGTTGGCCACCTGGGAATGGAGCAGCAACCTCCAGATGCGGACCTTCTCCAGCAGCGTCTTGGCGTTCTTCAAAACCATCCCGGACCATTGGCTCGCAAGATCGTAGCGGCCGGAGAGAGAGGCGGCTTCCGCTCCCATGGCGTGGATTTCCAGAGCAAGGCCGTGACACGTTTCCCAAGGGGCGCCGGGCAGGCATTCCATGGCGCGGATCAGGTAGTCCATGGCCGGAGCGAAGGCGGCCGTTTCCCGGGAAGCGCGTGCGGCGGCCAGGTTCAGCTCCGCGATACGGAGCCGGGCTTCGGGGTCCGCGACGGCAGGAAGGGCCTGGTTGTAATGGTGGACACAGTCCAGCAAAAGGCCGGGATTTCCG
>JBFMHL010000202.1:0-16552 GCA_040753055.1 Thermodesulfobacteriota bacterium | reverse complement strand
AAAAGACCTGCGCCGGCGCACCCGGAGATCGGCGCCGGCGCAGGAAGGCTTTATGGAAGAGGCGTGGTTCGTCGGGAAAAAATGAAACAGGCGATGCGGGGCTAAGACTGCAACAAAAAAAAGCTCAAATCAAGCCCAAGTGATTTTTCCAGAACTCGTACTCGAAGAGCCATTCGTTTTTCTTCCACATGACTAGGCCTTTCATCCGTTTGCGGAAGGAATTGCTAGCTTCCGCCCAGGGGCCCATTCCCCGGCCTTCCTTCCATGCCGCAACCAGGTCTCCGCCCAGGGCCAGGGCCTTGTCGCGGAGGGGAGCGGGAAAAGCGCCGCCGGGGAGCGCCCGCATGGTGGCCCAGACTTCGCCCACGGGAACGGTCCCGGTGTTGGCCAGGAAGCGGCTCAGGTAGGCGGCGATGGGCGCCTCGTCCCCGGACCCCGAGGTGATTGCGACGGCTCCATACTTTCCCGTGAAGCTTTGGCAGTGGACCACTCCGCAGCACCTGTCCAGGAAGGCCTTGAGCTGCGCGCTCACCGAGGACATGTAGTTGGGGCTTGCCAGGATCAGCCCGTCCGCGGCCATGATTTTGCCCCGGATCGTTTCGAACTCGTCCTTTTGGGGGCAGACTCCCTTGATGTGGCAGGTCTGGCAGGCCATGCAGGGGAGCACGGTGTTGCCGGGGAGCACGACCGTTTCATTCTCCGCACCCGCGGATTCGGCCCCCTCGACGACCAGGGCCAGCAGTCCCGCGGTGTTTCCTTTAAGCCCGTGGGGGCTTGCCAGCAAGCTGATGATCTTCATGACGGAACCTCACCTGAAAATGGAGTGAAGAAAGAGCGATTTCGCACCGTTTGCCCTTGCGTTACAGACCGAATTCGGGAGCGCATCAAGATGTTTCGGGAGGGGAAGCGCCTCTATCCCTTTTTCAGGCCCGGAGTGCGCGGCTTTCCGTCCTTTGTCCGGTCCGGGTGGTCGCGCTCCAGAAAGCGGCGCCGGCCCTCCAGGATCTCGGGGGTTCGGAGCAGGCGGTTGAAGCATTCGGCCTCGATGCGGAGGCCCTCCTCCAGGGGGCGGCCGAAGCCCCGAACGGCGGCTTCCTTGTCGGTGCGGATGGCGGGCTGGGGGAGGGAGGCGACGAAGCGGGCCAGATCCAGGGCGCGGGCGAGAGATCGCCCGCGGGGCACGATCTCGTTCACCAGCCCGATGGAGAGGGCCTCCCGGGCGTCAATGACGCGGCCGGTGATGATGAGCTCCATGGCGCGGCCCATGCCGATGATGCGGGGCAGCCTCTGGGTGCCGCCGTCGGCGAGCCCGATGTTCCAGCGCCGGCAGGTGACCCCGAAGGTGGCGTGCTCCTCGGCAATGCGGATGTCGGCGAAGCAGGCCCACTCCAGGCCTCCGGCGTAGGCCACGCCGTTCACCGCCGCGATGACGGGTTTGTATATGTCGGTCCAGCGGCTGGGCCCCAGGATGCCCGGGGCCTCGCCCCGGTTGTGGGCGGCCATGGCCGCGGGGCTCGCCGGAACCAGCTCCTCTCCGGCGGCGATGTCGCCCCCGGAGCAGAAAGCCTTGTCGCCCGCTCCGGTGAGGACGGCCACCAGCATTTGGTCGTCGTGGGCGAAGTCCGACCAGGCGGCCACCAGCTCAGTATGGGTCACGGGGCCGATGCAGTTCCGTTTTTCCGGTCGGTTGAACGTGATGGTGGCGATGCCGTCCTTTTTTTCATAGATGATCTCGGAGAAGTCCATCCATCCCCCTGGAGTGCCGGGTGGGCTTAGCGGGACCACGCGGAAAGAGGTTCCGCCAGGGACCTGAGGAAGCAGGGCGGAACCGGGGGGGCCTCGATCTCCCGCAGGTCCCAGGCGGTGGAAAGATCGGTGGCCAGCATGGCGAAGACCGCGGGCCGGGCCGAGTTGTCCTGCAAAAGCTGCAGGTGGTCGAAGCCGGAGAAAAACTCGGTGCGTAGAAAAGCAAGGCCATGGCCGCGGCCCGAGTCCACGGAAACGTAGGCGTCGTTGGGCTGACTGTAAAAACGCCGGTGGGCCACCGACAGGAAGCACTGATAGATGTGGGCGTCGAAGGGGCGGTCGTCGGGGTAGGGGCCGTAGTAGATGGGCGATGCGAGGCTTTCGAAGCGCGGCAGGGTTCCGCTCATGAGCGTTACCAGCATGACGTTCAGGGAGTAGGCGGCCGGGGCTGTGCTCAGGTAATCGTAGAGCACCTTCAGCTGGTAGTCGGCCTCCTCGGTGCTGCCGTAGTACGCTGCGATTTTTCCCAGATAGGCGGAGCTTGCGTTCAAGGCGGCGAGCCATGCGTTGGTCTCGCCCGGCGCGTCGTAGCCGGGAAGGCTGTTGTAGTTGTCCCAGCGCAGGTCCGAGCGGTTGGGCTCGGTCAGGGCGGCGCTGGCGGCGAAAGCCGTGTTCAGGAATGTGGAGGCGACCTGCCAGTCGGGCGGGTCGGCCTGCCGGGCGTCGCCGTTGGCCAGGATCGAGCCGTGGTGGGGCGTTCCCAGGGTGATGAGACGGATCACCCGCTCCCCGCCCAGCTTGCCCGCATACTTGCCCGCGGTGTGGGTCTGCTCCTCCATGTAGGCGCGGGCCACCAGGCCGCCGTTGCTGTGGCCCACCAGGACCACCTGGAGGTCCTCCATCTGGCCGCCGGCGATCATTTGCTCCATCCGCAGGGCCAGGCCCTGGGCTATCTCCGAATCCGTAATGAAATTGGACACGTAGTGGAAGCGGAAGATCTGGAACTTGCTGGCCAGGCCATTGTCGTAGATGGTGTCCATCATGGGGCCGAAGCCGGATTTTTCGTCTGCGGTGGTGCCGTCAATGAGGGGGAGCAGGGCTTCGGAGGTGCCTGAGTAGCCGTGGATGAGAATGAGCGGAAGCCTGCCGGAAGTTCCCGGGTCCCGGGCGTCCACGTCGGCCACCAGCCGGGTGGCTGTTTCCGGGGTGTAGTCCGCCCGGACGGCGGCCGGAGCCAGGGTGAAAATGAGAAGTAGGCAAAAGACGGGAATCTGCAGGTGTCGCAAAAACGCGGGCAAGGATTTCATGCGGCCCCCGTTGCTTTTGATGTAAACGGCTGATGATAACCCGGAACACGTATTGTATGTCGCGAAAAGGTTTGGGGTCAACGGAATCCTTCGGGGGGCGACCGGGGGCGAAAGCCGCTTTCCGCCGGGGCGGGACCGCCCTTTGCTAGTCGCCCTTCGGGGCTGCAATGTATTGTCATAAAAAGGCGATGTGTGATATTGGCAGGAATCCTGGTGATTTTTCCCGGGAGCGAGCGTCCCGGTCCCGTCCATTTATCCCGAGATATACCCGGAAAGGCCCTGTCTTATGGCGAAAGAAAAGGTGCCGGCCTATAAGAAGTCGCTTTTCTCGTGGCTTTTCGAGGCCAACCGGGGGCTGCAGATCCTGCTCTTGGTGGTGGTGGCGGTCACGGTTTTCGCCCGGCTGCTGCCGCTGGAGATGCAGAAGAAGATCGTGAACCACGCCATCGGCATGAAGAACCTTCAGGCCTTGTGGGTCTATTGCGGCATCTACCTGGCCGCGGTGCTGGTGGCCAGCGGGCTCAAGTACGTCATCAACGTGCTCCAGGTGGTCATCGGCCAGCGGGCGCTCAACAACATGCGCAAGGGGCTCTACCACCACCTGCTTACTTTGCCGCTTTCCTTCTACCGCCGCACCCAGCCGGGCATGGTCGTCTCGGCCATCATCACCGAGCTGGCCACCGCCGGCGACTTCCTGGGCATGGCCGTGGCCATTCCCATCACCAACATCGCCACGTTGGTGGTTTTCGCCGTGTACCTGTTCACCCTGAACTGGATGCTGGCGGTCGTGACCCTGGTCGCCTACCCCGTGGTGCTGGTGGTGGTACCCCGGCTCCAGCGGGCCACCAACAAATGGAACAAGAAGCGGGTGGACACCACCCGCCAACTTTCCAGCCTCATCGGCGAGTCCATCTCCGGCATCCAGGAGATCCAGGGGAACTCGTCCTTCGCTCTGGAAAACCGGCGCTTCGACAAGCTGGCCGACCGGATACTCAAGATCCGCATCAAGTGGAACCTGTACCGGAACGGCGTGAAAGTGTTGAACAACTTCATCAACAACCTCTCGCCCTTTTTGATCTTCATCCTCGGCGGCTACCTCTCCATCACGGGCCGGCTGGACCTGGGGGCCCTGGTGGCCTTCCTGGGAGCCCAGGAGAAGCTCATGGACCCCTGGAAGGAGCTCATGGACTTCTACCAAGCCCACCAGGAAGCCCACGTCACCTACTACCGCACCATGGAGTACTTCACCGCCGAGGCCGAGCACCCCATCGCGCCCGCGGACCGGAAGCCCTACGAGCTCACCGGCGACATCGCGGTGTCCAACGTGGGCTTCACCACGGATACGGGGATCATCCTGCTCCGGGACGTGAGCGTGACGCTCAAGCCCGGCGAGCACATGGCCCTGGTAGGCTTCTCCGGCTCCGGTAAGTCCACGCTGGGCATGTGCGTGACCCAGCTCTACAGCTACACCTCAGGCCGCCTGAGCCTGGGGGGCCGGGAGGTGGCGGAGCTCACCAAGCAGGACATCGCCAACAATATCGGGCTGGTTTCCCAGAGCCCCTTCATCTTCACGGGCACCATCAAGGAGAACCTGCTCTACGCCTACATTGCCCGCATGGGAAAGGAGGAGCCCGGGCCGGAGGATCCCATGCCCACCCTGGATGACATGATCCAGGTCCTCCAACAGACGGGCATCTTCGTGGACGTCCTGCGCTTCGGCCTTAACGCCATCCTGTCCCGGAGCAAGGACGCGGATCTGGCGGAAAAGATCGTCGTGGCCCGGGAGAAGTTCCGGAAGGAGTATGGGGAGGAACTGGGCGACCTGGTGGAGTTCTTCCGGGAGGACCAGTACCTGCTGCATTCCAGCGTCTTGGAGAACCTCACCTTCGGCACCGCCGAGGACTCCAAGTTCGCCGAGCACGCCATCGTGGGGAACGACTTCTTCCTGGAGTTCCTCGAGTCGGGCGGACTCATGGCCCCGCTTCTTTCCCTGGGCGGCCTCCTGTGCACCCGTACGGTGGACATCTTGGGCAACCTGCCCCCCGACGCCGTCTTCTTCGAGCAGGCCCCCTTCACGGTCGAGGAGCTGGAGAGCTACAAGGCCATTGCCGAGAAGCTCAAGAAGGACAAGGTGTCCGAGCTGCCCGACACCGACCGCCAGGCGCTGCTCACTCTGGGGTTGCGGTTCACGCCGGGCCGGCACAAGATGGTGTCCCTGTCCGAGTCCTTCCGGTCGCTGGTCCTCACGGGGCGCAAGCACTTCATGGAGGCCGTGTCCCGGGAGCATCCGGGGGCCTTCTCCTTCTACCGCATGAACGAGTACATCTTCTCCCAGACCATTTTGAACAACATCCTGTTCGGCAAGGTCACCACCCAGAGGCCCGAGGCCACGGACAAGATCAACCAGAGCATCATCGCGCTCCTGGTGGCCGAGGACTACCTGGAAACCATCGTGGAGATCGGCATGGAGTTCAACGTGGGATCCACCGGAGACAGGCTCTCCGGCGGCCAGCGCCAGAAGCTGGCCATTGCCCGTGCATTTTTGAAGGCCCCCCGGGTGCTGGTCATGGACGAGGCCACCAGCGCTCTGGACAACAAGAGTCAGACGCGCATCCAGAAGCTCCTGGAGACCCGGTTCAAGGGCAAGACCACGCTCATCTCGGTGGTGCACCGTCTGGACATCATCAAGAACTTCGACAAGGTGGCGGTCATGAAGGCCGGCAAGATCGTGGAGATGGGCCCCTACGACGAGCTGATCGCAAAGAAGGGAATGCTTTATGAACTCGTACACGGAAAAAAATGAGCACACCCACGCCGGCGAGTTCCAGGAAAACTTCGAGCTTTTAAGAGGCGTTCCCTTTTTTTCGGGGCTTTCCCTGGAATGCTGCAAGGTGGTGGCCTACCTGGCGGTGCGCGAGACCGTGAAAGCGGGCGAGAACCTGTTCACTACGGGAGAGGACGACGGCCGGGCCTATTTGTTCCTTTCGGGCTCCGCGGAGCTTCTGTACGAGTCGGACACTGGAGAGGTGGCCGTGGGCACCTTCAAGACCGGGGACTTCATCGCCGGGATGTGCCTGCTCTCGCCCATGCAAAGGGTCTTCACCCTCCGGGCCCGCGAAACCTCCACGCTGCTGGTCATCTCCCGCGAAAAGTTCTCCAAGGCCATGGAGAGCTTCCCCCACGAGCTCCCGCGTGTGCTCAAGGCGGTGGTGAAATCCATCCGGGATTGGGAGGAGCTCTTCGCCCGGGAGCACGCGCTTTCCTGCCCGGGGTGCAAGATGCGCCTGGGCGTCAGCCTGCTATAACCGGTGCCGGAATCGGGCGGCCCGGAAGCGGTCCGTCTCCATCAAGGATGCAAGGCATGGAAAAAACTGCGCTGGTGGCCCGCACATTCCCAAACGACCTGTCCCAGCTTGCCGGGCTCACCGAGCTTGTCTCCGAGGCGGCGGACATCATGGACGTGCACCAGCGCTGCCTTTTCGAGCTCACCCTGGCGGTGGAGGAGATTTTCACCAACATCGTGAAGTACGCCTTCGACGACAAGGCGCCCCACACCATCCGCGTGAGTATGGAGAAGGTCGGGGAGCGGGTGCTGGTCACGCGTTTCGAGGACGACGGAAAGCCCTTCGACCCCACCCGCGCCGCGGAGCCGGACTTGAACCTTCCCGTGGAGCTCCGTCCGGTGGGCAAACTGGGCATCTTTCTGGTGAAAAAAATCATGGACTCCATGACCTATGAGCGGGTAGAGGGAAAGAACGTCATCACGCTCACCAAGACCATGCGACCGGACGCCTGCGTCCTCGGATGAGGCGGCCCCCAGGAAAAGGAGAAGGAAAAAAGATGGAAGTGATCGAGGAAAAGAACGAGAAAGCCCTTGTCTTCGCCGTGGCGGGACGTCTCGACTCCAACACCAGCCCCGCTTTCGAGCAGAAGATCATGGAGGCCATCGGCAAGGGAGAGATCAAGGTGGTGGTGGACTTTGCCGGGCTCGATTACATCGCATCCGCTGGCATGCGCGTGGTGCTCAAGGCCGCCAAGGAGCTCAAGCAAAAGGGCGGCGCCATCGTTCTGTGCTCGCTCAAGGACTATGTGAAGGAGGTCTTCGAGATCGCGGGCTTCGATTCCTTTCTGCCGCTGGTGGCCACCCGTACCGACGCCCTGGCTTCGGTGTAGCACCCAGGGGGTGAGGGCGGCCTGCGCCAAGCGTTTCGCTGCCTCTCGCACCGACGGCTACGCAATGATCTCGACCGCTCTCCAAAGGGGGTAGGCCCTTGCCCCCCGCCAAAACACCGCGGGTGGTGTTCTCCGACTTCGACGGAACCATCACCGGCCACGAAACCCTGGTGGGCATGTTCCAGAAGCTCTGCCCCGGCGACGTGGAAGAAACCATGCGCCGAATGGTGGAGAAGAAGCTGAGCCTCCGCGAAGGAGTGGCCCACCTGGCCTCCTGCCTCACCCCGTCCCACGTCCCGGAGATCCGCGCTTATGCCCGCAACGCGGGCCTGAGGCCCGGCTTCTCCGAGCTCTTGGACTTTCTGGACGAAAACAAGGTCCCTTTCGTGCTCATCTCCGGCGGGCTCCTGCCCATGGTGGAGGAGGCTCTGGGCCCCCTTCTTCCACGGTGCGCGGCCGTCCACGCACTGGGGCTCTCCGAAAACGGGGGCCGGCTCTCGCTTTTCTCCCGGTTCGCCACGGATGGGGAGTGGATGGACAAGGCCGCGGTCATGGAGCTCTACCCCTGCGACCAGGCCGTGGCCATCGGCGACGGCATCACGGACTTCGCCATGGCGGAAAAGGCGGACCTGGTCTTCGCCACCTCCATGCTGGCCTCCCGAATGAAAAAGCAGGGGCGGCCCTATTTCTATTTCTCGGACTTCTTTACGGTGCGGGACACCCTTTCGCGGCTTTGGACAGAGCAAGCCGCAGACGTCAGGCCGGTTGAACCATGAAAAAATCCAACCCCACGCAGCCCGGGGCCGGGGCTTCGCCTGCGAGCACGAACTTCGAGCAGGCAGCAGCCATCGTCCCCGGGGCTCGCAAACCGCGCACCTGGCGGGCCACCAACACCGTGATCGTGGCCTTCCTCATGGGCTACGCCAGCGGGCTGCCGCTCTCGCTCACCGGAGGCGTGCTCCAGGCCTGGATGAAGGATCAGGGGGTGGACCTGGGTCTCATCGGCCTCACGGCCCTGTTCGGGCTTCCCTACTCCCTCAAGTTCCTGTGGTCGCCCTTCCTGGACCGCTTCGTCCCGCCTTTTTTCGGGCGCCGGCGGGGATGGCTCCTGGTGTTCCAACTCCTGCTCATGGGGGCCTTGATCCTCCTGGGCCAAAGCTCCCCGGCCCGGAACCCGGCGTTCATGTGCGTCATGGCCGTGCTCACGGCCTTTTTCTCCGCCAGCCAGGACATCGTGGTGGACGCCTACCGCCGGGAGGACCTGACGGACCGGGAGCTGGGCCTGGGGTCTTCCTGCTACATCTACGGCTACCGGGTGGGCATGCTCTTGGCGGCGGGCGGCGGACTCATCATCGCCGACAAGATGGGATTTTCCGTCATGTACGCCCTCATGGCTGCCTGCCTCCTGCCCGGGATCGCCACCACCATCTGGTGCCGGGAGCCCCGGGTGGCCGAAGCTCCGCCCCGGACCCTGCACGCAGCCGTGTTCGACCCTTTCATCGAGTACTTCAAGAGGCCGCAGGCCTTGCTGATCCTGACCTTCATCGTCTTGTACAAGCTGGGCGACTCCATGGCCACCTCCATCACCATACCCTTCTACCAGTCCGTGGGCTTCACCAAGACCGACATCGGCACGGTGGTGAAGCTCTTCGGCTTCTGGGCCATTCTGGGCGGCACAGGGTTGGGCGGCGTTCTCATGCTGCGTCTGGGAATCAAGAAGAGCCTGTGGGCCTTCGGCGTGCTCCAGGGATTTTCCGTGGCGGGCTTCGCCATCCTCACCCTCACGGGCCCCTCTCGGCCCGCCCTCGCCATCGTGGTGGTCATGGAGAACCTGTTCATGGGCATGGGCACCGCGGCCTTCACCGCCTACATGGCCAGCATCGTGAACAAGAGCTTCACCGCCACCCAGTATGCGCTGCTCACCTCCATCATGGCCATCTCCCGCACGGTGCTGAGCTCTCCGGCCGGTTATTTGGCCGCTTACCTGGGCTGGGCCGGTTTCTTCATCATCTGCGCGGTCCTGGCCGTGCCTGGCCTGTGCCTGCTCTACAAGATCGCTCCGTTCTGGAAGGAGCCCGATTAAAAGACCGGAAACGCCATGACCGACGAGGAAAAAACCATAACGCCCCGGTCCGGCCGCGCCCCCCTGGCGGCGGACCAGGCCCGCATCCTCGCCCTGGAGCCCCAGGAGGCGCTGGACGCCGTGCTGTCGCATCCCCGCGCCGGGGCCCTGGTGCGTTCCATGCCCGAGGAGGACCTCTTTGTCCTGGTCCACGAGATCGGGCCCGACGACTGCCTGGAGATCCTCTCCATGGCCAGCCCGGACCAGTGGCGTTTCTTCCTGGACATGGACGGCTGGCGCGAGGACCTGATGGAGTTTTCCGCCCTGAACGGCTGGCTGGAGCGCCTCTACCGGGTGGACGCGGACCGACTGGCCACCATGCTGGCGGGCACGGAGCGGGAGTTTTTCGAGCTGTGGCTAAGCGCCTATGTCACCGTGATCCCCCTCACCGAGCACGACGACCCGTCGGATCTGGCCGGGGAGGCCTTCACCCTGGACGGCGCCCTGTACCTGAAGCCCAAGTTCACGCCCGGGGTCTCCGACGCGGAGAAGGAGCGGGTCAAGGGACTTCTCTCCGGCCTCCTCCGGCGGGTTGCGGACCGGGATTTTCCCTTGTTCCAGGCCATCGTCATGGAGTCTTCGGGCATGGTGCCGGGCGAGACGCGAGAGGACCTGTTCCGGCAACGGAACGTGCGCCTGGCGGAGCAAGGCTTCGCCCCGCCTCACGAGGCGGTGGCCGTGTATCAACACATGGCCCCGGACTCGCTTCTGCGCAGCCCTCGGCGGGCTCTGCCCAGGGAAGGGGAGCAGGAGCCCACTCCGGTGCTCCTGCTCCCCCCGGTCGAGGGCCGGGCCGAGCCCTTCACCGACGCCCTGGCCCTGGTCAAAAGCGGCAACGCCCTCTGGGCGCTGCAGGCGGAGTTCGCGGGGCTCTGCAATCTCCTCCTTTCGGCCGACCGCGTCACCGTCCGCTCCCGGGACGACCTCAATAAAACGGTCCGAAAGGCAGCGGGATATACCTCTCTGGGTCTGGACGCCCTCTGTGGCGACAACCCCGCCCGGGCGGCGGACATCCTCTCCACCCGGCCGCTCGCCTCCGTGTTCCGCGTGGGATACTCCCGGGCTCTGGACCTTAAATTCGCGGCCGAGCGCTTCCGCAAGGCCGCCTGGTTCACCCGCGAAAAGGTCCCCCTCACCTTCTTCGGCGAGCGCCACTTGGGCGTTCTGGGGGGCCTTCTCCTGGCCCGGCCCAAGTTTTTCGCCAACTATGAACAGGGGCTCCTCTACCGGGAGTTCGAAACCCCGGGCGATCTCATCAAGACCGAGGACGCTCTTTCCGAGGCCCGGGAGATAGACGGCCTCTTCGCCCGTCTGGACCTTCCGCCGGGGCTCGCCGCCGTCCGCCCCATGACCTGGGACCGGGCGCTCCTCACGTTGTTCGCCCGCAAGCAGCTGGGCCTGGCCCCGGAAGCCTCCCCGGTCCCCATGGACGGTTTCCGGAAGCTCTGGCCCAAGCTCTGGAGCGGCCGGGGCAAGGCCCGAACCATCTCGGCCAAGACGAGGCAGGCCTTTTTTGACTTCATTCGGGAACAGGCAAAAAAGGAGGGCGGGGATGCCCTGCAAAACCCTGCGCTGGGCCGGGCGCTCGACGCGCTTATCTCCAGGCTGGCCGCCGAGTACGCCAAGGTGGGCGCAAAGGACCTGGACCCTCGTTTCCTGCCGCACTTCTGGGTGGCAGGAAACGAAAGCTGACCCATCCCCCTTAGCCAGGTACAAGCGACGCTGCAACCCATTGACGGGAATGGATCGAATGCTTCACGGGGGCGCTGGAGTTCTGCAAAAGCCGGGCGGCTGGGTCCGGGAGCCTGCGGCCTCCGGATAAGCGGCTCCACCGGACCCTTCCACCCGCAGCGGACGGCAAACCTCGTACGGAAAGAGAGGGCCTATGGACTTCTGGATCGCCACCTCCGTCTTCGTCCTCGTCTTCGCCGTCATCATCTGGGACAAGATAGACAAGACCACCACCGCCATGGCCGGAGCGGCGCTGATCTTGCTGTTCCGGGTCCTCGGGCCCGACGAGGCCCTCTGGAACGAGACCCTGGGGGTGGACTGGGGCGTCATCTTCTTGCTCATCTCCATGATGATCATCGTGAACATCATGGCCCGGACCGGCGTGTTTCAGCTCCTCGCCGTGCGCTCCGCCAAGATGGCCCGGGGCGAACCCTTCCGGGTCATGCTCATCCTGGCGGCGGTCACCGCCTTCACGTCGGCTTTCCTGGACAACGTCACCACCGTGTTGCTCATGGGGCCCGTCACCCTCACCGTGGCCCGGCAGATGGACAAGGACCCCGTTCCCTTCCTCATCACCGAGGCGCTGGCCTCCAACATCGGCGGCACCGCCACCCTGATCGGCGACCCTCCCAACATCATGATCGGCTCCCATGCCGGGCTCACCTTCATGGACTTCGTCAAGCACCTCACGCCCTGCATCATCCTGGTCATGGCGGTGTGGATGATCGCCTGGAAGCTGGTCCTGGGCCGCAGCATGTCCGCCACCGAGGAAGCGAAGAAACGCATCATGGAGCTGCCCGAGCACGGCATCATCACCGACCGCCCTCTGCTCGTCCGCTCCCTCGTCGTCATGGGCCTCACCATCCTGGGTTTCCTCTTTCACGACGTCCTGGGCTATGAGCCCGCGGTCGTCGCCTTTTCCGGGGCCGTCGTCCTTTTGCTCATCAACAACGAGAACCCCTCCCGCGCCCTGTCGGAAGTGGACTGGAGCACCATCTGGTTCTTCATCGGGTTGTTCATCGTGGTGGGCGCCACCGTCAAGGTGGGCTTGATCGAGCTCCTCTCCCACAAAATCGTGGCCGCCACGCACCCCAGCTCCGACAACATGCTCACCCTCTCCATGGTCATCCTCTGGTTCTCGGGCATCGCCTCGGCCGTCATCAACAACATCCCCTACGTGGCCTCCATGGACCCGCTCATCCAGGACGTCACCAAGAACGTCTGCGGCGTGACGGCCTGCACTCCCCCGGCCGCGGTCCTGCCCGTCTGGTGGTCCCTGGCCCTGGGGGCCTGCCTGGGCGGAAACGGGACCGCCATCGGGGCCTCGGCCAACGTGGTGGCCGTGGACATCAGCACCAAGGCCGGGTTCCCCATCTCCTTCGGGCGTTTCTTCCGCTACGGCGCACCCGCGACCCTGCTCACCCTGGCCACATCCGCCGCCTACGTCTACGTCCGCTACTACGTGTTGAAATTCTAGAAGCTGTTTCAGAAGCCCATCTGACGCTCCAGGGCGGCGTTCCTTTGCCTTCTCAAAATGCTCACATACCAACCGTATGCTCCGCTTTTTCGCCGGCCCGCGCCTTGCCCTGAAACGTGATCCGGGGTCATGGAACAGCTTCTAAGGGATCAACAAGGAAGGGAAAATGAGCGCCTGCTTGGGGAGAAACCTTCTATTCAAAGCGGGAACATCCTGGTTCTCGCCCACCCCTGGTCGTAGGGCGTGGCGTAATCGAAGGAAGCCTTGATGAAGGCCCACTTCCAGGTGCCGCCCCTGCGGACGAAGCCCTCCTCGTAGCGGCCCTGGAGCCAGCCGGCCAGGTTCTTCTCCCGGAGGGTGCAGGGCACCTCGAAGTACCAGCGCCCCACGGCTTCATCCCCGTGGATGTCTATCAGGGGGTTGTGCACCATGTGGGCGGTGAAGGAGAGGATTCCGGGCACCACCTGGCCGAAGAACAGGGCCAGGTTCTCCCGGCCTTCGTATCTGCCGAAGTCGCCATACTCGCCCCAGGCCTCTTCCGTGAAGTGGCCCATGAGCTCTTCTGTCGCCGCTGCCTCGCCGGACACGCTCCTGTCCACCAGATGGCAGTATAGGGATTTCAGCCTGCGGATCTCCTCCAGATCTTCCAGCCTCCGGACCCTCTCTTCCAGCCCGCTGTTCATGGCGCCTCCTATTCTTTTACGCTGCCTGCCAGCAGGTGGGGGTTGGGGCCGCCCAGGAGCTGGAGGGTTTTTGCGTCCCGCATGATCTTCTCCACGCCGTACTCGTGCATGTATCCGTACCCCCCGTGGATCTGGACCGCATCCGTTGCCGTGGCGAGGGCGGCGTCGGTGGAGAAGACCTTGGCGTAGAGGGCTTCTTCGGGATGGAACAAGGGGCCGGAAAAGAGGGCGGAGACGGCGGAACGGGCCAGAAAGAGCCGCATCCGCATTTTCGCCAGCATCCTTTTCATCTCCGAGTGCCCGATGATGTTTTTTCCGAACTGGTAACGGCTCCGCGCGTATGCGTCGGCCTTTTCCAGTGCCCTCGCCGCGCAGCCGGCAGCCGTGGCGGCCGTGAAGGCGAAGAAGAGCCCCCGGGCCTCCTGCATGATCCCTTCCGCCCGGTCCGGAGGGAGCAAGCAGGGGGCGGAGACGGCGGTTTCGTCGAAACGGATGCGGGAGAAGGGGTTGGCGCACAGGCCGGGCAGCCGGGCGTCGGGCCCCCGGGAGACGCCTGCGGCACCCAGGTCCGCCAGCACGCAGGAGCACTGGTCCGGGCGGTCTCCTTCCGGGACGAAGATGACGGCGGAATGGGCCAGGTGTGCGTTTCCCAGGAGGTTCGTCTCGCCGGAAAGCGTGTACCCGTCTTTGGCCGCGGCAAGGCGGAGGTCCGCGTCCCTGGACGGATCGGGAAAGGAAACGACCAGGGGAGCACGAAAGGGGTCGTTCCCTCCGGCCTGCAGATGCCCGGCCAAGGGCCCGCCCGCCCGGTCCAGCACATGGGCGGCGGCGAAGTGGAAAGCGTACAGGCAGGCGGCCCCGGGGCAGGAAGCTGCCAGGGCCTCCAGGGCCCGTGCGCACAGGAGCCGGGTGGCCCCCTCCTCCTGGGGGGAAGGGGAGGCGAAGAGGCCGGGGAGATCCAGGCGCCGGCTTTTTCCCCAGACGCGGGCGAGCCAGTTCATGTCCCTCGCCGCGTCGGCCTCCAGCATGCCCGGCTCGATCTCCCGCCGGGCGAACCGGCCAAGCTCGGCCAGAAATTCCTTTTGCCCCGCCGTGTTGCTCATATCCCAGCCCTCCGGGCGATCTCCTCCTGGAACAGCCCCAGCAGGTTCACCTGGTTCGTGCCCTCGTAGATCTGCGTCACCTTGGCGTCCCGGAAGACCTTTTCCATTCCGTGCTCGTGGGCCGCCCCGTCCAGGCCCACGATGTCCAGCACGCGTGCGGAAACGTCCACGCAGAGATCGGTCCCGGCCACCTTCACGGCCCCTCCCTGCCCCTTGAAGTAGGCCACGGTCTCGTCGGGAACGCAGGAGTGCTTGAACTGCCGGACCAGGGCCGAAAGGTTCTTGTGGGATGCCAGCGCGGACAGAGGCTCGGAGAGCAGGAGCCCCGCCGGGACGATGCCCAGGGCGGCCTTCACCAGGGGCTTTTCCAGGAGGCTGGTGGCCAGCATGGCATCCGCCCCGACGGCGAAGTCCAGGCACTTGGCCCGGACCGCCATGATTTGGGACAGCATGCCGGCGATCTCGATCCGCACCCAGTTCTCGTCAATCAGCCGTTTCCCGCCCGCACGCGTATTGCAGCAGTAGCTGATGCAGCGCTCCAGGGCGCCCCGCGCCAACCCGACGCCCAGCATGCCCACGGCCCCAGTGGAGATGGCCAGCACCTCCATGGTGTGCCGCCATCCGCGGCCCGGCTGCTCCCAGACGTCCCGGTCGGGCACGAACACGTCCTTGAACAGGATCTCCGCAGTGTGCTTGGCTCGGTGGCCCATCTTCTTTTCAATCCGGCCCACGGAGAAGCCCTTGGCCGAGGAGGGGACATGGAAGACGGAGAAGGTTTCCCGGGGGCGCTCCGAGTCCGTGGGCAGCACCAGGACGATGTGGTGGGCATGGCTTCCGTTGCTGATGAAGTGCTTGACGCCGTTTACGATGTACCCGCCCTCGGTCCGTTTTACGCTGACGGAAGGCCGCTGGGTGGCCAGGGCGTCCTCGTTCAGGTTGTCGGTGCCGCAGTTGGGCTCGGTGAGTGCCCAGGCGAAAAACAACGGCCGCTCCTCGCTCTGGGCCGAGACCAGGTCCCGGAGGAGCGGCAGGCAGACCTCGGGCGCGAACTCCACAAAGGCGCAAACAGGGCCGAAGAGGTTGAACATGAGGAAGGCGGTGGTGCTCACGTCCGCCGCCACCATCTCCTCCAGGGCGGCGAAGAGCCCCAGGATGCTCCAGCCCAGGCCCCCGATCTTTTTGGGCAGGATGCAGATGCCCAGCTTCTCCTTGTTCAGCCTCCGCCAGAGGTCCCAGTCCGCGTAGGCGGGGTCCGCGGCGCACCTTTGGTCCAGCTCCAGCGACCCCGGAAGGACGATCTCCCGCGCGATCCTCCGCGCCTGCGCCCGCGCCTGCACGGCGCCGTCTATGTAGTCCGGAAAGCGCTCCCGCCATTTGCGCAGCATGGGGGCGACCTCCAGAAGGTCCGGTTCCGGTGAGTGGAGCCCGAAGCGGATGCGATCGGTCATGGTTTCCCTCCGTGTTTCCCGGGTCACAGAGGCTGCCAGGAAAATTCAAAATGGTTAGATTCGGCGAAAAAGGCGAGCCTTTCACGGACGAGGCTTCATGCTTTGCATCAGAGAACTTTCTGCATCCACACTACATCGAAATCGAGTCCATGCTTGCGGCCCGCGTTCTTGACCCGCCCGCATTCCGAAAACCCGTTCTTCTCGTGGAAGCGGATGCTCCCGGGGTTCCGTGAGGAGATGCCGGCCAGCAGGTTCCGGACGCCCATTTCCCGCCCGCCTCTTTCCAGCACGTAGAGGAGCATCCTTCCTATGCCCTTTCCGGTATGGTCCGGGTGGAGGAAGCAGGTCAGCTCCGCGGTCTGCAAGAACACGGGCGCGGGATGGAAAGCCCGCAGCATGCCGAAGCCCACGACCTTCCCGCTCCGGTCCGTAACGGAGCCCGACGGGTATCCTTTGCACATCGCAAGAAAAGCCTCGAAGGCCTGGTAGGGGAGCCTGCTCTCCGGGTAGGCGGCAAAGGAGTTCTCCACGTAATGGTTGAAGATATCCAAGACCGCTTCCCCGTCTTCCCTGACCAGCGGTTTGACGGCGTAATCCATGCCTCGGCCTCCCCTATACGTGCGGACAAAGAATCTGTTGCTTCTTTTTTTCCCCTCCCCGCGAAAGCGATTCTTGCCGTCGTTACGGGCAATAGGCCAAGAAAGGCGGCCGTTGGGCCTGATTCAAAAAGTTTTGCGGAAAGGAGGGAGGGGGTCCGGGGGA
>JBFMHL010000201.1:0-5237 GCA_040753055.1 Thermodesulfobacteriota bacterium | reverse complement strand
GGGGGGGGGGGGGGGGGGTGTTCTCCCACAAAACCCTGAGCATCCCCCCCGCCCCCCCCCCCCCCCCCCCCCCAAAAGTCTCTCGTATCTTTTAATTCCGTTATCTTTTCATCATTTCCAGAATGCACCCATGCCCGACGCTGACGCCATAGTCGCTCTTTCCGATTGCCATTACGCCCCCTGGGTCCAGGGCCGGGGCTTGTTCGGCGCCAGCCTGTCCGTCTCCCGGGGCGACCGGGTGGTCATCATCAGCGACACCAACGAGGACGCCCATCTTCTCCTCCGAAGCATGGCCAGCCTGGAGCGTCCCCTGCGGGGCCGGGTCCTGTCCCACGGCCGGGAGCTGGACTTCTCCGATTACCGGCGGCTTCTTGCCTACAAGGCCAAGGTCGGCTATATCGCTTCGGATTGCGCCGTATTTTCCAACAGAACACTGGGCGAAAGCCTCCTTTTCGCGTCCCGGTACTTCGAGGGCCATTCCTCGGGCATGCCTGAGGAGGAGGTCTTCGCCCTTTGCCGTCACTTCGAGATCGAGGGCAAGCTTCACTTGAGGCCCGACAGGGCCTTCGAAGAGGATATCCGCCTCACCATCATCGTGCGGGAGCTGGCCAAGAACCCGGAAATGCTGCTCATCGAGCGCCCGTCCACGGCCCTGGACCGGCCCAGCCACATCCAGGTGGTGGAGAAGATCAAGGAGATCGCAGCCACGGGTCTTCCCGTGGTGCTTTATACATTTGACCGGGATCTGATCGAGGGCTTTGCCAACAAGATCGTCTGGATCGAACGGGGAAGGGTGACCGTGACGGAGAGCTGATGTCTTTCCCGCCTCCGCATCGAGCGCCCGAAATCCTACGGGATACGCCGCCATGGAGATGACCTTCCAAACCAGGGAACGCATCGTCGGGGTCTTTTTGCTCCTGGTGATCCTGCTCCTCCTCGCCACAGTGGCGGTACTGGGCCGCGGGCGGGGCTGGTTCCGCTCCACCGTCTCCTACTACACCACCTTCGCCCAGGCCTACAACCTGTCGGAAAAGGCCCCGGTCAAGATGTCCAAGACCCAGATCGGGAAGGTGAAGAAGATCGACCTCTCGGGCGAGGACGTCCGCGTGGACCTGGACATCTGGCGGCAGTATGCTCCCCGCATCCGGCAAGGCTCCGTGGCCACCGTAGAAAGCCCCACCATCATCGGCGACCAGTACGTCTCCATCACTCCGGGCCCGGGTACCGCTCCCCAGATCCCGGAAGGCGGCGAGATTCCCTCCCGCGCCCGCAAGACCGTCCAGGACATCCTCGAGGAGTTCCAGCTGGAGGAAACCGGAAAGAACGTGGTGCGGGCCGTCCAGCAAATCACCGAGATCGTGGACCGCCTCCACGACCCCCAGGGGCCGCTCTTCTCCGCGCTTAAGAACGCCAACCAGAGCCTCGTTCACATCGAAAGCCTTTTAGCCGGCATCGAAAAGGGAGAAGGCACCATCGGCGCCGTGCTCAAGTCCGACACCCTGGTCCGCGATCTCGACCGGAGCCTCGCCAACATCCAGCAAATTCTCGAAAACGTGGAGAAAAGCACCCGCAAGGTGCCCGCCACGGTGGACGACGTCCAAAAAAGTCTGGCTCTGGTGAACGAGCTGGTGGCCAGCCTCAACCAGGCCACCTCCACCGTCCAGCAGATCTTGAAAAACGTGGAAAAGGCCAGCTACGACTTCCCCAAGGTCACCCAGTCCGCGGGCCGGGGCATAAACGAGATGCGCGACTCCATGGCCGGAGTGGACCAGGTGGTCCAGAGCATCAAGAACAACCCGCTCATCCGCGGCAACCTGCCGCCCGAACCCACAACCGACCAGAAAGGCGCCAACCCGAGGCCGTAAAGGCAAAGGGCGAAAAAATAACAGATTGAAAGCGCAAAAGATTTGCGGGGGAGAGGGGAAAACCCCTTTTGAAAAAGATGGCTTTTCCCCCCTCCCCCGCACCCCTTTCCCCTGTTCCGCAAAACTTCTTGGCGTGGGATGAGGAGCTTTTTAGGAAGTTCATGCGAGCGCCGACAGCATCGAGCGCTGCCGGACGGAAGGGGCAAGGCAGGACTGGTTTTTGCGACCATCAGAATTCTTTCAGAAACAGCCCCTAAGTTCTCCGGGGATCGGAATCCATCATGCGCAAGCTGCTTGTTATTTTTTTGATCGGTCTCTGCAGCGCGGGGTTCGGCTGCATGGGAGGATCTCCCGGAGCCAAGACTCCCCGCCATCTCACCGCGGGCGAGCGCCAAGCCGAGGCCGGGATGCAGTGGTACGCCCGGGGATGCTACGAGCGCGCCCTGGAGCACTTCCTCAGGGCCCACGAGCTCTTCGTTGCCGCCGATCAGCAGGCCGCCGCCACCCGCGCGCTCAACAACATGGCAAACGCCTACCGCGCCCTGGGCGACCCGCAAACCGCCGGAGCCCTCTACACCGAGGCCGCCGTTGGCTTCCTCGACCAAGGCGACAACAGCGGCCGGGCCCTGGCCATGGCCAACAACGCCTCCGTCATGCTGGACATTGACCGGCCCCAGGAAGCCCAGGCTCTATTGGACCAGGCCCAGGCCCTCCTGGGCCCTGCGGACAAAACCGCCCGCGCGGCCGTCTCCATGACCCGCGCCGTCATGGCCTCCCGCGCCGAAGACCAGGACACCGCCCTTGCGCTCTACAACGAGGCCCTGGCCGACACCGCCCCGGATGACGAAGCCGGCCGCGCCGCCATCTTTTATGGCCAGGGCAAGGCAATGCTGGCCCAAAAGAAATCCCGGGAAGCCTTGGCCCGCTTCCTCACCGCACGCGACCTGGACGGCAAGCTGGGCAATACCAAAGCCCTGGCCGACGATCTTCTGGGCGCAGCCATGGCCCAGGAGGACATGGGGAACGCCCGAGAAGCGCTGTCCTTGTACAAACGCGCGGCGTTCGCCTATACCATGGCCGAGAAGCAGGACCAGGCGAACCAAACGCTGGCCAAGGTGAACGAGCTGGCGGAAAAAACCGGCCAGCCCGCCACCATCCCCAACCTCTTCGTGGAAAAGTATCTGTCCGGAAAAGCCTACGAGTATCCCTGCCGGAGATGACCCCCGGCCTGCGGCCGTTGCATCATGGGCTTCAGGGCCCACCCTCTTTGTCTTCCAAGCGCGAAGTTCGCTCGAGGTCTTTCCAGGAGCGTCCCGTAAGGAGCGCCCCTTTGCCCTTTTCTATAAGCTGTTTCATACCCCCGGCTGACGCTCCAGGGCGGCGTTCCGGGCCTTCTCAAAATGCTCACATACCAACTGTATGCTCGGCTTTTTGGTCGGCCTGCGCCTTGCCCTGAAACGTGATCCGGGGTTATGAAACAGCTTCTAAAGGAATCGAAAAGTCTTTGGGAAAGGGGAAAAACGCTTTTCCCCAAAAGGGTTATCCCCTCCTCCGCAAAATCTGTTTTTCCCCGTCTTCTTTCAGACCTGTCCCCGGAGGCGGGCCCACAGCAGCCCGAAGTACTCGTGGAACGCCTTGTTGGATCGTCCCAGGGAATCCGCGCTGGGCATCGGGGAGAAGCGCAGGCTGCCCGGACGGGCCAGGTGCGCCGCGGGCGCCGGGATGGGGGCAGACCCGGCCTTGCGGAAGAGGGCCACGGCCCGGGGCATGTGGTAGGCGGAGGTGACCAGGGCAAAGGGCCGGCCGTGGAGAAGGGGAGGCAGGAGGATTGCCTGGTCCTTGGTGTCGCGGGATGCGGGCTCCTCGATGATGCGCCCTGGGTCCACCCCCAGGGCCACGGCCGCCCGGGCCATGACCCTGCTCTCGGGGATGGGGTCCGTGACCCCCGCGCCGGAAAGCACCAGCATGCTTCCGGGGTTCATCCGCAGGATGCGGATTCCTTCCACCAGGCGCCCCATTGCCTGGCCCGACAGATGGGCCGTGACCGGAAGGCGCGGGTCCGACGAGTGCCCCGCTCCCAGGACCACCACGTAATCCACCTGCGGGCCGTGCTCTTCCGGGTAGGGGGCGAACCGCGCCTCCAGGGGCAGGATCAACGCCCGGGACAGGGGCTGCGTGCTGAACGCCCAAAGGAGCAGCAGGGCCGCGGCCGCGAGCGTCATTCCCGTCCTCCTCTTTTTGAGCGCCGCCAAAAGGAGCCCCACCCCGGCCAGGACGAGGCAGAAGCCCAGGGGCTGGAGAAAGGGGTCCAGGATCTTCTTGATGGCAAACAGCATGGGCCTACCCCTGCAAAATGCTTCGCGTTCCTCCGGCTTTTAGGCCGGTCAGCACCGCATGCGGGAGAGGAACTCCTCGGAGATGTTGGCGATGAAGCGGGAGGGGCGGTACAGGAACGCCCCGGAGGCGTGGTCGTAGACGTCGGTGGGGTAGGTGAAGAAGAGCTTCTCCTTGGCGCGGGTGGCGGCCACGTACATGAGCCGCAGCTCCTCCTCCAGGTTGTCCCCCTGGCGCATCACGGCCTGCATGGCGGGAAAGCGCCCGTCCAGGGCGTAGAGCACGAACACGGTGCCCCACTCCAGCCCCTTGGCTGAGTGCACCGTGGACAGCACCAGCTTGTCCTCGTGCTCGCGGTTGGCGGAGAGCCCCCCGTCCACGGAGTCGGTGGGCGGCTCCAGGGCCATGTCGGAAAGAAACGCGCTCAAGTGGTCGTAGCGCTCCGCCATCTCCAGGAGCTGCTCCAAATCCTTCATGCGCTTGGGCCAGTTGTCGTGGCGCTCCTTCAAAACCGGCTCGTAGTACTCCATGACCTTGCCCGCCATCTCGGAGACGCTGTCGCGGTCCGGGTTCAGGCTCCGGACCAGCGCCGCGAGACGCGCCCAGGACTCGGCCCAGGCAGGCTTGGGCTTTACGGCGGAAAGCCCGCCGCCCACGATTTTTTCCGTGATCTGGTCCGCCGTGCGCGGGCCCACGTGATCCAGTAAAAGCAGAATCCGGGACCAGGAGATGCGGTCTCCGGGGTAGGCGGCCACGCGCAGGTGGGCCAGCAGGTCCTTCACGTGGGCCGACTCCATGAACTTGTAGCCGCCGTACTTCACATAGGATATCCCGGCGCGGGCCAGCTCCACCTCCAGGCCGAAGGCGTGGTAGCCGGCCCGGAACAGGACCGCGATGTCGGAGAATGGAGTCCCCCGGCGGTTCAGGTTCAAAATCTCGTCCACGATGAACACCGACTGGCTGGTTTCGTCCGGGCACTGGACCAGGACCGGGGTTTCGCCGCCGGTGATCTCGGAATAGAGCTTCTTATCATATTTG
>JBFMHL010000200.1:0-15218 GCA_040753055.1 Thermodesulfobacteriota bacterium | reverse complement strand
CAGCCCATACTACGGCTTTCTTTTGGAAGGGGTTTGGGGAAACCTTTTCTTTCTCCATGAAAGAAAAGGTTTCCCCAAAATCCCCTCCGCCTTTTTCTTTTCTTCTCTTTTCTTATTATCCGTTTCCCTTGAATGCGGGGAGTTTGTGGGAGAGGAAGGTTTCGGCCTTTTTCGAGGCGAGCGAGCAGGTGAACGTGAGGATCATGTAGAGGGCGGCAACGGTGACCCAGACTTCGAAGGCGATGTTGGGGCCGCGGTGTGTGGCGGCGGTGAGCTCGGAGCCCTGGAAGGTGAGCTCGGCTATGGAGATGACGCTCATGATGGAGGAGTCTTTGATGGTGGAGATGAACTGGCCGGTGAGGGGGGGGATGATGCGGGCCAGCGCCTGGGGGCCGATGATATGGCGCAGGGTTTGGGAGTAGGAGAGGCCCAGGGCGTGGGAGGCTTCCCACTGGCCGGTTCCGATGGACTGGATGCCGGCGCGGACGATCTCGGCGATATAGGCGCCTTCGTAGGCGGCGAGGGTGATGACGGCGGAGAGGAAGGCGGCCAGCGCTCCGGGCGGGGCGGCAATGGCGGAGAGGATGCGGAGGGGGAGGGCGGGGAGCTTGCGGGCCAGTTCGGCCACGGCGTTTGCGGGCAGCGCCTGGGAGCTCAAGAAGTAGTAGAAGAGGAAGACCAGCACCAGGATGGGGGTGTTGCGCATGCAGGCGACGTAGAGGCGGCCCACCATGCGGCCGAAGGGATCGCGTCCGGCGCGCAGGAGCCCGAAGAAGACCCCCAGGATGAAGGCCAGGATGATGGCCCACAGCGAGAGCTTGACGGTTGTGAAGAGCCCCAGGGCCAGGCGGCCTGGGGAGATGGCTCCGGTTTCCGGGTTGCGGAAGACCAGGAAGCCCAGGAAGTTGCTCCAGTCCCAGGTAAAGGAGGAGGCCTCTCGCGCGCGATGGAAAAGCAGAACGGCGCACAAGGCGCAGGCCAGGAGGATGGCGGCGTCCAGGGGCCGGATTTTCCCTTTTTGCTGCGGCACGCGAGTCCTTTCGCGGGGGCGGAGCCGACTCGGGGTAGTGAGCGGCTGCTTTTCCAAACGGGGTTTTCCCCGCGGGCCTTTTCTCGTGGAGATGGCTGCTACTTCAGCTCCGCCAGGGTCTGCTTGGCCTGGGGCCAGTTATAGAGCACCGAGTCCCAGGGGTAGGTGGGGGTCTTGGTTTCTATGCACTGGGTCAACATTTTTCGTGCGTCCTCTGTTTTGCCTTGCTTGGCGTAAACGCGGCCCAGGACCAGGGTGGCGAAGGTGAGGTTGGGGTCTTCCATGACGGCGGAGTAGGCCAGGGCGCGGGCTTTGTTGAGATCGGTCATGGGCCAGGGCATTTCCAGATAGATGTTGGCCAGCACCACCTTGGCCAAGGTGGAGAAGCGATTTTTGGGGTCCAGCTCGCTGACCTGGGCGAGCTCGGTTTTGACACGGTTGATGAGCTTCAGGCCCTTCAAGCCGCCGTCCATATCGGCGAACATGGCCTGGTTCACGGCCAGCCAGTAGAGGGCCTCGGGGGACTTGGAATCGAGCCCCAGGGCCTTTTCGGCATAGCCCTGGCTTTCGGTGAAGAGGGTCTTCCGCACTTCCGGGTCCTTGTTGGCTTCTCCTTTCTTGAAGATGACCTCGGAGAGCTTCCAGTAGGCGTCCACATTCTTGGGGTCCACGGCCAGGACGGCGCGGTACTCGTCCGCGGCGCGGTCCAGGTTGGCGATGTCCTTGTCCATCTGGCCCATGAGGGCCCAGCCCTTGGCGAAGGCGTCCTTGATGCGGGGTTCTGAGTAGGTTTTTTCGGCGAGTGCGGGGGCGGCGGCGAACAAAAGGACGATGATGCAAGCCGCGGCGCGCGCGTAGGGGGAGTGTGCGCTTCGTACCATGGCCCGCCTCCTTTTTGAAGTAGGGTTGCAGTCACTTCGACTTTCCCATGCTACGCCCTTGACGAGCGCAAGGCAAGGGGAGGGCTCGTATTTGGATTTGACGCGGGCACAGGGAGCGGCTATGGTTTTTTTACGCCGGGAAAAAATTTAAGTTTTTCTTAACCCGGAATCGTAAGAAACCTAGGGAGGAGCCATGAAGCGGTTCGAAAAAAAGCGAGCGTTCATTACGGGAGCAGGGTCGGGCCTGGGCCGCGCCCTGGCGCTTCAGTTCGCCGCCAAGGGGTGGAAGGTGGCCATCGGCGAGATAAACGCCCAGAGGGCCGAGGAGAGCAAGCGCCTGGTGGAGGAGAAGGGCGGCAAGGGCCTGGTCGTCATCTGCGACGTTACGGACGAGAAAGCCTTGCAGGCGGCGGCGGAGACCCTGTCGCGGGAGTGGGGCGGAGTGGACGTGCTCATCAACAATGCGGGCGTCGCGGCCGCCGGGAGCATCGAGAAGATTCCCATGGACCAGTGGGAGTGGATCCTCAATATCAACTTGAAAAGCGTGATCCTGGGGTGCAAGGTGTTCGTGCCCATGATGGAGGCCCAGGGCGGGGGGCATATCGTGAACGTGGCTTCCTCGGCCGGGATCGCCTGCCTGCCGGAGATGAGCTGCTACAACGTGACCAAGGCGGCGGTCATCTCGCTTTCGGAGACGCTCTACACCGAGCTCTGGCCCAAGAAGATCGGCGTGACCGTGGTGGCGCCCACCTTTTTCAAGACCAACCTCATGGACCAGTTCCGCAGCACGGACGAGAGCCAGAGGGAGATGGCCCAGAAGTTCTTTGCCAGGAGCCTGGCCACGGCCGAGCAGGTGGCGGCCCACGTGGTCAAGAGCATCGAGAAGAAACGGCTCTACGCCATCTACCAGCCCGACGGCAAGCTGGTGTGGTGGGCCAAGAGACTCGCGCCGCAGATGTATTACCGCACCGTGGGCTTCTTCTACAGCAGCCGCTTTGCCAGGAAGGCCGCATCCGCCCTATGAAAAGACGCCGTTTCCGCAGCAAGGTGGAGGAGATCCTGCCGGGAGTGCACCGGCTGGTCCTGCCGCTTCCGGGAAGGCGTCCGGGGCCGGTGAACGCCTATCTGTTCACCGGCGACAACGTGACCCTGGTGGACACCGGTACGGCCCAGGCCCTGCCGTACTTGTTGAAGGGCTTGAAAGGGCTGGGGCTTTGTGCATCGGACATTGACCGGATCGTTCTCACCCACGGCCACCTGGATCATTACGGGTGCGCCCGTGCGCTACTGGCCCAGCCCGGGGCCAGGGCCGGGGTGCTGGCCAGCCCCTACGACGAGAAGGCGGTTGCGACCGGAAAGGATGTCTCCCGGCTGGCCACGGAGCGCTTTTTGAAGCTGGCGGGCGCGCCCCTGGCCATGCGGGCCGGGCTCTTGCTGGTTTCGGTGGTGTTCGGCTACATGGCCCAGAGCGTGCCGGTGACCGGGTTCCTCCAAGACGGGGACGAGATTGTTGCGGGGAAATACCGGCTCAAGGTCCTGGAGACGCCGGGGCATACCCGGGGCTCCCTCTGCCTGCACCTGGAAGAGGAGGGGGTGGTCTTCTCCGGCGACCATGTGCTGGCCCACGTGACGCCCAACGCCCTGGTGGCGGTGGAGGAGGACTCGGCCACACCCCGGCGCCGGGTGCAGCAGGAGTTTTACGACAGCCTGGCGCGCATCGAAGGGCTCCAGCCCAGGCTCACCTGCCCGGGCCACGGCCGGCTCATCCGGGACCTGCCCCGGGTGGCCGACATGTACCGCAGGCTCTTTGCCGAGCGCCAGGAAAAGACCCTGGCCATCTTCCGGCGCAGGGAGAGGACGGTGTACGAGGCGGCCCGGGAGCTTTTTCCGGGCATCCGCCGGGACGCCCGCCTGCCCCTGGAGCTCTTTCTTTCCATTTCGGAAGTGTATACCCACGTGCAGGAGCTTTCGGAACAGGGGCTCGTGCATACGCGGATCAAACGGAAGCGGCTTTTGGTGAACGGATCGGATCATGGCCATCGTGCATAGAATGAAGAACATGCTGGGAGGCCTGGTGGACGAGGCCTTCCTGCTGCCGCCCCGGATCGGCAAGAGCTTCCTGCGACCGCGGACCACGGACCGCGGCACCTACGAAGCGGAGGTGGATTTTTACATCAACGGGGGCTTTACCGAGCGGCCCGAGACCTTTTTCCGCCTGCCCGAGGAGCCGCCCCGCGTGCTGGGGGTGGAGAAGAAGCCCTTCAAGGGCGGAGCTCGGGAGATCGTGTCCTTTGCGTCCGGCTTTACGCCGCTAAACCCCCTGGTGCAAGACCGCTACCTGGTGCGGGAAAGGAACCGCACCGGCTATCTGGTGCGCTGGGTCCACGGGGACCGTCCCCGGCCTACGGTTTTGTGCATGCACGGCTTCATGCTGGGAGACCCGGACCAGGCCGAGAGGATGTTCCGGGTGGAGAACCTCTATGCCGCGGGGCTGGACGCGGCGCTTCTGGTGGCCCCTTTCCACTGGCGCAGGGCTCCGGGTGGAAGGTTCGCGTCCCGTCGGGCGGCGCTCATGCCCGACGACGTGGCCCGGACCGCGGAGTTCTTCGGCCAGGCGGTGTGGGACGCGGGGCATGCCTTTTCGCTGCTGGAGCAGGCCGGCGCGCTCCGGGTGGGAGTGATCGGGGCCAGCCTGGGCGGCTACATCGGCGGAATATTCGCGTGCGTCTCGGACAAGCCCGCCTTCCTGGCCATGATGGTGCCGGCGGTTCATTTTTCCCGGCCCTTTTCGCCCGACGGGTTCCGCATGCGCTTCCCGGTCACCCGCGAGCTTGGCGAAAAGCTTTCCCGGGTGTGGGAGTTCCATTCCCCCATCCGCATGAAGCCGAGGATCTCCAAGGACGACATCCTGATCATCGCCTCCAAGGGCGACCACCTGTGCCCCTTCGTGTTCATGGACGAGCTGTGGGAGAGCTGGGGCCGGCCGCGGCGCAGGGTGCTCTCGGGCGGGCACTGGCTCATCTTCGACAACCGGGAGCGGGGCAGGGAGTGGTACTCCTTCCTGCAGGACAAGGGCTTCCTGGGCGCGGCCGCCCGGTGATCGGCGCGGTAAAGGCCTGCGCAGAAAGGCCGCCCGCCCGGTGGGTTCCGCGCTTGGAGCGGCATTGACAGGCGGGAATGAAAAATTGCTTGCGGCTAAGGGGAGAAATCTGTTGACAGGCGCAGGGCCGCCTGTTAAACGAGAATTCCTTTTGCGGGGCTGTAGCTCAGCTGGGAGAGCACATGACTGGCAGTCATGGGGTCAGGGGTTCAAGTCCCCTCAGCTCCACCACAGAAAGACAGGGGGTTAGCTCGAAAGGGCTAACCCCTTTTGCTTTTGGTCTGGGACTTTTTTCCCGGACCCCTCGGATTCATAGGTTTTCAGCCTCTTCTTGACCGCGTTGTTGCTCACGCCGTACTTCCTGCCGGTTCCCACGTACCCCAGTTCCCGGATGTCCTTCCTGAGCTGCTCCGGCCCCGGTCGCTCCACTCGGCGCTGCCAGAACTCCCGGTGCATGTTGGTGGGGGCCTCGGGATGGGTGTTGCCCGCCTCCGGGAAGGAATCCCTCTCCAGAGGTCCATGGCCTTCCGCTCCGCCTGGCTCACCGGATGCAGATAGATTTCCGTGGTCCGGAGGTTCTGGTGCCCAAGTATCTTCTAGATAACGCCCAGGTTCACGCCCAGGTCGTCCAGCAGGGACGCGGTCAGGTGCCGCAAGGGGTGGAACCTGAAGTACGGCACATCCGCTTTTTTACATAGCGAAGCCATGACCGTTTTCCTGTCGCTATAGGGCCCGGAGACCGTTTCTCCCGCCGTGCGGCTGTAGCAGGTGTGCCAAAACACCCAGGGCATGTCGGGGTCCCGCTGGTCGTAGCGCCGCATCAGTATGTCGTTGAGCTTCTGCACCATGGGCACGTCCCTGGGTTCCCGGTTGGAATTCTTCCTTTTCCGGGTCCACAGGGTAACCAGCCTGCGCTCGAAGTCCACATCCTCCCAGGTCAGGGCATTGACCTCGCCGACCCTCGCGGCGGTGAGGGCCAGGGTCCACAGGTAGTCCTGGGTATCCGGGTCCGCCACGGAGATTACCTTCAAGACATCCTCCTTGGGCGGCGGGTTCCGGCGACGTCCTTTCCCTTCCGGCAGGAAGTCGATACCGGCGGCCGGGTTCTTCGTAATCAGGTTCTTCTTGAGCCCGTAGTTGAAAAGAGCCCGAAGGAGCCTGAGTTCCGAGTTGGCCCCGGCAGGAAAGGCTTTCCCCCGCCGTAGGATGTAGTTTTCGACCATCTCCTGGCCGATGTCACGACAGTTGAGCCGCCCCCATTGCTTGATCCACCGTTTGGCCAGATACCTCGTATTTTCAAAATGATGCTCGGTGTGGTAGGCCTTGCAGTGGTCCAGCCGCCTGTTACATAGGGTCAAGAAGTCCGTATCGGTTGGGGTCTCCGGCGACGCCCCTGCCTCGGTTGCCGGCACCGGGAGGAGGACCCGCTGGCGGATCTCTTCTGAGCCCGCCCCATGGGAAGGGGAACATTCAAATATGGCAAAAGATACCGAGTGATGTTGGTGATGCTTCGGCTCGCGGATGGAGGGGGCCGGTGCCGGAAAAAGCTTGTCACGTTCCTTGCCGGCAACTATACTATATTTATAGGAATTTCAAAATGCGGGTTTTTACGAGCCTTATGGCCGGGTCCTCAGGTGTTGTGGAATGCCAGGGTTCAGCACGAGGCGGCACGGGCAAGCCCGCGGGACCTCTTTGGCACGAATGAGGGGGGGCATGTCAGCGGAAACAACGAGAAGCTCGTCCAGGGTCAGCGGCTTCAACAACGAGGAGTTCGATTTCCAGCTCATGCGGTCCCTGGGTGTGGTCTCCGCAGGCGGCGGCGCGGTGGGCGAGTTCTTTGCCCTCGCCTTCCGGATAGAAGACGGAAACCCAGGAAGCTGGGTGGAAAACTTCTCCGAAATGGGCAGGATGGTCCTTGCCGAGGCGGAAAAATGCAGGGCGGCCGGCCGTACCGTATCCGCCCGCGACCTGTTCGGCCGGGCGAGCATGCACTTCCGGGCGGCCGAGTACTTCGAGGATTTCGACTTGCCCGGCCATAGGGAGCTGGGCCTGGCTTCCCGGGATGCCTTCGTGGAGGCATACCTTCTTTTCACCCCTGCCGTCGAGCCGGTGGACCTTCCCTTCGGGACCGTTGCCCTGCCCGGCTACTTCAGCCGCTCCCCCCACAAAACGGGCCGCAACAGTTACGGCGTCTTTGCGGATGTAAGCCTGTCTCCCTCGGGGACCTATACCTCGTCGGACGACAAAGTTAAAATCAAGACCAACCTTCCGGAGCTGGGAGCGCGCGTACAGGCCGACAGCGATTTTGTCCCCGGCGGCCCTATCTCCATCACCATCACTTACAACCAGGTGCCCGCGCTCGCACGCCCCACGCGAACCTGCACCATTACCATCGAGTAAGCGAAACCGTTCCGTGCCCGTAGTTCCCGCCGAAGCAACCTGGGGAACGACGGGGGAAGCGTGCATCGGCATGGACGCTGGGAAGCAGGCGCGCGCCTGGGGCGCGAACGCTTTCCCCTTCCCCGGAGTTTGCCGGCGCGGGTCCGGGCAGGCCGGTCCCTTTCCAGCATCGGTCCCAAGGATGAAAGGAGCCTCGCGTGACAGATCATTTTTCCCGCAAGAATCTGGTGCCGGCTCTCCTGCTTCTCCTGATGGTCCTGTCGGCGGCCGGGTACGCCGCCGGCACGGCCGTAGAGATCCCCCAGGGAAGCGGCGTGTACATTCAGACGGCGCGCTCTGCCGGGACCCCAGAAAACGTCAACCCCACGCCCTTCTTTGCCGGCTCCGCCTCGGTGACGGAGAACATGAAGGCAAGCTCCGAGGCGCTGCCGCTGACGCCCATGATCGAGCGCCTCCACTCCTGGGCGGGGTGGTTTGTCTGGGGCAACTGGAACACTGAGTACCACAAGCTCAACCCGAACGGGACGGAGTACCTCACCACGCCGGGCCACAAGACCCGGCTGGTCCAGGCCACGCTGTACGCCGAGCCCCTGTGCGCCAAGTTCATCGCCCAGGAGTCTCTCCCGTACTCCTACACGACTCAGGGCGCGTCCAACCCTGGCTCGGCGGTGACATACGGGGAATGGGAAGGGCTCAACCTGGCCACCCCCGTCGGGGCCTTGCACACATGGGACTCCGTGAGCTGGGAAAAGTACCCCCACGCCGGCGACCAGGGCCAGGGCAGAGCCCTGGCCCTGCAGCCGTGGTTCATCAACGGCCTGCGGGTCCTCCCCTCCTCCCGGATGCCGTCCGCCAGCATCAACGCCATCTGGGGGAGCAGCGACCAGGATATCTTCGCCGTGGGGGACCAGGGCACCATCCTCCACTACGACGGGAGCGCCTGGACCGGCATGACCACCAAAACGCCGTACAACCTGTATGGGGTCTGGGGAAGCGCGCCTAACGACGTCTGGGCTGTGGGCGGCGCCCCGCCGCCCACGGGCATGGAGACCTGGCACAACATCATCCTCCATTACGATGGCACCAAGTGGACCGCCACCAACCCGTCCCAGCCCTTCACCCTGTATGGCGTGTGGGGTGCGGACGCGGACCACGTCTGGGCCGTGGGCGCCGCCGGGTTGATCCTTTTCTGGAACGGGATGAGCTGGGCGCAGCAGGCCAGCGGCACGGGGGTGTACCTCTATGGGATCGGCGGATACTCGGGACAGGGCGGAAGCGGGACATTCGCCGTGGGCCAGGCGGGAACCATCCTGCAGTATGCCAACGGAAACTGGACATCATCGGCGCTGGCGGACGGCGCCCCCCTCAACGCCGTCTGGTGCGCCGATGGTGATGACGCCTACGCCGCCAGCTACGACGGCATGATCTATCATTACAACGGCACTTCCTGGGACGCGGGCACAAACGTGAACAACTCCCAGTCCCTGTATGCCCTCTGCGGTACCGGGCCTGACGACGTCTACGCAGCGGGCGTCCAGGGTGGCATCTTCCACAACGACGGGTCCGGCTGGACCAAGGTGTGGGGCCTCAACAGCCAGTATCTTTACTCAGCCTTCTCCTCCGGCTCGGGAACAACCTATTTCGGCGGATTCGCGGGCCTGCTCTTTTCCGGGAGTGTGCAGGCCGGCCGGGAGCAGAGCACCCAGTGGACGCGCATGCTCTGCGGGGCCTCGCCGCGGTGGAACCCGACCCAGGCGCTGGTGGACCGCATGGGCGACTTCGACATCGAATACTTACTGCAGAATCCCGGCTCGGGCGCGGAGAAGATACGGGTCACCATGGCCCAGGGCGCACCATTCGCCTGGTTCGACTATGAGCAGCCGGCCGCCGACGCCAGCGTGCTCTGCGCCATCACCGCCCAGCTTCCCTTCGCATCGGGCACCGGAAGGATCCTCCGGCGCATAGCGCAAATCGACACGGGCGTGGACAACCTGGCCTGCGCGGTCATCGGGTCCGAGGACCTGTTCATCCCGGACACGGACACCTATCCGGCCGCCACGGCGGTGCCCCAGGCCTTTCGCTACTATGCCGTGTACTGGGACACGACCACCACGGCGAATGTGGACCCCACCTGGTACACCCCCACCGGGAGGTCCAACGACAGCCTGGACGTGGCGGGAATACGCCTCAAGCCGTTGTCCCCCTCGCCGGACCATTGGTACTTCGTGGTGGCGGCCCTGCCCCAGATACAGTATCCGGACGGGAACGACCCCAACGCCGTCACGCTGAAGGAGGCGGACGACGAGGCCCAGGCATGGGCCGAGGCCCTGGCACCCTATGCCTTCAACTTCGTGACGGACACCAAGGTGACGTATGCCGTGGAGCACGACAAGGGGCTTCTCCACACCACCTTCGCTCCCACGCTCGCGGAAAACGGCCCCACCGGCTCGGACGAGACCGTCATGTGCCTGGCGCGGCACCATTACGGGACCTTCCGCCTGAACAACGGCTTCACCCACCAGGTCTTCGACGGGGACCTGGGTGCGGTCATGCTCCTGCCCGGCACGCCGGGAAGCTTCGTTGGCAGGATGCCCTCCGCCAACCAGGGCCACTCCCAGTACTGGACGGGCAAGGGCAAGCTCATCCCCATCGCGGCGACGCAGTTCTCCACCAACTACGTGCTGGCAAACCTGCTGCCCTTCATGCCGCCGCCCGGCGCGGCCGAGATGAACGACAACAAGTACCTCTGGGAGTTCCTGAACTACATGATGTCCTGGGACTGGCAGAAGATCGTGTCCTCGTACCCGCCCGCCATGACGGGGCTTGCCGGCGGCCCGCAGATCGGCGAGTACTCCATGGCCGGCAACCTCCGGTTCCTGGCCTCCGCCATGGCGGTGGCCCGCCAGTTCAAGTGGCTGTCGGAGAACAAGCAGATCACTGTCCACAAGAACGCTCCGGGCATCTACATCACGGCGCCCAACCCCCAGGGGACGGGCTACACCAACTGGGCCCGTTGGGAGGGCCTCTACGCGGCCTACGACTGGGCGCTGCCCAACCCTCAGCCCTACACGCCCCAGCAGTCCCCCGTCTATGACGGTAAGGAGATGATCAACCTCTACTTCGACGGCATCGCCATGATCATGCGCCTGGCCTCGGGCGAGACGCCCTACCCCAAGAGCAACTGGGGGAACGGGTCCAACGGCGTTCCGGCGGACTCGGACACTTACTTCCGCTACGTGCCGGACATCGGCGCCGTCCTGTTCTACCCGGAAAACGTGGCCCTGCCCGACGGAGGGCTGAGCGCTATCGCCGTGCCCTCCTGGATCAACCAGGCGAACGGGAACTACCCCGTCGCCGGGGCCTTCCAGGGCAACACCGGATGGACCGACTACCATTACGGCTACGGATGGATGGTCATGGCCTTGGCACAGGCCGCGCTGGTTGCGGACCAGGCCACCGGGAACTGCGGGCCCAACATGCTCCGGAAGGACTTCTTCAGCCAGGACAACTTCGGGCCCCTGGTGGACCAGCTGGTGATGAGCATCGCGAATGACCCGGACATCGCCTCCGAGTTCTGGCCCCAGAACAACCCCTTCGTCTATTCCAAGATGAACTTCTTCGACCAGTGGAGCGGCCAGGGATGGACCAACGGCGTGCCCTACTCGGATTGGTGGAGCACGCTGGACTACGCCGGCAAGGAGGAGAACACCTTCGGCGAGGCGTACCAGTTCTGGGCAAGCGTGTACCTGTGGGGTCTGGCCACCGGCCGCCAGAAGGTGGCGGACCTGGGGCTGTACCTGGCCACCACCGCCCTGTACAACTTCCAGGCATACTGGGCCGACCAGTCCAACTCGCGCCTTCCGGACCAGGACCCGGATTACTTCCCCGGTGCGAGCCAGTGGTCCGCGGACGGGGACTGGATCCCCTCCACAGCGGAGCAGGGCGCCTGGGGAGACCAGGGAGCGTCCTTCTGGGCCGCCTGGTGGTACTGGGGCAACACCGGGGAGACCTGGGGGGATTTCCCCTACACCTCCTGGTCCATGAAGATCCAGCAGGGAAACATCCTGAATCAGGCCGAGTTCGGGGAGGCGATGCCCATGCCAGGCATCTTCAGCCTGTGGTTCCCCCAGGCCGCCTACACCCTGGACTTCGGGCGCTTTCCCTTGTACCAGCAGCACATCGTGGACCTCATCAACACGGACAACTTCCCCGACAACGGGTGGGACACCACGGTGGAGGCGGGCGGCCATAACGTTGGCCAGGACGCGTCCCTCTACGTGGGCACGGTGAACCAGATGCGGGCCTTGATCGGCCTTCCCGCGGTCTACAAGGACCCCAGGCCCGAGCTCTCCGCCGACATCGGCAAGTCCCCCTGGGACTGGGCCTGGGACCACCTGACCAACAAGGCCCCGCAAAAGACGGTCCCGCTCTATGCAGAGGAGAGCCCCTGGGCAGGCATATACTCCATGATGCCCAGCTCCTCCGCGGAGCCCTTCTCCTACACGCAGTGCGCCAGCATGGACAGCCGCATCTCGTCCTCCGAGGCGGCCACCTACTTTTGGTTCCTGCAGAAGCACGGGCCCCCGGACTACGGGTACCTCGGCTACTCCGAGGAGATAGCCGCCTCCGGAGACACGCCCAAGCCCGTGCAGATGGCCACGGCGGCCTTTCGCCTGCCGGGCGCGGCCAACGTCACCTTCGTGGCCTTCAACCCCAACGCCTACACCTATACGGTCAACTGGTGGCCCATCCAGCAGGACCTCAGCCAGGAGGCCGGCCAGGGCACCCAGGTCCTGGACCAGGACCTGGCGGTCCCGCCCCACTGGTTCGCGGTGGAGACCGTGAACCTTGCCGCCCCGGCCGTAGACGCGGAGAGCGCCTCGGGGCTTACAGCGGACAGCGCCACCGTCTCGGGCAGCATCAACCCCAACAACGTCATCACGTGGTACTACGTGGAGTACGGCCTCACCACCGAGTACGGCCGGAAGACCGCACTCACGCAGGTGGGGTCCGGAAGCAAGGACGTCCCTGTCACGGCAAGCCTGACCAGCCTGCGGGACCAGACCACCTACCACTACCGGGTGGTGGCTGTGAACACCAAGGGCATGCGCACGGAAGGCGCCGACGCCACATTCACCACCGGCTCGGCCTCGGGCGGGAGGCCCATACCCGTCACCCTGGGGGCCACGGGCGTCACCTTGACCGGCGCCACTTTGAACGGCAGCATCAACCCCAACGGGAGCGCGACCCAATACTCCTTCGACTGGGGATTTGACACCCTTTACGGCTCCTTCACTCCGCCGGCCGCATACTCCACCGCTTCCGCGCCGAGCGCCACGATCAACGGCCTGGCGCCCGACAGGACCTACCACTACCGCCTGGTGGCGTGGAACTCCAAGGGCGCTTCCTTCGGGGCCGACCAGACCTTCCAGACCGGGTCGGGGGCCAAGGCGTTCCCCTACAAGGAGGTGGAAGCCCCCATGGTGCAGGAGGCCAGGCCGGAGGCCTGGACCGGGCCGGCCGACAGGGTGACCTCGGACTCCGCCTCCCTGACCGGTACGGTCAACCCCAACGGCATCCCCACCTGGGGGCATTACGCTTACGGCCAGACGGCCCGCTACGGCCTGCACACCGGCGAGGCTTACATGGGCGCCGGCTACCGGGACGTCTTCCTGGGTGCGGACATAGGCGGCCTCAGCGCCAAGACCCTCTACCACTACCGGATCCTGGCCGCGGATCACGACGGGGACACGGCCAAGGGGGATGACTGGAAGTTCACCACCGAGGCATCCTCCGCACCTGACCCCTCCGTGCAGACGGGCGGGGCGCAGCTCGCGGGCGGGAGCCGGGTGCAGCTCACGGGGACGGTCAACCCCAACGGCGAGGATACTATGGTCCACTTCGACTACGGGCCGGACCAGCGCTACGGCAGCTTCACGGCCGCCAGCGCCTTGGGCGACGGCGTCGCTCCGCTGCAAGTGAGCGCCACGGTCGGCGACCTCATCCCCGGCGCGACCTATCACTACCGCGCCGTGGCCCGGAACTGCAGCGGAGCCACCTTCGGCGCGGACCAGACATTCACCGCGCCGGCCGCCGCCATGAGCTATCTGGACCAGGAGCGGCTGGCGGCCGAGATACGGATGATCCTGGGCCCGGATGCGGACCTCGCAGGGCTCGTTCCGCCCGGCCCCTACACCGGCGGGCTGCCGTCGGACCCGGGGCTGAAGGCAAACCTCCTGTCCCCCTACCCGGCAGCCATCCGGGGCGCGCTGGCCGCCCTGACGGGCGAAGACGGCCTGAACCAGGCCCTGACCCAGCTCATCTCCCGGGAGGGAGGGGCCACGGGGGGCTACCTCTGCATCGCCGGGGACGTTTTCCTGGGGCCGGTGGCATTCGAGTCCCTGATGCTTGCCAAGGGCACGGGGCCGTCGGCGACCCTGCTGGCGCCGTCGGTGAACCCGGAGTCCGATATCGCCGCGGGCAAGGACCTGGTCTGGTACATCCGGCGGAACGGCGCCGTGGTGAGGGGCGGAACGGTCTCGGGCAGCGTCACCCTGGCCATCTGGGTGCGCGACCAGGGCCGGTTTGACCTGGACAAGCGGCAGGCGCTGTGCGCGGACCCGGCCTGGCTCGTGACCACGAGCGGCGGGAACGCAAGCCAGGCCGGCAGGAGCAGCGGCTCGGGATGGTGCTTCATCAACACCCTGCTTGGCAAGTGAAGTGCCTGCGCTCCAGGCATCCTGGGCTCCCCGGCTGGAAGCCCAGGATGCCTTCCTCGGGCGCGGCCCTGTCGTCGGCCTGGAGTGCGGAATGGTCTTTAAGGCCCTGGCAACCCGGCACCTGCACCTTCAAAACCTGGACCAGAAAACTTACAAGGAGAAGTGGGGGCTGCCCTTCGACCTGAGGCTCTCTTCCCAGGAAGTCATGGTGAAAAAGGGACGCGCCCTGGAAGAAGCGAGAGCCCAGCAGGCGGTGCATCGGGGGAAAAAGACCCCGGAAAAGAGTTGATAGGCTGGCAAACCCGAATCCAAAGCTTTTCATGTCGTCTACCTCATTGCCATCAAACCCAAGAAAGGCCTTACCCATGTCCAAATCTTTGACCGAACTCGCGGCTGATATCGTAACTGCCCTGGTGTCCAAAACCAGCATGGCCGGAAGAAGATATGAAGGGCGCTCTGATGCAGGCTTATACGGCTTTGGCGTCCCTGAAAGCTGCTGAGGAGGGGTGCGCTGAAATCTCGGTCGCCGGGATGATCTCGGAAACAGTTGAGCCCGCGGTTTCAAATGAGCTTGCCCTGCTGTGCAATTCACCCATGAAATCGATCAAGAAGAATGCGGTGGTGTGCCTGTAATGCGGGGATGAATTCAAGGTTCTCGGCCGCCACCTTCACGAGCACGAGATGGCCCCCAAGGAATATAAAAAGAACTGGGGGTTCAAGGCTACCCAATCCCTGTCATCGAAAGCCCTGTCCCAGATGCGGAGGGAGACTGCCGTTCGGCTGGGGCTGGGGGATAAACTGGCGGCAGCGAGGGGGACGCGGAAAAAGAAGGCTTAGCGGGTTGAGGTTTAAAACCCTTGTCCAAGCCGTTTTTTATAAAGATTGCCTATCCAGCCGGACCTGTTTTAAAACTGAAAACCGAAAGGTTGAAAGTTCGCGGGTGGGATGTTCGTCAGGTCTGTTTCTTCGTAAGCGTTCAGGGGGGGGTAGAGCCCAGGATTTTGTGCCCTTCGCCGGGTAAAGTTACAATATATTGATATTAAAAGAAAATCAAAACTAGACTTTTTCTCTGTCTAGTGCTATGGGTT
>JBFMHL010000199.1:0-36541 GCA_040753055.1 Thermodesulfobacteriota bacterium | reverse complement strand
CCCCCCCCCCCCCCCCCCCCCCCCCCCCCCCCCCCCCACTATCCTTTTCCTTATTTATTGTTGAAATAGCTTCTACATATTCTCCGGGTCCAGGAAGCCGTATCCGCGCTCCGTGTGCAGCGAGTAATCCAGGCCCGCGACCTCCTTTTCGGCATCCAGGCGGAAGCCCAGGGTCTTCTGGACTACCACGCAGATGGCTATGGTGGCCAGCACGGCCAGGGCCACCGTGGCGCAGAAGCCCATGAACTGGATTCCCAGCTGGCTCAGAGCCGACCAGTTGGCCACGTTCTCCCGGGCGTGGGTCAGGAAGCTGGGACGCAGGAAAAAGGAGAGCGCCAGCACGCCCATGCCCGAGCCCACACCGTGGACGCCGAAGCAGTCCAGGCTGTCGTCGTAGCCCAGGCGAGGCTTCATGGTGAGGGCGAAAAAGCAGATGAGGGAGGAAAGTGCTCCCAACGCCATCGCGCCTACGGGCTGCACCACGGCAGCCGCGGGGGTGATGGCCACGAGGCCCGCCAGAATTCCCGAGGCAAAACCCAGGGAGGTGGCCCGGCCGTAGCGCACGGCCTCGATGATGAGCCAGGTGAGCGCGCCGGTGGCGGCCGAGATCTGGGTCATGGTGAGGGCCCGGGCCGTGGAGAGGTCGCTTGTGACCGTGGACCCGGCGTTGAACCCGAACCAGCCCACCCACAGGAGGCCGGCGCCGATCATGGTCATGACCAGGTTGTTGGGCAGCATGTTCTGCTTGGGATAGCCCTTGCGGGGCCCCAGGTAGAGGGCGGCCACCAGGGCGGAGAAACCTGCGGAGACGTGGATCACCAGGCCTCCGGCCAGGTCCACCACTCCGGACGCGCCCGCGTTGTAGAGCCATCCGTCCGGCGCCCAGATCCAGTGGCACAGGGGGCAGTAGACGAAGAGGAACCACAGGACGATGAAGGCGATGTAGCCCCGGAAGGTGACCCGCTCGGCGATGGCGCCGGAGATGAGCGCCGGGGTGATGATGGCGAACTTGCCCTGGAACATGGCAAGGGCATACTCCGGGACGCCGTTCACCATGGAGTCGTCCAGCCCCCGCAGGAACAGGTAGTCGCTCTTCCAGCCGATGAATCCGAACAGCACGTTGGGGCCGAAGGCCAGGGCGTATCCGCACACCGCCCAGAGAACGCCGATGACGGAGATGGAGACGAAGCTGTGCATCATGGTGCCCAAGACATTCTTGGAACGCACGAGCCCGCCGTAGAACATGGCAAGCCCCGGCACCATGAGGAGCACCAAGGCGGTGCTGGTGAGCATCCATGCCGTGGTTCCCGTGTCCGCGGCGGAGCCGTCCCCGGCCTGGGCCAGCGCGGGAGCCAGCAGGCATAGGGCGCCGATGGGAAAAGCGCGCAACATTTTTTCCTTCATGTGCCTCTCCTTGGTTTGGGAGGGATCTGTGGCGTTGCGGAAAACTAGTCCGGACTATGCAAACGGCAAAGCGATCCTCCGCGGTGCGGCCACTCTCCGGGGAGCGGGCCGGGCGCCGCGTTTTGTTCGAAAAGCAGGAAGTCTTGCCGCCGGGCGGGCCTTCAAACACCAGCCCGTCTCTTGGGCAGGAAGGTCTTTACAATGGGTGGCATCCCATGTCAACCATTTGATTTTAATACGAAAATATCATTTATGCTTACATGGGGGATGGGGCGGTAAGTAGGGCTAACAGAAATCCGTCCCTTTTCCTAGCGACCCGGCTGAAGGGACTATGATCGCCAAAAAAGATCCGCTTCCTCCCGGAAGGAGGCGGCACGCCTTGGTTCTGACCAAAAAGTAAAGCATACCTGGTAGTTACCCCAAAAATATCTTTCTCCTGAATCCGTGACGGAGTTTTTCCTAAAAGGGTCCAAAGCCCATCGTGAGGGCATTCCTGCCCAAAACGATGTTACCCCCGGAGTGAAAGCCTTTTTCCGCCCTTCGGGGCGGCCCCATGCAAGCCCGTCTGCCGCTTTATGCCGCGGTCGCCGTAGATTCAGTAATGTCGGCCACGGCCTTCCTTGCATCCGGGCCACAAAGAGGCCGCTCACGGATTCAGGTTTCTTTTCTCCCTGTCCTTGATGTACATAGGGTTTCGATGGAGCGCCCAAGGCCGTCCGTGCTCCGAAGGACCGGGCACTCTCCGGAGCGGCGGCCCTTTTTCCATCGAAGGGTTTGCCTTCGGGTCCTGTTCTTTTCACCACAGAGCGCCACCTTCCCGAACATGAACCACTCCTTTTTCATTCTGGCGGTTTTCTGCCTGGTTTATGCAGGCATGGTGCTGGGCCGGCTGCCGGGGCTTTCCATGGACCGGAGCGGCGTGGCCGTCCTGGGGGCCATCGCGTTGGTGGCGGGCGGGGCCATCTCCGGAGTGGGGGCCCGGGAGTCCGTGGACATCCCCACCATGGGGCTCTTGTTCGGGCTCATGGTGGTCTCGGCCCAGCTCAGGCTGGGCGGGTTCTACACCCTGGTGACGCGGCGGATCACCGAGATGGGGAAGAACCCTCGGGCTTTGCTGGCCGCGGTCATCGTTTCCTCGGGAGTGCTTTCCGCGCTGCTGGCGAACGACATCGTGTGCCTGGCCATGGCTCCCATTCTGGTGGAGGGGTGCAGCCGGCGGGGGCTCAACCCCCTGCCCCATCTCCTGGGGCTGGCAGCGGGAGCCAACGTGGGCTCGGCGGCGCTTCTGATCGGCAACCCCCAAAACATGCTCATCGGCCAGGTGGCCGGGATTTCTTTCGCCGCCTATGCGCGGGAGGCTTTGCCGCCGGCGATTCTAGGGCTTTTCGCCGTGTACGGGGTACTGGCGATCCTCTACCGTGGCCGCTTCCATGCTCCGGTGCGGGAGATCTCGGTGCCGGCGCCCCATTATGACGCCTGGCAGAGCGGCAAGGGCTTGTTCATCCTGTGCGCGGCTCTGGCGGCTTTTTTGTGGGGGCCCTGGCCGCGGGAGGTTTCGGCGCTGGCCGCGGCCGGAGTGATCTTGGCCAGCCGGAAGTTCGCCACCCGAGAAATCTTTTCGCTCATCGACTGGCACCTTCTGCTTCTGTTTTCCGGGCTTTTCGTGGTCAACGAGTGCATGCGGACATCGGGTCTCAGCCAGCAGATGATGGCCTGGCTGGGGGGGAAAGGGCTGGACCTGGGCAGGCCTGCCCCCCTCTTCCTCTTCACCGTGGTTCTGTCCAACGTGGTTTCCAACGTGCCCGCCGTGATGCTGCTCCTGCCCGAGCACCACAGCGAGCGGGAAGCGATCCTTCTGGCGCTTTCCTCCACCCTTGCCGGAAATTTGTTTTTGCAAGGCTCCATCGCCAATTTGATCGTGGCCGAGCAGGCGGAAAGACTGAACGTGCGGATCCCTTTCCTGCGCCACCTGATTTCCGGCGTTCCCATCACCCTCGCCACCCTGGCCGTGGCCGGCCTGTGGCTGTGGCTCCGCTGGGACTCCATACCGGGCGGATAGAAGCGTCGGGAAAAAATGATCGCGGGTGGTTCGCCGCCGGGAAGAAAAGGCGGGCACGGGCGCGCGGGAAGGCAAGGGCCGGGAGACCTTTCCGCATTCGAACGGGAAGGTCTCCCGGAAGGGCGCGTCAGTTTCCGTTCAGGTAAAACTCCCGGCGCTTCCCCGTCTGGTCGATCATGTACAGGAGGCGGGCTTTCTTCTCCAGCTCGGAGCGCAGCCGGTCCAGCTTGTCCGGGTCCACCGAGTGCATCCGGATGTACGCGAAGCGCTTTCCTTCCGGTGCGTGCTCGTAGGTGGACAGGATGCTCACCATGCGGCCGCCGTAGCTCCGGATGATGTCCGCCACCTCCTTGATGGAGCCCGCCCGGTCGTCCAGCAGGAATGCGAACTGGATGCCTTTCTTGCCCACGCCGGTAAGTGAGATGAGCACCCGGAAGAGCTCCCGCTGCGTGATGGTGCCCACCAGGCTCCCCTTGGCGTCCACCACGGGCGCTCCGGAGATGTTCTTCTCCAGAAGGAGCTGGGCGGTCTCCTCCACCGTGTCGTAGGGGCTCACGGTCACCGGGTTCCGGCTCATGATCTCCCGAATCCTGATGCGGTTCAGAAGGTAGAGGAGCTCGTGCACGTCCAGGGTTGTGGCGTCCGAGGCCGATGCCCGCTTGATGTCGCGGTCGGTCACCACCCCTACGAGCTTCCCGCCCTCCGTCACCGGCACCATGAGCACGTTCTTCTCCTTCATCAGACGGCTCACATCGGCCAGGGTGGCGTTGGACTCCACCACCACCATATCCGGGTTCATCCAATCTTTGACCAGCATGGCGGCCTCCTTTTTTCCTGGCAAAGTTCCTATGCCCGATCTTGGCAAGGACCGTGCCAGGAGCCGTCCGGCGGCCTATGATCACAATACCTTGAATTTTTTAATTATATTTTTAGAGAAGAGTACATGGGCAAAAGTCCCGTGTCACGGTTTTTGCCGATGCGTAAAGGGAAGGCACAGAGCGCGGAGAGGGATGCGCGGATGCCGTCCGGCGGCCGAAACAGCGGCTTGTTTCGTTAAAAAGAGCCTTTTCTGGCCCGGAAGATGCCGTGGCACTCCGGATCTCCCGCGGCCAGGGTCTTTTCGATGACGAACTCCATGTCCTCGGGGGGGCGGTTCAAGAGCGCGGCAAAGATGCCCTGGTCCATGGCCATCATCGCTTCGCAAACGGCCCGGTGGGTGTTGGCGAGGCCGAAAGGGCAGGCGTGGCCCGTCCAGCGGGCCGTGTCCCCTTCTATGGTGAGCTCGGCGGGGTAGCCCGCCTGGTTGCACATGGCGATGAAGGCGGTGATGACCTGGGAGGGGGTCTTCACGTTCCACTTGGCGGCGAGGCCCGCGCCGATCTCGCGGCCGTAGGCGGCGTAAACCTCCCGGATCACCGGGAGGACAGCCTCGCCGAACTGTTCATACAGGGCCACGCAAAGCTTGCCCTGCACCGACTGCATGTTGGTCCGTTGCTGTTCCATGGCTTTTACGCTATAGCGAAGGTCTTTGATGGGTTAGGGATTGATTCCCGCTCGTTGGCTAAGATCAACCCGGATACGTCAGCAATAAATAAAAAGGTCTCCAAAATTTTTTAAGGCTTTTCTTAAAAGTATTTCTCTATAGGCCGCATTTGCCCTTAAATATATTTTCTTTTTCGATCCAAGATGGTTTTTGATGTCATTACAAATAGTAATCTTAAAGTAGCCATCCTTGGGCCCGTATTAAAAAAAGTTTTTACGGAAAAGGAGGAGGGAGAAAGCCTTTCTTTTCAAAAGGGGTTTTCCCCTCTCCCCCGCAGAATCCTTATCCAATTTTTTCAGGTCTACCAGAACCATGCGATCCGTCAACCAAAACCAGGGGGCCAAGGCCCGGCTCATAATCGCGGCGCTGTTTTTGGCGGTGTGTGCGGCCGCCGCGTACGCCGGAAGCCTGGGCGCGCCCTTTGTGCTGGACGACAACTGGAACATCCTGGACAATCCCTCCATCCGCAGCCTCTGGCCGCCCTGGCAGGCCCTGACCGGAAGCCCGGACACCGGGGTGGCGGGACGTCCCCTGGTGAATCTCTCTCTGGCGGTGAACCACGCCCTTTCCGGGGACAATCCCGCAGGGTACAGGGCGCTCAACATCGCCATCCACGCGGCCTGCGGGATCGTGCTTTTCCTTCTTCTTCGGATGCTTTTTTCCGGTTCCGGGGGGATCGGCCCGCCGGGCCTGGCCGTGGACGCCGCATCCTTTTTCGCGGCCTTGTGCTTCCTACTCCACCCCATCCAGACCCAGGCGGTCACGTATGTGACCCAACGCCTGGAATCGCTCATGGCGCTGTTCTATCTTTCGGCCTTCGCCCTGGCGGTGGCGGGGATGCGGAGCGGTAATAAAGGGCGCAAAGCCGCTGCCGTGGTCTGCTTTCTTCTGGGTACGGCATCCAAGGAGGCCGTGGTTACGGCCCCCCTAGCAATCTTTTTCTACGACGCCCTCTTCCTCTCCGGCTCGCCCCGAAAAGCTTTGCGGCGCTCGCCGGGCATGTATGCGGGCTTTGCCGCAGGCATTGCGGCCTTGCTCCTTCTGGTGGCCGGAGGAAAGACCGCCCATTACGCCATCAGCCAGGGCCCGAACTTTACGCCCCTCCGATATGCACTTTTGCAGCCCCAGGTCATCCTGCACTACGTCACCCTCTTCTTCTGGCCTTCTCCGCTCGCCTTCGACTACGGCTGGCCCCAGGACGCGCTCTTCGGCTGGCCCGGCTGGAGTCCGGCGGCCATCACCGCCGGCGTCATCGGGCTGGGCCTGGCCCTGGCCTGGACCGTACACGGCCTTTTGCACACAAAGCTTTCCGCATATGCGGTTTTTTTCTACCTCCTGGTCCTGGCACCCACCTCCAGCGTGGTGCCGCTTTTCTGTGTCGCCGCCCTCCAACGGCCCTACCTGGCCAACGCGGCGCTGTGCGGCCTTCTGTTCGGGGGCGGCGCTCTGCTTTCGCTGCGCGCGCAGGAGAGAAACAGCGACCGCCCCCGGACCCGGAAAGCAGTCGCCGCCGGCTTTGTCTGCCTGGCCGCCGTCCTCTGCCTTATCCTGGGCGGCCTGACCCGGGAACGCAACCGCAGCTTCCGGACAGCCTTGACGCTCTGGCGGGAAACCACCGAAATCGCCCCCTGGAACAGCCGGGCCCAGGCCGCCTATGCCGAGGCGCTGGAGAAGGCGGGGCTTCTCCCCCAGGCCATGGTACGCTACGAGCTGGCCTCGGAGCTCAATCCCAAGGACTTCGTGGCGGCCAACAATCTGGGCCTCCTCTATGCCCGGCAGGGAAAAATCTTGCGGGCCCGGGCGCTCTATGAGCGCGCGCTCTCGGAAAACCCCGCCTACGCTCCTGCGCTCACCAACATGGCCACGGTGTTCCTGATGCAGGGCAGGCCGGCCGAGGCCTTGTCGTATGCCGAAAAAGGCGTGCTGGCCAAGCCACACGACCCCAACGCCCGCAACACCCTGGGCACCGTCCTTGCCGAGCTGGGGCGAACCCGGGAGGCCATCGGAGAGTTTTCCCAGGCCATCTCCCTCAACCCCGGTTTCGCGGAAGCCTACGCCAACCTGGGCTTTGCCTGGCTCGCCCTGGGTGATTTCGACAAGGCGAAAGAAAACGCAGCAAAGGCCCTCGCCATCAATCCGGACATCGCCCTCGCCCGGAAAACCGCAGGGATCTCGTGGCTGGCCCTGGGTAACCTGGAAAAGGCCAGGAACGACCTTCTTGCCGCGGCCCGGCTCACCCCCCGGGACGCCGTGGTCTACTACAACCTGGGAATAGCGGACTTAAAGGAGAACCGGACCCCGCGCGCAGCGGCCTTCTTCCGCAAGGCCCTTTCCGTGAATCCCGCCTACGGCAAGGCCCGGCAGGCCTTGCAGGCCCTGGAGACCGGGCAATGACAAAGGAAGAGGAGATGGCCGAAGGACGGACCCGGCATGACGAGCCCTGCGAAGAAGGCTCGCTCCGGCAGCGCTTCGCCCGGGGGGCCTACGGCCTGGCCGCCACAGGGCTCCTGGCCGCGGCCTCGGGCCCGATATTCCTGTATGCACGGCTTTCCCGCCGGCCCGTCCCGGGGCTTACGCCCGGCCTGTCCCAGCGCATGGGCCGCTACACCGAGCCGCTTTTTACAGCCTCCGCCCGCCCCCGTGTCTGGATGCACGCCGTCTCCGTGGGCGAGGTGCGCGTAGCCCACGCCATCTTCCGCGAGCTTTCCGCCCTGCTCCCGGACCTGGGCCTCTGCGTCTCCACCGGCACCCCGGCCGGAAACCAGCTGGCTCGCAGCCTCTTCGCCGGCTCCGCCCGCGTGGTCTACGCACCCCTGGACATCCCGCCCGCTCTCCGGGCCTCGCTCTCCTTCTCCCGGCCCGACGTTCTCGTCTTCACCGAGACGGAGCTTTGGCCAGGATGGATCTGGGAGGCCCAGCGCCGCGGCATACCGGTGGTTCTGGCAAATGGCCGCCTTTCCGAGAAAAGCTTGAAAAGCTACCTGGCCTTTGGGGCTCTCTTCCGGGACGTGCTCTCCTGCGTCCGGGTCTTTTCCATGTCGGGCGCCTTGGACGCGCGTCGCATGGCGCGGCTGTCGGGAATGCCGGAGCGCATCCTCATCAACGGCAACGCCAAGTTCGACGCCCTGGCCTTGCGCGCCGGCGGGCCGGGCCGGGACGCCCTGCGCGAAAGGCTGGGCATCCCGCCGGAGCGCAAGGTCCTAGTCTGCGGCTCCACCCGCAGCGGCGAGGAGCAGATCCTTCTCGCCTCCTTCCGGAAGCTCAGGGAAGGCTTCCCCGGCTCGCTTCTGGTGCTGGCTCCCCGGCACCTCAAACGGCTGCCGCCCGTGCTCGAGGCAGTCCGGGATGCGGGCCTCTCCTTTGTCCTGTGGGACCAGGCCACCCCGGAAAGTCTGGGTCCGGCCGACTGCCTCGTGGTGAACACCATGGGCGACCTTTTTTCCCTCTACGCGGCCGCCGATCTCGCCTTCTGCGGAGGAAGCCTGGTCCCCAAGGGCGGCCAGAACGTTCTGGAGCCGGCGGTCTGGTCCGTTCCCGTGCTCTTCGGGCCTCACATGGACGACTTCGCCGAATCCCGGGACCTGCTCCTCGCCGCCCGCGGAGGCTTTCAGGTGAGCTGCGCGGAAAGTATTGTCGAAACCGCCCTTGGCCTCTTCTCCGACCCCATCGCCCTTTCCGCCGCCGGGAAAAATGCCCGGAGCGCAGTGCTGAGCCGCCGGGGCGCCGCCGCCCGCCACGCTGCCGTCATCGCGGAAAACTTCATATAACTCATTTTAAATAAAGAAAATTTTTGGGGGGACCCTTTCTTTCATGGAGAAAGAAAAGGTCCCCCCAAACCCCCTCCCAAAGAAAGCCCCGCTATGGGCCGGGCGGCAGGCTGCAAATCTCGCAGATGAAAAAAGCTCGGATTCCCGACGAGCTGTAAATTCGGGGGTTAAAGAGCGATTGTTATAATTCCTGTCGGATTGCGCAGGCCGAAACCATCAGCCCACCCAGCGCCCTCAAAGAACAGACCAGACAGCAATTATGACAACTACTATATAAGCCGTAAGCCTCTAATTGCAGCCTTCGGATCTGGTTCAGAAAGTTTTGCGGAAAAGGGGGAAGGGGTGCGGGGGAGGGGGGAAAAGCCAGCTTTTTCAAAAGGGGTTTTCCCCCTCCCCCGCAAAACCCTTTTCCTTTTATTTTTGAGATAGCTTCCAATAAAAAAGGAATGGCTTCGGCTTGGCCGGTATTGGACCCGGCTCGGGGTCAGGGCCGCTCCTGAAAGGAAAGGCCGGCCAGATCTCGGGCGACCAGGAGCATCTCTTCCGGCAGGGGGCCGGGGTCCTTTCCCGCCACCAAGGCCACGGCCGCAGCCAGGGTGGAAACCGCGGCCGTCTGGGGGGCCGCGGCGAGCTCCGTGAGAGCCTCTCCACCGTGGCCCGCCCTTGTTGCGGACAGAAAGAGCGCTGTCAACCCCGCAAGGTTGCCCCGGACCTCTCCCATCCGCGCAAACAGGGGGCCTGCAAGCCGCAGGGATTCGAGGAAATCCCCGGCCGCCGCTTTCTCGGCCGCCTGGGCAAGCACCGAGGAGCCCCTTTCCCGCACCACAAAAGCCTCCCGGCCCGGAGCGGCCTGCCCCAGCTCGGCCAGGATCTCGTCTAGCTCCAACCGAGCGCACAGATCTTCCAGATTGCGCCGGGCCGCGAGCTTGTCGTCCGCACGCTCCAGGTACTGTCGGGCGAAGTCCTGGGCCGCCTTGCGGTCGGACAGCTTTTCCGCGGAAAAGGCAATGAGGGCTTCCCATGTGCCGAAGCTCGCCGGATCGGCCATCACGGCGTCCTGGAGCCGGGCAAAGGCCTGGTTGGGATCCCCGGTCGCCTCCAAGGCGTCGGCAATCCAGAGCTGGGCCAGGGCATAGTCCGGACAAAGGGAGACCGCCCGGCCCAGGGCCTTCTTCGCGTCTCCCTGGCGCTCGGGAATTTCTGAAAGGAGCCGGCCCAGATGAGCGTAGGCCCAAGGCTCGTCGGGCTCCAGGGCGATGGCGCGCCGGAAGCACTCCTCTGCGTTCTCCCGCTCCCCCTTTTCCGCGGCATGGCGGCCCAGGCGGGCAAAGACCAGGCCGCCCGCGTCGGGCTCCGCGGCGGCCTTGGCGAAATACGCGTTGGCCGCCTCCGGGTCCCCTTCCGTGAAGCACAGCTCGCCCATACAGGCCAGGGCCAGGGCCGATGTAGGCGCAATGGCGAGGGCCCTCTGCAGGGCCTGCCGGCAGCGCGAACGGTCGCCGCCGGAGAAGAGCAGGCAGTAGCCCAGCATGGCCCAGGGCCAGGCCTTGTCCGGGCAAACCCGGACCAGGCGCTCAAAAGCCGCTGTGGCGGCTCCCGGCTGACCTCCTCCCTGGAGCAGCAGCTCGCACGCTTCCTGGGAAAGCCTTTCCTCCTGCTCCCGGTCCTCCGCTTTCCCCAGGCCCGTGGCTTTTTGAAACTCGTTCTTCTCCCGGGCCAGGGTCTCTTCCGCCTTCTCCCGGGCCTCCCGCGCCGGCGCCTGCTTGTCCGGGTTCATTCCCAGCAGATCGGCCAGGGCCATCCAGGCGGCCCCGAAGTCCGGCCTGATTTCCAGGGCGCGCGAGAGCTCCTTTTCCGCAAGGCCCGCCCTCTCTTGATCCCGGGCGAAGAAGCTCCCCAGGAGGGCATGGGCGCTGGCATTGTTGGGCGCCAAGGAAACCGCGATGCGGAAGGCCTGCTCCGCCTCCACCTCCCGCTCGGTGATGTTCTGCAGCAACAGACCGAGGCCCATCCAGACGGAGGCGCGGTTGGCGTCCTGCTCCAGGCTTTTCAGATAGGCCTCCTCGGCATCGGCCATGCGCCCCGCCACCCTGTGAAGATAAGAGGCGTAAAGCTCCCACGACTCGGGATCGTCCGGGTTTTCATCGGCCGCACGGAAAAGGCGCGCCTCCAGGTCCTCCGGGGGAGAATCCCCTGTCACGGAAAAATCGAACGGCGGCAGCAGGAGATCGCTGAGTTCCGGCTCGGGCGGGGCCTCCGACCGAGTTGCCGGATCCCGGCGGACTCCTTCGCAAGGGCTTGGAAACACGGGCCAATATCCCGGCCTGCGGTCGGTCGGCCCCTTGCCTGTGCCCTGGTGGCGGAAAACCTTGCCGGTGTCCAGGCCCTGGCCGAACACCTCGGCGCAGTAGGAGAAAAAGGCGCGCAGGGTTTCGCGGCTTTCCGCAAAGGATGTGTATGCGCGGCACAGTAAAAAAGAGCGGTCGGCCGGAGTATACACGATGGCCCGGCCCGCGCGCTCCGATAGAAGAAGGTCGCGCCCCGCAAGACGATTCAACAGGGCGCTGGACTCGTTTACCGAAAGCCCGCTTTCCCGGGAGACGGTCGAAGCGCCCACCGGCGGGCGCCAGCGGCACAAGCAGTTCAAAATCTTGCGCTCCAGCGGCGGAAGCGAGTCCCACACCGCCTCGTGGCGGGACCGGAGCCTCTTCTCCAGGTGCTCGATCCAGCGTAAGGGATCCTCGGTGCACGACTCGGCGCAGGCGATGATATTTCCGGAAATCCTGCAGGTTAAAAGGGCCAGCAGACGATGCAGGTCTCCGGAGAGCTCGAAACCGGAAACGGAGTAAAATAGCTCGCGAACCTGCTCATCGTTCAGCGGGCGTAGGCTTGTTTCGGTGAAAAAGCCTTTCCAGGAGCTGTCCGCCGTCATGCGGACGTATGCCTCGGGCCTTCCTGACGCCACCAGCAGGATGTCCGGACAGGTCTTCATGCTGTCGGCCAGGGCCGAGGATTCCTTCCGGGAGAGCTGTCCCAGAACCAGCCGATCGAAGTCGTCGGCCAACACGATGAGACGCTCACGGCCCGGCTCCGGAGCGGGGGCAGCAGCAAGAAGTGATTCCATCCATTCGGCCGCGGTAATGGGGAACCCGGCCAAAGCGGAGACATGTACTGCGGCGATGCGTCCGGAAAACCCCTGGCACAAGTCGGACACGGCTCGGAACAGGCGCCTGCCGAAAATGCTTTTGCCCGAGCCGGGCGGACCCGACACGAAGTAGGCCCGACTCGGACCGGGACCGGTCAGGGTCCGTGCAAGGTCGGCCACCTGGCTTGCGCGGGCGTAGAAGGGTTCGGGTGTGCTGGCGCGGTTCATGGGCAATGGGCTGCATGGGTTGGGCTATCTGATTGTCGCGCGATATTGGAAGGATATCACATCACAACGAAAATGCCAACATATTTGTTGGTGGAAATTTTCCATTAATTTTTGCTCTGGCTCTCCCGAAAGACCTTTTTGTGGGCTTTCGAAGCAAAAATCGGCGGAAAGCATTGCAGGAGAATGGAAACGGAGAGAAATTCGTTTGCCAACAATTCAGTTGGCAAACCCCCTCCTCTTTCGCTATAAAATCCGGAACAAACCCTCGATATCTATCCCCTGGTTGAAATGCACCATCTCTCGAGCCCCCACGCCCGGCAACCCCGTCTCCGGCGAGGGAGCCCGGATGCCACGGAGATGCTCGGCTGCCTGGGTTGTATTGGAATATCTCGAAATCGCGCGGAAAATCTCTGCAGCCGACCGCACCGCCCTCTCCGAAAGCCGGCCCAGCGTCGTCTCCCGGTGTCTCCCGGTCACCGGATGCACGTAGGACAGAACCTCGTCCGGGGAAATCTGCGGCTTCTTCCCGTCATAAGGATAAAAAAGCGCATCCAAGCCCTCCACTCGTCCCGCCAGGTGCCGGGATACCCAATGAACCACATGGGAAATCGGATGCTGCATGAACATGGCCTGCAAGAACCCGTGGGAGGCCATCATGTGCCGGACCCTCCGGTCCCACCGCTCGCCCGATACTCCGAAAAGGCTCATCGCCATGCCCCGCAGGACCTCCGGTACAACCTCGCTGGCTCTGGTAAGCCTGTAAAAGGTGCGCGCCTTAACAAGCTGGTTTACCTTCAAAAACAATGTATCCAAAAGAGTCTCGGCCCTTCGGTGCCGGGCCAGGCACAGGGAGCGGACCTGGCTGAGTGGGTGATGGCAGTTGCCGGAGATGTAAGTGACAAAGGGATGAAAGGATGCGTCCGCCATGACATGGGATACCACTCCCATGCAGAAGCTCGTGGCCTCATCGGGATACCGGGGGCCGAACTCCTCCAGCACCCGGGCCGTATCCAAAAAGGGATTTTCTCCTTCCTGCCCGTGGAGCCTTTCCGTCAGGGGAAAGCAGATCTCCTTCTCGGAAAGCGCATAGAGCGGGGTGTCCATGATGACGGCGCCCAGGAGAAACAGGTTCGGGGCCCTTGTCACAGCCTTCCGCACAAGCCCTTCGCCCAGGGCTTCCACAGCCCTTCCGGCCAGAATGAAATGGGTCTGCTCCTTGGGCACTTTTCCTCACCCCTTTCCGATAGTTCCGCCCTGCCGCAGCTTGTTGGGCAGGTTGCAATTTATCCTCTTTTGGTCCATAAGTTTATCTTTATTATATGATCCGAATCCAACAATCGTTTCCGGCTCCAGCTTTATACACTTTTGCGGTCGAAGTTATTTAAAAAAAGAATAAGCATCCAAACCCAGGCGCACCAAGGGGGAAAATGCCATGAAGGACGCACAGAACGCCCAGCGCAGCCCGGAAAAGCAGGAAGCCATATACCGCTACCTGGCGACCCTTCCTCTCTTCGACGGGATGGAGCCCGAGGAGCTCGGCATTGTGGCCGCCCACATGCACCTCTTCAGCGCGGAGGAGGGCGACCTGGTGTTCGAGGAAGGCGAAAAGGGGAACTACGTCTGCTTTGTGGTGGGGGGCATCCTGGACGTCATCAAGGACGCGGCATCGGGAGAAAGGGCCCAGATCGCCGAGCTCTCGGCCGGCGACTCCATCGGCGAGATGGCGGTTGTGGACAACTTTCCCCGCTCCGCCACGGTCGTGGCCAAAACCCCGGCCACCTTGCTCACCATGACCTCCACGGACTTCAACCAGCTCCTTTTGAGCCACCCGGCCGTCGGCATCAAGATCCTCAAAGGAATCGCCCGAATCCTCTCCATCAACCTCCGCAAGACCAGCAGCCAGCTCGCCGACTACATGCTGCCGGTCATGTGAGCTAAAAAAAAGCGGGACGCAATGAAGATCGTATCCATCGCCACCAGCCGGAAAAAAGGCACCCCCAAGACCCCCGTGGAACACGCCGACCTTCTTCCCGGCCACGGTATCGTGGGCGACGCCCACGCCGGCGACTGGCACCGGCAGGTGAGCTTCCTTTCCGCCGAAAGCATCGAGGCCGCCAAGGAACGGGGCCTCTCCGTCACCTTCGGCGACTTTGCCGAAAACATCGCCACCCGGGGCATCAACTGGACCCGGGCCGAGATCGGCGACCGCTTCCGCCTGGGAGAATCCGTCCTGGTGGAGATCACCCAGATCGGCAAGGAGTGCCACAACAAGTGCGCCGTGTACCACCGCGCCGGTGACTGCATCATGCCCCGGGAAGGTATTTTCGCCCGCGTTCTCACCGGAGGACGCATCAAGAACGGGGACTCCATCCTCTTTCTTGCCCGTCCCACCGACGAGCAAGCGGAAAAAGCCCAGGAAAGCCTGCTGCCCGTATCCGTACCGGACAAGGAATAGCCTCTCTTCCGGGCCGTGCCCCGATGCCCTGTACAGATTTTTAACTTAGAAAAGACAGAGCCTTACGGAAACAGGAAATGCACGCGACCGACGACAGCAACACCCTGCAGGAAATCTTCTCCATTAAAAAAGCCATGGGCCCGGACCTGGTGATCCTCACGCACCACTACCAGCGGCCCTCCATCATCTCCGTGGGGGACGTGCAGGGAGACAGCTTCGAGCTCTCCCGCAAGGCCTCCCGGGCCGAAGCCCGTTATATCGTGTTTTGCGGCGTCCATTTCATGGCCCAGAGCGCCGCCGTGCTTGCCCGGCCGGACCAGACCGTCCAGATCCCCGACCCGGACGCCGGATGCCCCATGGCCGACATGGCCGACGAAATCAACGTGGCCGCCGCCTGGGAAGACCTCACCGGGCTCCTGGGACCCTCCATCCGGCCGGTGGTCTACATGAACTCCTCCGCCGAGCTCAAGGCCTTCTGCGGAAGGCACGGCGGATGCGTCTGCACCAGCTCCAACGCCGTCTCGGCCCTTACCTGGGCCTTTTCCCAGTCCGACCGCGTGCTCTTCTTTCCGGACCAGCATCTGGGCCGCAACTCCGGCCACGTCCTGGGCATTCCCCCGGAGCAGACCGTGGTCTATACCCCGGGAAAACCCCTGGGCGGGAACGCCCCCGAGACCATGCGGAACGCGCGCCTCATCCTTTGGGACGGCTTTTGCCACGTGCACATGCGCTTCTCCGAAGCGGATATACAAAGCGCCCGGGCCGTGCACCCCGACTGCCGCGTCATCGTCCACCCCGAATGCCGCCGCGAGGTCGTGGCCGCAGCCGACGAGTCCGGCTCCACCAGCCAGATCGTGAAGTACGTGAACTCGTCGCCGTCCGGCGCCACCATCGTCATCGGCACCGAGGTCCACCTCATCGAGCGCATGGCGGAGCTCCACCCGGACAAAACCATACTGCCGCTGGCCCGATCGCTGTGCCCCAACATGTACAAGATCACCCCGGAAAAGCTTTGGGTGATCCTCCGAAACCCCGGAACCCTGAACCGGGTCGTGGTGGACCCGGAAACCGCCCACTACGCCCGCATCGCTTTAAATCAGATGCTGGCGCTGCCGTAGCAAAACGAAAAATAAAAAAAAAGAAGAGAAGAAAAGATTTGCGGGGTGGGGGGAATCCCTTGTGAACAAGATGGCTTTGCCCCCTCCCCCGCACCCCCTCCCCCTTTTGAGGCAAAACCTTTCGATCCATAGGGGGAATCAGGCGGCTGCTTCCTACCAAGGTGCATTCGGAGGCATAACAAGGCCAAGGATGAGGCGACGCAGACGTATGGGGGGGCATACGTCGAGGAGCCTCCAGACGATGCCAACGCAGTTCAACGTTTGAATGCACTCTGGTATCAGGCACGCGGCGATAGCAAGCAGTAAGTTTCGCAGGTTGGGTCAAACAAGCCGCGAAGCCGGCTGGCGATTGGCCTGCACCATCTCCCACCCCATCCCCATCGCCAGCAGAAACCGAAGCTCGTAGAAAAACGCCGTCTTACCGGCCTCCCGGCCCCCGGCCGGGCCCCGGAAAAAACGCCGCAAAGGCAACCCCTTGCGTACAATGGCCGCCGCCATACGGGCCGCCCCCCTGCCCTGAGCGAATGCCCTGCGCCGCATGGCCGCCTTGGGCCGGAAGGCCTCCATGGGGTGCAGCACCCAGGCCTCGGGCCGGTAGGCAAACCGAAAGCCCGAGGTCATGGCCCGGAAAAACCACTCGCTCTCCTCCGCCCCGAACGTCACTCCGTCCCTGTGCCCCAGTTCCGGATCAAAAGGCCCCAGCCGCTCCACCGCCTCCCGGCGAATCGCCATGGCCGCCCCCACGGGCAGCGGGCCGGGCAGGGAGTAAGCAAGCTCCCGGTCGCCCCGGTCATGCACCGGCGTGAACCCGGCCACGGCCGGAGTGAACCACCAAGGCGGCGGGCCGTCCCAGTAGGGCAGCACCCTGCCCCCCAGGCCGTCCAAATTTTTATTGGAAAATGCCGAGACCACGGAGGACAGCCAGCCGGGGGAAGGAATCACGTCATCGTCGAGAAAGGCCAGGATCTCGCCGCTGCACCGGGCCAGCGCCGCATTGAGGGCCCGGGCCTTTCCCGGCGCGGGCTCGGCCACAACCTGCGCCGGCACCTCGGGCCGTGCGGCAAAGGCCTGCTCCGCCATGCGGGCCGTGCCGTCGCCGGAGCCGTTGTCGCACACCACCACCTGGGCGCCGGGCAGGGCAACCACCTGGGCGAGGAGCCGGGGCAGGAGGCCGGCAAGGCGGCCGGCCCCGTTGCGGGACGCCACCACGACGGATACCGGGGCAGGCATGGCGGGCCTTTTTTCAGTAATTGTCCGTGCGCTCGGCGAAGCTGGTGTACTCCTTGAAGAACCACAGGGGGATCTTCCCGGTCGGGCCGTTCCGGTGCTTGGCGATCTTGAGCTCCACCATGACCTTGTCGGTGTCTTCGGAGGGGGCTTCGGACTGGAACAGGAAGAGGATCATGTCCGCGTCCTGCTCCAGGGCGCCCGACTCCCGCAGATGGGAGAGCTGGGGCTCGCGGCTGCCGCCGGGGGTTTCCACCTGGCGGTTGAGCTGGGAAAGGGCCAGCACGGGAACGGAGAGCTCCTTGGCCAAAGCCTTGAGTGACCGGGAAATCTCGGAGATCTCCAGCTCGCGCCGCTCCTTGCTGGGAGGGCCCTTCATGAGCTGGAGGTAGTCTATCACGATGAGTCCCACCTGCTTTTCCCGGGAAAGCCGGCGGGCCGTGGCCCGCACGTCCAGGGCGGTGAGGATGGGCGAGTCGTCAATGAAGATGGGCAGGTCGGTGATCCTACCCGAAGCCTCCACCAGGGCGGCCATCTCCTCGGGGCGCAGGAAGCCGTCGCGCACCCGCTGGGAGTTCACCTTGGCCTCGCCGCACAGGACGCGGGTGACGAGCTGCTCCTTGCTCATCTCTAAAGAGAAGACCAGCACCGGCACCTTCTCCCGGGCCGCGTTCACCGCGATGTTGAGGGCCAGGGAGGTCTTGCCCATGCCGGGCCGGGCCGCCAGAATGATGAGGTCCGAGGGCTGGAGGCCGGAGGTCTTCAAGTTGAGCTTGGGCAGCCCCGTGGGCACGCCCGTGACGTGGGCCTTGTTGGCGCTGCGCTTGGAGACGGCCCGCAGGCTTTCGGTCAAGAGGCCTTTCAGGGGATGGATGCTGCTCCGCTTCTTTTCGTCGGAGACCGAGAAGATGGCGTTCTCGGCAAAGTCCACCAGGTCGGCCACCGATCCGGACTCCTCGAAGCAGCGGGTCACGATGTCCGAGGCGCGGGTGATGAGCCGCCGCAGGACCGCCTTCTCGTGGATGATGGTGGCGTAGAAGGGCGCGTTCACCGCCATGGGGACCTCGTTCACCAGGCGCCCCAGGTAGGGAAGGCCCCCGGACTCCTCCAGGGCCTTCTTGCGCTTCAGGAGGTTTCCCACCGTGACCACGTCCGTGGGCTCGCCCTTGCCGAAAAGCTCCAGCATGGCTTCGTAGATCTTGCGGTGGGCGTCCACGTAGAAGTCTTCGGCGGAAAGCAGCTCCTGGACCGACAGGATGGCCTGCTCGTCCAGCAGGAGAGAGGACAGCAGGGACTCTTCCGCCTCGATGCTCTGGGGAGGAACCCGGGAGAGCGAGGGGTCCTTCAGGGGTACGGCTGGGTTGGCCATGGTGCGCTCCGAGTGCAAACAGCTATACGGCGGGAAATACCCTTATCTTATTACTATAAGATGGATTCGGATACCCGTAAATCCCGGCTTTGGGCCTTGGCGGATGAGGACTCGGGAAACGAGAGGGTTCGAGCCTGTCAATAAGTCTGTCAATAACCGGGTCAAGCCTCGGACTTCGCGGTAAAACAAGCCGCAGCCGGAAGATTTTTCTTCCCCCTAAATTCGAGGATTCCCGGCATGGGGCCCATATGGGGCAGGATCCGGGTCATGTACACAAGACCGCCGCGAACCCAAGCTCTCCCCTTTCAGCGGCATCGTAATTTCACAATATCTCTATTGGCCGATCAAAATCTGTTTTCGCCCCGGCCAGGGGAAGACCCCACCCCATAAAAACAAACCGGCCCCTCTGCGGCAAGGTCTGCGCGGAGGGGCCGGAGAAAACCGAAGTTTACTGCTGCTGCGCTTCTTCGGCAACAACGTTTACGACGATATTGGCGCGCACCTCGGCGAACAGGCGCACGCGCACTTCGTACTCACCCAGGAACTTGATGGGCTCGCCCAGGCGGATGGCCGTCTTGGGAATCTCGAAGCCCTTCTGGGCCAGGGCGTCGGCGATCTCCCGCACACCCACGGATCCGTAAAGCTTCTCTTCGTCCGCCACCTTGGCCGCGATGGTGACCTGGGTGCCATCCAGGCGGGCCGCCACTTCCTTGGCCAGGGCCTTTTCTTTGGCGATCTTTTCCTCGTACTTGATGCGCTTTCTTTCCAGCGCCTTGCGGTTGGCCTCGGTGGCCGGAACAGCCAGCTTCTTGGGCAGGAGGTAGTTGCGGGCGAACCCGTCCGCTACGTTCATCTCCTTTCCCACGATGCCGAGCTCATCTATGGTTTCCGTCAGGATGACCCTCATCTTCTCGTCCTCCCCAAAATCATTTATGCAACCTTCGCCTTTCAAGGGCGAAGCTTGCTTTTTCTATTCCGGCATGGAGCCCACGAAAGGCATGAGCGCCAGGGCCCGTGCCCTCTTGATGGCGGTGGTGAGTTCCCGCTGGTGATGGGCGCAGGTTCCGGAAATGCGCCGCGGGATGATCTTACCGCGCTCGGTGGTGAAGTACTTGAGGGTCTTGGGCTCTTTGTAGTTTATGGTCATGGTCTTGTCGGCGCAGAAGCGGCAGACCTTCCTGCGATGGAATACTCTTCTTTTCTTCTTGGGGCGCGCTTGCATGCTAGGCCTCCTCGTTCATGGATTCGTCGTCGGCATCGTCTTCGTCTTCATCGGAGTCGCCTTCCTGGTCCCTGGCGGCCCCCATGGCCTCTTCGGCAACGGCGCGGAGCTGGGCTTCCTTCTCGGCGCGCTTGCGCTCCCTCTCCGCTTCCTCGGCGGCCAGCCTCTCCTTGAGGGCGTTTACTTCGATGCCGGTTTCCAGCTGGATGGTCAGGTAGCGCAGGATACGATCATCAATGCGCATGAGCCGTTCCAGCTCGCGGACCTGGGCCCCTTGGGCGCAGTAATCCATGCGGACGTAAAAGCCCCTGATCTTCTTCTTGATCTCGTAGGCAAGCTTCTTCTGGCCCCACTCGTCGAAGCCGACGATGTAGCCGCCCGAAGCCTCGCCCACCGCGGCGTAGCGGGCCTGGAGGGCCTGCCGGTCCGCCTCGGTGACGTCCGGGTCAATGATGTAGATGGTTTCGTAGCGCTGCATTTTTCCTCCTCGCGGGTTATGCCCCGTAACAGGTACGGAGCAAGGATGCCGGCCCAGGGACCGTCCCCGAGCCGGAAGGACCGGCTCGAAAGCCCGTCCTCTCGGTGTCCCCCGAATGCTGGGCCACCGGAAAATGGAAGTGTATATCGAAAGGCATGCCTGCCTGTCAAGGGCATGGCGCGTTTTTCCCGCCCGTTCGAAATCAAGGCGCCTCCCTCCCCCCGGAGGCGCCCCCCGATAGGGCCTTGCATTTGCCTGAAAGTTATGAAATGGCTCCGTTTGCTGAAAAAAGGGAGACGCTTTGTAGCATCCTTTAGAAAAACCTTGACGCGGGCATCCGTCGGGGGTAATTTATTTTGCTTATGATGATAACCGGGCCGCCCCGGCGGCCTTCATTTAAGGAGAGGCCAGGCCATGAAAAAAGACATCCATCCGACCTACAACACAACCACCATCACCTGCGCGTGCGGAAACGTCATGGAGGCCGGCTCCACCCAGTCCGACATCCGCGTGGAAATCTGCTCCAAGTGCCATCCCTTCTTCACCGGCAAGCAGAAGCTCATTGACACCGCCGGACGCATCGAGCGCTTCCGGAAAAAGTACGCCAAGTTCAACCAGGCCCAGGAAGGCCAGAACAAAGAGCAGTAGCGCAGCTTAAGAATTTTCCGCCGCCCGGGAAGACGCTTCGGCGCCCTTCCGGGCGGCTTTTTTTGTCCTGCGCAGGATCCCGAAGGCCCGGAGGCCGGTCATGCTGGAACGATTGGAAGGCGTGGAGAAACGATACGTAGAGCTGGAGGAGCGCCTGGCCGACCCCGCCGTGGTGGGGGACCGGGAAGCCTACCAGAAGTACGTCAAGGAGCACTCCGACCTGGACAAGGTGGTTTCGGTCTACCGGGAATATAAAAAGGCGGTGACGGGGCTGGAGGAGGCCAAGGAGCTTTCCCGCGACCCGGACCCGGAGATGAAGGCCCTGGCCCGCGAGGAGATCGCGCGGCTGGAGCCCCTGGTGCCCGAGCTGGCCCAGAAGCTCAAGATCCTGCTCCTGCCCAAGGACAAAAACGACGAAAAGGACGTGGTGCTGGAGATCCGGGCAGGCACGGGCGGGGAGGAGGCGGCGCTCTTCGCCGCGGACCTCTTCCGCATGTACAGCCGCTACTGCGAGGAAAACCGCTTCAACGTGGAGCTCCTCACCGTGCACGAAACGGAAGGCGGCGGCCTGAAGGAAGTCGTGGCCTCCATTTCCGGGGAGGGTGCCTACCGGACCTTCAAGTACGAAAGCGGCACCCATCGGGTGCAAAGGGTGCCCGAGACCGAGGCACAGGGCCGCATCCACACATCGGCCGTGACCGTGGCCGTGCTCCCCGAAGCCGAAGAGGTGGACATCAAGATAGACCCCTCCGAGCTTCGCGTTGACGTCTACCGCTCCACGGGTGCGGGCGGCCAGCACGTGAACACCACCGACTCGGCCGTTCGCTTGACCCACCTGCCCACCGGGCTCGTCATCACCTGCCAGGACGAGCGCTCCCAGCACAAGAACCGGGCCAAGGCCATGAAGGTGCTGCGCGCCCGCCTTTACGACCTCATGCTGCAGAAGCAGAACGACGAGATCGCCCGGGAGCGCAAGACCCAGGTGGGATCGGGCGACCGCTCGGAGCGCATCCGCACCTACAACTTCCCCCAGAACCGCCTGACGGACCACCGCATCGGGCTCACCCTCTACCGGCTGGAGTCGGTGATGCAGGGCCAGATCCAGGAGCTCATTGACGCGCTGAACACCCACTACCAGGCCGAGGCGCTTAAGGCAGAGAAGTAACTCTGCTAGAAATATCAAAAAATCTGTGGTGGCCCTCCCCCAAAAGCCGCCCTTCGGGCGCGCCGCCTCCCCTGCACATGGGGGAACAAGAAAAGCGGCCACGGGGCTTTGCCGGACCGGCCGTGCCGGGGCCGCCCCCCTCGCTTTCAATAGGCTCCCAGCCTTTTTAAAACCACGTCCACCAATAGCCCGGCCAGGAAAAGAATTCCGAACAGGCGGCAGTACACGAAGGCAACGGCCGAGAGGAACAGCGGCCACACGCCTTCGGGGATGCCTTCGGGCGGCTCGTCAGGCCGGGGCTTTGCGTACACGCGGATCGCCCACACCAGCTTGGGAAGCGCCCCCAACACCACCAGGAGCGGCCAGCCCAGGGCGCCGGACCACACCAGCAGAATCACCAGGACATGCTGGAAGATCCAGAGGCCGATGGTGGAGAGCCGGGCCCGGCGCTCGCCCAGGATCACGGGCAGGGTACGCACCCCTTTCTCCGTGTCCTGGCCCAGCTTGTCCGTGTGTTTGCCGAACAATACCGTGGTGGGCCCTACGGCATAGGCCAGGCTGGTGAAGAACACGGCCCAGCCCATGTGCCCGCTGGTCACCACCCAATAGGTCCCGCCCGTCATCAGCGGGCCCCAGACCAGCAGGACCGATGGCTCCCCCAACCCCATGTACTTGAGCGGCCAGGTGTAGAAGATCACGAAGAAGGCCCCGGCGCAAAGCAGCGCCAGGGTAGCGCCGCCGGTCTCGGAGACGAGATACGCGCCGCATGCAAGCGCCACGATCCCCGAAACCGCGATGTAGCCGGCGTGGGCCGCGGGCGTCAGAAGCCCGTGCTCCAGGGGGTGCGGTCCGTACTGGGCCCGGTAGTAGTTGTCCCGGTCCATGCCCTTCTTGTGATCTATCAGGTCGTTCAGAAGGTTGTTGGTGGCGTGGGCGAAGACCAGGCCCAGGAGGCAGGCCAGGAAGTAGAGGAAGTGGAAACGCGCGTCCCGGATCGCCAGGAGCCCGCCCACCGCGCAGGAGGTGGCGGTCATGACGAATACGGCGGCCCGTGTGATGATGAGCCAGCGGGAGACCACGTCCAGGGTATCCCACTCCTCCCGGCTTACGCGCGGAATGATCTTGAGCGCCTTGCCCCACATGGAAACGTTCATTTACCCCTCCGGAAATGAATAGTTGCCTCCCACCATATCCCCGGGCCGAAATTTTGCAAGCGCTTAGCATTTCGGCCAAAGCGCGGGCCATGGAATTTATTTGCATAACTTTTTCTTGGGCCGGACCGGGGTTCGGGATATATTCCATTCAAAAGTAAAACCCACCCGTGCAGGGGGAAAACCATGAAAAGACAGCTCGCCCTGGTTTTGGTGCTGGCCGCCCTGGCCGCGGCCCCGCTGGCAGCACGTCAACCCTTGTCCCAGCAGGAGGAAAGAGCACGCGCCGAGCTTCTGTACAAGCAAGGGAACTACAACGACGCGCTGGCCATCTTCCGGAAGCTGGTGCTCTGCCCGACCTCCGACTCCCGGGAGGCATCCCACGACCTGTCCCTGGCCGTGGCCTGCCTGTCCAATTTGAATCGCGAGAACGAGCTGGACGAGCTCCTGGACAAGGCGGAGAAGGCCCGGCGCAACGACTTCCGCATGCTATGGGCCGTTGCCGAGAAGCTTGCCGACATCAACCACGAAGGCTTCGTGGTTTCCGGGGAGTTCAGCCGGGGGCAGCACCGGGGCGGCGACGGGAAGTACGTCTACTGCTACCTGCGGGACCGGGCCAGGGCCATGGAGATCCTGTCCCGCGCCATGCCCACGGCCCGAAAGCAGGCTGACGGGCAGGAGCTGGCCAACTTCTACCTTTCCTTTGCCAGAATCGTGATGGGCCCCTTCGGTGCGAGTGAGTCCTGGCGCCTCTCCGTGCTCACCGACCTGAACGACCCGCCCGACTGCGTGGAGGGATACCCGTACTACTATTACCGGGGCGGCGAGCCCATGGGGGCCCCGGCCACCCAGGACGGCAAGCCGGTGTTCTACTCGATTCCCGAAGCCTTCGAGGACGCGAAAAACGACGGAGAAAGATGGCGATTCCTTCTCTCGCGGGCGGCCCTGGCCGACCGCAAACGGGAGTCCGAGGCCACCTACCTCTTCGCCGAGTTTATGCGCATCCAGTTCGGCGTACAGACCCTTGCCGGCTATAGCTTCTTTTCGGAAAACGATCCGGACAAGGAGGTCCGGGAGGGCATCTACTCGCTTTCCAACCTTTCCCGGGAAGAAACCATTGCGCGCCTGGCCTGCGGCGTCCGGCGATTCAACCTTCCGGCCGGAATGAACTACATCTCGGCCTACCAGAAGCTGGCCGACGCCAAGGGGCCGTACGCCGAAAACTCCATCAACCGCCTGGCCGAGATCTTCGAGAACCGGAGGCAGTACGACGCCGCTGCGTCCTCGTGGAAAAAAAGCATGGACGTGTTCGGGACCTCGGACTTCAAGCGACAGCGATACAACCAGATCATGGGCAACTGGGCGCGGTTCGATCCGATCGGCGTCAAGCCCGCCGGCGCCAACGCCGAGCTTTCCCTGCTCTTCCGCAACGGAACCCGCGCGCGCTTCGCGGCCCGCGAGATCCGGATGGACAAGCTTCTCTCCGACGTCATGAGCTACCTCGAGTCCAACCCCAAGGAGCTTTCCTGGGACAAGCTCGAGCTGAACAACATCGGATACCGGCTGCTGGATCAGGACCAGGAAAAGTACCTGGGCAAAAGCGTGGCCCAGTGGGATGTGATGCTCAATCCTGCTCCGGGCCACTTCGACGCACGGGCCCCGGTGAAGGTTCCCTTCACCAAGGCGGGCTCCTACCTGATTTCCGCAGCCATGGACGGAGGCAATACCAGCTACATCGTCCTCACGCTGGCCAAGGCCGCCATCGTGAAGAAACCCATGGAAGGCAAGAGCCTGCTCTTCGTCTGCGAGGCGGACAAGGGCCGCGCCCTGGCCGGCGCGGAGGTTACGGTATTCGGCTACATCCAGACGCCTGAGGACCAGAAGTACCCCGGTCCCCAGCGCTACCGGGTTCAAACCAGAAAGTTCACCCGGACCACCGACCCAAACGGGCTCATCATGCTGGACAACAAGGAGATGGACGATCGCTGGCGCTATCTCATCTTCGTGCCCGGAGGCGAAAACGATCCCGCCATCCTGGGCTACACCGGCCTGTGGCGCAACTACCGCCGGCAGAGCGTTTACGACTCGGCCAAGGCCTTCGTGCTCACGGACCGTCCCGTGTACCGGCCCGGCCAGAAGGTGTTCTTTAAAATTTGGGTGGCCCGGGCGCGCTACGACCAGAAGAACGAGTCGGCCTTCTCCGGAGCCAGCCTTTACGTAATTGCACGAAATCCCAAAAACGAGGATTTCTTCCAGAAGAACATGACGGCCGACAGCTTCGGCGGCGTGTCCGGCTCTTTCGTGCTTCCCGAGGACTGCCCCCTGGGGGTCTTCGGCCTCACCGTGTCGGGCTACGGCGGAGGGACCTTCCGGGTGGAGGAGTACAAGAAGCCCGAGTTCGAGGTCGCAATCGAGGCGCCCGAGAAGCCCGTGGAACTGGGCAAGGCTTTTTCCGCAAAGATCAAGGCCCGCTACTACTTCGGCGAGCCCGTGAAGAACGCCACCGTGAGCTACAAGGTGCTGCGCTCCGAGCAGGACGAGGCCTGGTACCCCCCCGGTCCCTGGGACTGGCTCTACGGCTCCGGGTACGGCTGGCTTTCGCCGGATTACGACTGGTACCCGGGCTGGAGCCGCTGGGGCTGCCCGCGGCCCTGGAGCTGGTGGCTCCCCCGCTCCCGGAAGCCGCCGGAGGTGGTTGCACGGGGCGAAGGGCGCATCGGGGAGGACGGCACCTTCACCGTGCCCATCGAAACCGGCCTGGCCAAGGCCCTGCAGCCGGGAATGGACCAGCGCTACGAGATCACCGCGGAGGTGACGGACGCGTCCCGCCGCACCATCTACGGCAAGGGCTCTGTGCTGGCCGCGGCCCGGCCCGGGCGGGTCTACGCCCAGGCGGATCGGGGGTACTACCGGACCCGCGACTCCATCACCATCCGCTTCCACGCCCGGAACGCCTCCGGTGCGCCCTTGTCCGGCACGGGCGAGGTGAGCGTCTTCCGCATCTCCTATCCGGACGGCAAGGCAACGGAAAGCCTTTCCCAGAAACGGTCCCTCACCCTGAACCAGGAAGGCACGGCCGAGTACAGGCTCACGGCCGCCCTTCCGGGACAGTTCCGCGCGGCCTTCGCATTCACCCAGGGCCCGGCCGCCGGCATCGAGGGCGGCTGCATCTTCACGGTGTTGGGCGATGAGCGGGACACCACCGACTTCTCCTTCAACGACCTCGAGCTGGTGCCTGAAAAGGCCGTATACCGGCCCGGAGAGACCGCTTCCCTGGCCGTCCGCACACGGCAAGCCCAGTCCACCGTCTTGCTCTTTCTCCGACCCGAAGGTGAAGTCTACCCCGCGCCCGAGGTCATGGCCCTGCCGGGCAAGACGGGCATCGTCCCCGTGGCCGTGGCCCAGGGCGACATGCCCAACTTCTACGTGGAGGCCCTGACCGTGTCCGGCGCGGAGGTCCACACCACGGTGCGGGAAATTTTGGTGCCGCCGGAGAGCCGGGTGCTCAACCTCTCCCTGGCCAGCCAGAAGACCGTGTACGAGCCGGGCAAGGATGCCGAGGTCACGGTAAAGGTGGCCGACGCCGAGGGCAGGCCCTACTCGGGCTCCATCGCGCTCACGGTCTACGACCAGGCCCTGGAGTATATCTCCGGAGGCTCCAACGTCCCGGAAATCAAGTCCTTTTTCTGGAAATGGAGGCGAAGCCACTATACCCGCGGCGAGGACACCCTGTCGCGGTACTTCCCCAACCTGGTAAAGAAGAACGCGCCGACGCTCTCGCCCATCGGGGTCTTCGGGGCGGTGACAGGAATAGGAGCGGCGGGAGGGGAGGCCAAGGACGGCATGATGCTGGCCAAGTCCGAAGCCATGCCCATGCCCTCTGTGGCCCGGGCCGCCAAGATGCAGTCGGCCGATGCGGACGGCATCGCCATGGAGATGGCCGCTCCCGCCGCCCCCGCCGCAGAGGCCCCCGAGGAGGGGGCTCCGGGCGAGGCCGCGGCCGTCCTGCGGGAGAACTTCGCGGACAGCGCCTTCTTCGCGGGAGACCTCTTCACCGACGACAAGGGCCTGGCCAAAGCGAGCTTCGCCATGCCGGACAACTTGACGGGCTGGCAGTGCAGGGCATGGGTCATGGGCCTGGGCACGCGGGTGGGCCAGGCGGCTCTTACGCTGGTCACCAAGAAAGATCTCCTGGTGCGTCTGGAAACTCCCCGTTTCCTGGTACAGACGGACACCGCGGTCCTGTCCGCCAATGTCCACAACTACCTGGACAAGGAAAAAAGCGTGCGCGTGGTCCTTGCGGTTTCCGGCGACACTTTGGAGGTTTCCGGAAAGCGCGAGCAGAAGGTGACGGTGCCGGCCGGCGGCGAGGCCCGCGTGGACTTCAGCGTCCTGGCGAAAAACGAAGGCCAGGCCGAGGTCACCGTATCGGCTTTCTCGGACGCGGCCTCAGACGCCATGAAGATCGGCTTCCCGGTGCTCATCCACGGCGCGGAAAGGACCGAGCCCTTCTGCAAGGTGATCCGGCCCAAGGAGGAAAAGACCTCCTTCTCCTTCACCGTGCCGGAAAAGCGGCGAGTGGAAAGCACCCTGCTCACGGTGCAGTTCTCCCCCTCGCTCGCCGCCGCCATGGTGGACGCCCTGCCCTACCTGGCCGATTACCCTTACGGCTGCACCGAGCAGACCCTGAACCGCTTCGTGCCCGCGGCCGTAACCGCTAAAATTTTAAAGCAAATGGGCATCCGCCTCTCCGACATCCGCAACAAGACCGTGAACCTGAACCCCGAAGAGCTGGGCGACGCCAAGGAGCGCGCCGAGCAGTGGAAGCGCTGGCGGGACAACCCGGTCTTCGATCCGGAAAAGCTTGCCGACATGGTTCACGCAGGCATAAGCCGCCTCTCCGTCATGCAGCTCTCCGACGGCGCCTGGGGCTGGTTCTCCGGCTACGGCGAGCACAGCGACCCCCACACCACCGCCACGGTGGTGCGCGGCCTTCTCACCGCGCGGGAGAGCGGAGTCGTCCTGCCGGGCAACATGCTGGAACGGGGAATCGCCTGGCTCGAGGGCTATCAGAGCGCCGAGCTAAGCAAGCTCAAAAACGCGGCGAAGCAAAAGAAGCCCTACAAGACCCACACCGACGATCTGGACGCATACGTATACCAGGCCCTGGCCGAGGCCGGCCGGGAGTCCTCCGGCATGCGGGAGTTTTTGTACCGGGACCGCAACGGGCTCTCCGTCTACTCCAAGGCACTGCTGGCTCTCGGTTGCGTCACGGCGGGCGACCAGGCCAAGGTCTCCATGCTCACCCGGAACATCAAGCAGTACGAGGTGTGCGACCAGGAAAACCAGACCTGCTACCTCAACCTGGGGAACCAGGGTTACTGGTGGTGGTGGTACGGCAACGAGATCGAGGCCCACGCCGCCTACCTGCGCCTCCTCTGCGCCACCGACCCCCGGGGCGAGCGCACCGCCTGGCTGGTGAAGTATCTGTTGAACAACCGCAAGAATGCCACCTGGTGGGGCTCCACCCGCGACACCGCCTTCTGCATCGAGGCCCTGGCCGATTTCTGGAAGGTCTCGGGCGAGGACAAGCCCGACATGCTGGTCTCCGTCTATCTGGACGGAAAGCGGATGAAGCAGTCCCCCATCAACACGGGCAACCTGTTCTCCTTCGAGAACTCCTGGAGCCTCGGCGGAGCGGCGCTCACCCCCGGCAAGCACACCGTCACCATCGAACGAAAAGGGCGCGGTCCGCTTTATGTAAACGCGTATCTGGAAAACTTCACCATGGAGGACTTCATCAAGTCGGCTGGCCTGGAGCTCAAGGTGAGCCGCAAGGTCTACCGGCTCGTGGCCGAAGACCGGGCCATAGCGGATGCCGGCTCCCTGGGCCAGCCCGTCTCCCGCAAGGTGGAGAAGTACCGCAGGATACCGCTGGGGCCCGAAGACACGGTGCAAAGCGGCGACCTTCTGGAGATCGAGCTCACCACCATGCTCAAGAACGACTACGAGTACCTGATCTTCTCCGACCACAAGGCGGCCGGGTGCGAGCCCGTGGAAGTAAAAAGCGGGTACAACGGAAACGACCTGGGGGCTTATGTCGAGTTCCGGGACGAAACCGTGAACTTCTTCTGCCGCACCCTGGCCCGGGGCAAGCACTCGGTCTCCTATCGCATGAACGCCCAGATCCCCGGAAAGTACAGCGCCCTGCCCGCCCAGGGATACGCCATGTACGCCCCGGAGCTGCGCGGCAACTCCGACGAGCAGAAGCTCTGCATCAACGATAAGGAAATGAAAAAAGAATAAAAGCTATTGAGAAAAACGAAAGGCATTTTGGGGGGGGGGGGGGGGGGGGGGGGGGGGGGGGGGGGGGGGGGGGGGGGGGGGGGGGGGGGGGGGGGGGGGGGGGGGGGGGGGGGGCTACCCCCCCCCCCCCCGCACCCCCACCCCTCTTTCCGCAAAACTTTTTGAACCAAGCCCCGAGGCTGCTGTTCGAAGCTTACTGGCCATCATGGCAAGAAAAATCGCTCTCCTTGGAAAATTTTGAAAATTTACTGTACCTTATAGAACAGTGATTTCGAAATGGATTCCAGAGAAAGATTGTCGCCTCGGAGAAATGTGAAATGGTTCTTCCCCTCTCGCCCTCCCCCTTTTGAAGCAAGACTTTTTCATACGGAAAAACAAAATGGAGAACCCTTCCCAGAGGTACGAAAGGGCCCTTCATTGCCTTGACCGGCTCCTCCGGCGGCTCTTCCTCCCGTCCCCTCTCCTTTTTCTCCGAAAGAAAGCTTTTCCCCCTTGGGCCGGGAGCACGGGCTCGGCCCCCTATCTTTCCGTCCGCATTTAAAAAATCATCAAAGTTGAAAAAAATCCGAATTTTTGCAAAGTAAGCAGATTGGCCCGAGTTGCGGGCCGGAGGTGGGGGGAAAACGGCATTAACCCGTGGATCAGCCTGAGGTCGGGGGTAGATGATGTTGACGCTTTCGGAGTTCAAGAACCTGGTGAACCTGTCCAAGCAAGAGATTTGCCGGGAAATTTTTTCGGAGAACGCGGACCGCATCAAGGTCAAGAAGGAAGAGCGCGTGGTCAAAAACCTGGCCAAGATCTTCGACGCGACGCTCGCCATCAGCAACAAGAAGGGCTTCCACGCCATGAGCCTGCGCGACCTCTCTGAAAGCTCCGGGCTTTCCATGGGCGCCCTGTACTCCTACTTCTCCAGCAAGGACGAGCTCCTGTCCATGATCCAGGAGCAGGGCCGCCGGCTCACCTACCGCGTGCTGGGCGAGCAGATCCTGGGAGTCACCGATCCCAGGGAAATGCTCTCCGTGGGCATCATCACCCACCTCTATCTCTCCGAAGTCATGCAGCCCTGGTTCTACTTCACCTTCATGGAAGCCAAGAACCTGGACCGCAAGGAGCTCAAGGAAGCCATCGCCAGCGAGCTATGGACCGAGAAATTTTTTGCCGACATCCTGCGCCAGGGCGCCGAGAAAGGCGTGTTCATGGCCCGGGACCCGGAAATGACCTCGGCCGTGCTCAAGGCCCTCTTGCAGGAGTGGTACGTGAAGCGCTGGAAATACCGCAACCGGAACGTCTCCGTGGAAACTTACGCCCGCTTCATCATTGACTGGATGATGGCCTTCCTGGCCCCGGAGGGGAAATAACGCGCCCAGAATCTTTTTGGGAGGGGCGGCAAGAGTTTATGGGGAAATGATTTTTTCGGAAGCATGAGGTGCTTTTCATGGATCTGCTGGACAAGGCCAAGACCGCCCGCGAGGGCGAGGAGATAGACCCCGAAGCCGTCGCCCGTTACCTGGAGAAAACCGTTCCCGGCTTTATCGGGCCCCTCACCATTTTGCAGTATCCCTCCGGGCACTCCAACCTTACCTATCTTCTCAAGGCGGGTGAAAGGGAGATGGTGCTCCGCCGGCCCCCCATCGGCACCAAGGCCAAGACCGCCCACGACATGGGCCGCGAGTTCCGCATCCTGTCCGCGCTGTCGCCCCATTTCCCCTGCCCCCGGCCCCTGGCCTACTGCGAGGACCCGGCGGTCATGGGATGCCCCTTCTACGTGATGGAGAAGATCTCGGGAATCATCCTGCGCAAGGACTTTCCGCCCGAGCTCGGCATGACCCCGGACCGGGTGCGGAAGCTTTGCGAGAACCTCATTGCGCTCCAGGCAAAGCTCCACATGCTGCCGGTGGAGGAGATGGGGCTTTCCGACTTCGGCAAGCCGGAGGGTTATGTCCAAAGGCAGGTGGAGGGCTGGTCCAAGCGCTATCGCAACGCCCGCACCGAGGACGCCCCGGACTTCGAGAAGATCATGCAGTGGCTGGCCGCGTCCCTTCCCGGCGGCCCGGCCCGGGCGGCCATCATCCACGGCGACTACAAGTTCGACAACGTGATCCTGGACCCGGCGGATCCCTTGAAGATCATCGGCGTCCTGGACTGGGAGATGGCCACGGTGGGCGATCCCCTCATGGACCTGGGCTCCTCGCTCGCCTACTGGGTCCAGGCCGACGATCCGGAGGAAGTGCAGGCCGTGCGCATGATGCCCACCGACGCTCCGGGCGCGCTCAAAAGGAGCGAGATGGTCCGCCTCTACGAGGAGATCACCGGCACCAAGATCGAGAACTTCGCCTTCTACCACTGCTTCGGCCTGTTCCGCCTGGCGGTGATCGCCCAGCAGATCTACTACCGCTTCTTCCACGGCCAGACCAAGGACCCCCGGTTCGCCCGGCTCATCTTCGCCGTCCACATCCTGGAGCAGGCGGCCGACCAGGTGGTTCGCGGGGCCTGAGACCCGCAGGAAGGTCCATTGGGTTCTCCCGGCGAAAAAAAGGAGCGGCTCCTTTCCCTGCTCAAGGACCAGGGTCCGCTTTGCGTGGCCTTTTCCGGCGGCGTGGACTCCGCGCTCCTTTGCGCCGCCGCAAAGGAGGCCCTGGGAGCGGACCGGGTCCTGGCCGTGACGGTGGTCTCCCTCCTCATGGCCGCGCGGGAGCGGGAAACCGCCCGGCGGGTGGCCGGGGAGCTGGGCATAGCCCATGTGGAGGTTGTGCAGGACGACCTGATAAATCCCGGCATCGCAGCCAATACCCCCGAACGCTGCTACTTTTGCAAGAAGTCCCACCTGGCGGCCATTGCCGCGGCGGCTCGGGAGAGGGGCTTCGCAGCCCTGGCCCACGGCGCCAATCTGGACGACCGGGGCGACTTCCGGCCCGGACTGGCCGCGGCACGGGAGGCCGGGGTCCCTGCCCCGCTTGCCGAGGCGGGGCTTTTGAAAAAGGAAATCCGGGCTCTTGCCCGGGAGATGGGGATATCCGTATGGGACAAGCCGTCTTCGGCTTGCCTGGCGTCCCGCATCCCCTTCGGCACGCCGCTCACCAAAGAGGCGCTCGCCCGGGTGGAGGCCGCCGAGGATTTCTTGTTCTCTCTGGGGCTTTCAGGCTTCCGGGTGCGGCATTTCGGGGCCGTGGCCGTGGTGGAGGCGGCCCCGGAGGACCTGACCCGCTTCGCCGATCCCGGGTTCCGGGAGCGGGCGGCGGAAGGAGTCCGGCGCGCGGGCTTTTCCCGCGTTGCCTTGGACCTGGCCCCCTACCGCCAGGGCAGCCTGAACCCGGAGAGCGATGACAGCCACTAATTCATTTTTGCGACAGGACCGACACGATGGCCAAGATCAGGATCGAGGACGCCGTAAAGACCCACCGCCGGGACCAGGACAAGACCCGCAGCCCGGAAAAGACCGTGGAGGACTTTTTCAACCGGATTGCCGGCATAAACCAAAAGATATTCGACCGGGTGGAACGGGTGGACACGGGACGCCTGGGCATCCCCGTCTATTTTTCCATGTACGGCCCGGACGCCCGGAGACTCACGGGGATCCGCAAGCAAATGGGAAAGGGCGGCTTCGACGCCCAGGCGCGGGCCTCTGCGGTCATGGAGCTGGTGGAGCGCTACTCCTTCTATGCCTTCCGGAGCCGGGCCGAGAACTTCATCACGGGCACCCATGAGGAGCTGCAGGACCAGGCCCTTCCCTTGTGGGAGATCGCCCGGAGCGTGAATGACGAGTCGGACGAGGCCGAGGACGCCCTCGCCTTCTTCGCCCAGACCCCCCAGCGCTGGTGCCGGGCCACGGACTTCGCCAACGACCGCGAGGTCCTGGTTCCCTTCGACTGGTTCTTCCTCATCAACGAGTTCAACGGCACCTCGGCGGGCAACTGCGTGGCGGAAGCATTGTGCCAGGGCTTCTGCGAGGTGGTGGAGCGCCATGTGAGCGCGCTTTCGGGAGTGGACGGCGTACCGGTGCCGGGGATCTCGCGGGCGGGGATCACGGACCCCGTGGCCCTGGACCTGCTCTCCCGCTACGACAAGGCCGGAATCCTCACGTATCTTTCCGACTTCACCTGCGGTATGGGCATCCCCACGGTGGGCGCCCTGTGCTACGACCCGGCCACCATGGGGAAGAAGAGCGAGATCGTCTGGACCGCGGGCACCAGCCCCGATCCCCAGAAGGCGCTGAACCGGGCGCTCACCGAGGTGGCCCAGCTGGCGGGAGACTTCGAGTCAGGAACGGTCTACGTGGCCTCGGGCCTTCCCAAGCCGGCCAGCCTTTCGGAGGTTGCCGCGATCCTCTCCCCCGCTTCTTTCGCCCAGATCAAGGACCTGCCCGACCTCTCCGACGAAAACATGGCCGTGGAGGCGCAGAGGCTCATCTCCGCCCTTTCCGGGCGAGGCTTCTTCCCTTACGTGGTGGACACCACCCACCCGGAGATCGGGCTTCCCACCTTCTACACCTTGGTTCCCGGCACCCGGTTCCGCGAGCGCTCCCAGACCCGGAGCGTGGCGTTGTTCCTGGCCCGGCTCATCGTGGACAACGGCGAGCCCTCGGCCGCCCTCAAGGTGCTTCTGCGCATGCGGGAGAGGATGGCGCCCCGCCACTACCTGGACTTTGCCGTGGGAAGAAGCCTCCTGGCCCTCTCCGACCTGGACCAGGCCAGGGCCGCCTTCGCTTCGGCCCTCACCCTGTCCCCTTCGGCCGAGGACGAAGCCACCATCTACGTCTACACTGCCATCTGCGACAAGGAATCGGGCGAGTTCGCGGACGCCCTGGAGTCGCTCCGGCGGGCCGAGGCGCTGGACAAGGAGCGGACCGACGTATTCAACCTTATGGGATTCTGCCATTACAGCCTGGGCAGGTACGAAGAAGCCATCGAGTGCTTCCAGAAGGTGCTGGCCCTGGACCCCGGCTCGGCCATTGATTACGCCAACATCGGGAGCAACTACCGGAATTTGGGCGACCAGAAAAAAGCCATCGAGTATTATCGCAAAGCCCTGGCGCTGGATCCGGGCATCGGGTTCGCCAAGAAGAACCTGATCACGTTGCTCATGGAAGAGGAAGAAAAGTCGCAAAGGGAGGGCGCATGACGGACTTCGCCGCCGGAATCAAGGAGCTGCCCCGCGAGGAAAAGGTGCTCTTCTTCATGGACCTCCTGCACAGGATCGCAGTGCACCACGGGCTCTGGTTCTCCGAGTGCATCCACCAGTTCGGCATGGAGCGCGCCCTTTCGGTCCTGTTCGCGTCCCGCGAAAAAAGCCTTCCCATCCAGATGGACCGCCTGTCCCGGGTCTTGGGCTTTTCCCAGAAGAACGGGGTCCCCGAAGCTCTGCAGGCGCTTTCCCCGGAAAAGATGGACGAGCTGTTGCAGGCGACGGCGGTGAACTGGCTGGCCAACGACGGCGTGTGGTTCCAGGCGGTGGAGTTTTCCTCCCAGCAGTTCGACGCCAAAAGGGCCAACGACACCTGCTGGACCCGCTTCTCCCCCTTCGAGGCGGAAAGCATCAAGCGCTTTCTGAAGCAGGAGGAAAACCCGGGCCTTCCGGGTCTTGCCCGGGCGCTGTCCTTCCGCCTGTATGCGCTCGTCAACACCCAGGCCATCCGGTGGGAGGGCACGGACTCCTTTGTCTTTTCCATGGAAAACTGCCGGGTGCAGGACGCCCGGAAGCGCAGGGGGCTGCCGGATTACCCCTGCAAGTCCGGAGGCATGGCCGAGTACCCGGCCTTTGCGCTGACCATTGACCCCCGCATCCGCACCGAGTGCCTGGCCTGCCCGCCGGACCGGGACCCGGACGGCCCGTTTTGCGCCTGGCGCTTCTTTCTGTAGAAAAGGAAAGGTACTTCACGGGGGAGGGGGGAAAAAACCTTTTGAGAGCGGCTCTTTTCCCCTCCCCCGCCCCCTCCCCTTTTTTTTTCGTAAAACTTTTTGATGCGTATCCAAGGGCCGCTGATTTAGTGTTAACATGTTGTAATGAAGGCATGGCCGGTTTACGGTAGCCCCGTGGTTTTTCCTACAATGCTTTTGTCGCCGCTTTTTTATCCCCAAAGATAGCGGTAGCGGTTGACAAAGATGGCGGATGAGGCCAAGAAGGCACGGCGGCAAATCCCAACGGTCCGGTATCAAATGACCGCCGCCCGGGGGATGAGTTCCTACGATCCCGTAAATCCAACGCGCGAGGGCTTTTCCCGAAGCCCCGCGACCTTGCGCTACGGAAGGCACATGTCCGCAGACTGGAGCATCCTCGTAATCGGTTATGCGCTGGGCTTTTACATGGCCTGGAACATCGGCGCCAACGACGTGGCCAACGCCATGGCCTCTCCCGTGGGGGCCAAGGCCATCACCATGCGCCAGGCGCTGGTCATCGCCGGCCTGCTGAACTTCCTGGGCGCCGCCTTCATCGGCTCCCACGTGGCCGAAACCATACGCAAGGGCATCGTATCGCCGGAACTCATGAGCGATCCCCGCCTGGCCTTGATCGGCGCCCTTTCCGCATTGCTGGCCGCGGCCCTGTGGGTGAGCTTCGCCACCTACAAGTCCCTGCCCGTCTCCACCACCCACTCCATCGTGGGGGCCATGGTGGGGTACGGGATCGTCGCCGGCGGATTCTGGGCCGTGAACTGGGCCAAGATGGGCTCGGTGGTGGCCAGCTGGATCGTTTCGCCGTTGTTCGCCATCGTGATTTCCTACCTCATGTTCAAGCTCATCGTACGCCTGGTGCTTTCCCAACCAGGCTCAGGAGTGCGCGCGCTCACGCTGTCCCCTCTGTTCGTGGGCTTTTCCGTGTTTGTCATGATCCTTTCCTTCCTCTGGAAGACCCCGCTGGGGAAGACCCTCACCATCAGCCCCTTCCTGGCTGTCTCTCTTTCCCTGCTGATGGCCTACATGGTGGGGACCATCTGCCGCCGCATTTTCCAGCACATGAAGCTTCATAAAGAGGAGGACGGGGCCGAGGGCGTGTTCCGCTACATCCAGGTGGGCACGGCTTGCTACGTGGCCCTGGCCCAAGGGGCCAACGACGTGGCCAACGCCATCGGGCCCCTGGCGGTCATCTACTTTTTCGTGAAGACCGGGGCTTTTCAGGACAAGGTTCCCATCCCCATTTTCCTGCTCATCTTCGGAGGCATCGGGATCGCGGCGGGCATCGCCATGGCCGGAAGCCGGGTGATGCTGACCATGGGGGAGAAGATCACCCAGCTCACCAACACCCGCGGGTTTTCCGTGGACTTC
>JBFMHL010000198.1:1765-19215 GCA_040753055.1 Thermodesulfobacteriota bacterium | reverse complement strand
CAAACGCCCGTCCCGGAGCTTCCGGGGCGGGCGTTTGCTTTTTCCAAGCGATGAAAAGAGCCTGTTGGAAATCGTGGGAAGCAGGGTATTCGGCGCTAGGGGTTCCTCCGGGCCAGCTCGTCCATCATGCGATTCAGCTCCACGCGGATGCGTTCGCTTTCCAGGCCTATGAGAAGCCGTTTTTCGCGGCCTTCGGCCGCCAAAAGCTTTTCCTTGGTGAGCTCCGGCACGTAGCGCTTGCAGGAAACCACATAGTGCTTGATCTTGCGGACCGGCCCCAGGGGGAAGTTCACGCCCCGGAGGCCCCGCGACAGGGGCACGGTGAGCCCGAAGGGGAGCCGCAGGGGAATGTTCCAGGCCTCGCCGCCCCGGTGGGCCAGCAGGCACAGGGTTGCGTCCGACAGCACGGCCGCGGCCACCATGCCGGCGTTGTCGAAGGGGCCGACCGGGTCCTCCCAGGAGAAGTGGCAGAAAATGCCTTCCGGGCCCGTGCCGGTGATGTTGATCCTTCCGTCCTGGAGCCTCTCCACCAGGCCGGGCAGGTCATAGACCTTGGTGGGGGTGCCCAGCCTTCCGAACAGGGCCTTCATTCCCGGAAAGCGCATGAGCATGGGGTGGGGGTAGAAGCCCGCCACCAGATGGCCCAGCCCCTTGTCCACGAAGAGCTTTCCCAGGATCAGAATGGAGGGCAAGGGCGCCCACAGGGGGCCGTGGGCGGCGATGAACACCAGGGGCCTCCCGTCCTCCGGCAAGGCCTCCTCTTGGTGGAGGATCTCATAGTCCCGCACCGCGGTATTCAGGAACGCATCCACGTAAGGCGCCAGCCTGGAAAGGACGATGCCCTCGCCCAGCGGGGCGGTCTTCATACCCTGATCGTTCTTCATTTTCCCGTTTTTCCTTCCTTTTTGCCGGGCTGCGAAAACGCAGGCGGACGGCAGGCATTCCCTTTATTCCGCGGCGACGATGCCGCGGAGGATGTGTACCATAGCATTGCCGCGCGTGTCTGACAAAGAGACAATGAAGGAAGGGCGCGGCGGGGAGCCGCTTTGGGCTGCTCTTTTTGGAGCTTTCCCCCGCCGTCGCACTTCTTCGTTCGTGTCTTGCCGGCCCTGCGCGTTGCTGCTATCGTTCCATGTTCTCCCTCCCCGATTCACACGCAAGGAGCCGCCCCATGCCAGGGAAGAGCAGCCGTGCCCCCGCGCCCGTCATTGACGTCCATGCCCACTGCCTGCCCCGGTTCCCGTTCGCGATCCAGAAGGTGATGGACCTGGTGACGGCCCGGCCCGGCCCGAACCGCGCCTTCCTGCACAAAGGGATCACCTCGGTCATCTATCCGGAAGTTGCCGACATTGACCTCCAGATGCGCGTTTTGGAGGAAGCCGGGATCACGCGGAGCCTGCTGAGTTTTTCCATGGAGCTGGAGCTCATTTCCCGGAAGGCCTGGGTTCTGCCCCAGGCCTGGGTCATGCGGATGATGAACGATTGCATGGCGGAGCTGGTGGCGCGTTATCCGGACCGCCTGGACTTCATGGTCATGGTGAACCCCTTCCATAGGGAAAGCGCGGCCGAGTGCAGGCGCTGCCTGGAGGGCTTGGGAGCCCGCGGAATTTCCATCGGCACCAGCTTCGCCGGAGAGTTTCCCGACTCCCCCAGGGCCGAGCCCCTCTGGGAGCTTGCCGAGTCGCTCGGAACGCCCGTGTTTCTCCATCCCCCCTTTGCGCCCCTGGGGTATACCAAGATGGACCTCTACCGCCTGGAGGAGGCGGTGGGCCGGCCCTTCGACACCACCATGGCGGCCGCGCGGATGATCCTTTCCGGAGTCTTCGACCGGCATCCGGGCCTTCAAGTCATCCTGCCCCACAGCGGAGGCGCGCTCCTGTGCCTGGCGGACCGGCTCGATTTCACCCTCCGTCTGGGCTACGAGACCCTGCCTCCGGGTCAGGCCGCGTCCTGCAAGCGCAGGCCCGGCGCGTACCTGCGCACCAACTTCTTCGCCGACACCATGGGGTTTTCACCCGCCAAGCTCCGGCACTGCGTTGAGCTTTTCGGAACGGACAGGGTCGTGTTCGGCTCGGACTACGCCCCGGTTCCCTTGAGCCCCCGGGAGCAGGTGGAAATCGTGAAAGGCCTGGGGTTACGCGAAGCGGACACGGAGAAGATCTTGTGGAAAAACGCGGCGGGGCTGTTCGGGTACGCCTGATGCGCCTGGCAGGAGAGGCAAGGGCGGCGGGCGGCTATCCCAGGACCTGCCGCACCCTCTGGGCCAGCTCTCTGGGGGAAAAGGGTTTCTGGAGAAAGTTGGTTCCCTGGGCGAGCACTCCGCGGTGGCTGATGGTGTCGGCCGTGTAGCCGGACATGAAGATGGTCTTTATCTCCGGCCGCAGGGACGTTATGCGTTCCTTGAGCTCGTTTCCGTTCATGCCGGGCATGATGACGTCCGTGAGAAGCAGGTCGATTTCCGCAATGTGCTTTTCGCAGAGCAACAGCGCCTCGCCGGGCGTCTGGGCGCTCAGGACCTTGTAGCCTTGCCGTTCCAGGGTCATCTTGCAGAGCTTCAGGATCTGGCCTTCATCCTCCACCACCAGAATCGTTTCCGTTCCCACCAAAGACTGTTCCGGGCCCTTGGCCGGAGCGGGCCCCTCTTTTTTTCCGTGGAACCGAGGCAGGTAGATGTTGAAGGCGGTCCCCTGGCCGGGCTCGCTGTATACGTTGATGAAGCCACGGTTCTGCTGGATGATGCCGTAAACCGTGGCGAGCCCCAGCCCGGTCCCTTCCCGTTCGTTCTTGGTGGTGAAAAAGGGCTCGAAGATGCGTTCCCGGGTTTCCCTGTCCATGCCGACACCCGAGTCGCTGAAGGATATCTTTACATAGTCTCCCGGGATGCAGCCCAGGTGCTCGGCGCAATAGGCTTCGTCCAGGGTCGCGTTGGAGGCTTCGATGGTGATTTCGCCGGTTCCCTGGATTGCGTCGCGGGCGTTGGCGGCAAGGTTCGTAAGGATCTGGTCCATCTGGGAGGGGTCCATTTCCACCGGCCAGAGATGCTTCTCTGCCGTGAACCGGAGTTCGATCTCTTCCCCCACCAGTCGGCGCAGCATCTTTTCGCAGACCCCGATGACCTCGGTGACGTTTAAAATCAGCGGGCTGATGGTTTGTCTCCGCGCAAAGCCCAGGAGCTGCTTGGTGAGCTCCGCGCTACGGTTGGCCGCCTGCCGGATCTCGTCCAGCGTTTCCCTCAAGGGATCCCCGGGGCTCAGGTCGAGCAGGGCGATGTCCGCGTATCCGATGATGATATTGATCATGTTGTTGAAGTCGTGGGCCACGCCCCCCGCCAGCCTGCCGATGGCCTCCAGCTTCTGGGTCTGCAGGAGCTGGCTTTGCAGCCTTTCGCTTTCCTCTTGGGCCTGAATGCGTTCCGTGATGTCGAAGAGGATCCCCTGGTAGTGCGTGATCTCGCCTTTGGTGTTCCTACGGATGATGGTGCTGTCGTTCACCCATCGAATTTTCCCGGCCTTGGTGACGATCCGGTATGGCTGGTGGTCGAAGGAGACCCTCCCTTCTTCTTTGCTGTAAGAGGCGACCTCGTCCGCCACCCGGGGAAGGTCGTCGGGGTGCAATGTCCGGGAGAAGGGCACCGCGCCGGACAGGAGCTCTTGGGGTGAGTAGCCGAACAGGGCCTCCACGTTCTCGGTGACCAGCTCCACCGGCCAGCCTTCGGCGTTTTTCCAAAGGAAGGCGACGACAGGGCTTTTCCTGATGATGTCGTATGCCTCCTCCAGCTTCGCCTCGGCCCGCTTGCGGTCGGTGATGTCCCGGCCGACGACGACCAGGCCCTTGCGGGTGCCATCGGGGTGCAACATGGGGACCTTGATGATGTCGAAGACATGATCCGGACCGCCCGGCCTGGGGATCGTCTCCTCGCCCCGATAGAGGGTTCCCGCCTCCCAGGCGCGCTCGTCCGTATCCTCGGCCACCAGAAAGGCATCGCTGAACAAAGGGCTGAGCCCGGCCAGATCGGAGTCCTTCTTGCCCCGGTACTCGGTGTTCTCCAAATGTAAAAGATGGAGGTAGAACTCGTTGGCCTGCAGCCAGCGGCCCTGTCCGTCCTTGAAGTAAACGATGTCGGGCACGGCGTTGATGAGGGTCCGGAGCTGCTCTTCGCTTTCCCGCAAGGCCTCCTGGGCCTTCCGGCTCTCGGAGATGTCCCGGACGCTGGTGCGGCAGCCTATGCCCTCCCCTTCGGGGTTGAAGATGGGTTGCCAGGAAATGGCCGCCCAGAAGCACGAGCCGTCCTTTTTGACGACCCGGAAGGGCATGTCATTGCCTTGCAAACCCTGCCTGCCTCCATGAAGGATGCGGTCAATCGCATCCCTGTCCTCCGGGTGCACCAGGGGCATGGGAAAGCCTTCCATGTCCATGCATTCCTGCCGGGAGTATCCGGTCATCCATTCCACGGCCGGGTTGATCCAGAGCAGCCGGGCGTCCGGCCCGAACCAGCTTTCCCAGTCGTAGGTGTAGTCGGCGATGGCCCGGAAACGCTGCTCGCTTTCCCGCAGGGACTCCTCCGCCCTTTTGCGCTCCTCCAGCTCCCGGCGTAGCTCCTCCGTCTTCCGGGCAATCTTCACCTTGAGGGAGCGGGACCACAGAAGGGAGCCGATGAGCACGAAGAGAAGCGGGATCAGGACAACGGCTGCGTAGGCCGCTATTTCCGATACGGTGGGTCCCTCGGTCTTGAGAATCCCGAACCATTTTTCGTAGATCTCGTCGAACCTGCCCGTTTGCTTGACGATGTTCAGCCCTTCGTTGAGTTTGGCGAGCAACGCCGTGTTCCCTTCGGTGACGGCGAAGCCGTAGGGTCGTGGCTCCAAGGGCGGACCAACGGAGACCACATTGGAGAGCCCGTACTTGTGGATGGTGTAAAGGCCCTGGAGCTTCACTCCGAGAAAGCAGTCGTATTTGCCGGAAGAAAGAAGCCGCAAGGCCTCCGGCTGGGATTCCACCCGGAGTACCTGATTCGCAAGGTCCCGCTCCTTTACATAATCGTCCATGATGTCGCCGTGCTGGACGATGATGCGTTTCCCCTTCAGGTCCTTTTCGGAGCGGATGGGAGAGCCCTTGCGGACGAATATGGCGTTGCTGATGACCAGGTGCGGAAGGGAGAAATCAACGCGCCTGTCCCGTTCGGGAGAGTTGAACATTCCGATCAGGACGTCAATTTTTCCTGTTTCCAGCTCATGTCGTACGTTATCCCACGGGCCGAGATGCAAATCGTACTGCAATCCCATCGCATCTGCAATGGCTCGAAACAGGTCTACATTGTATCCGTCTGGCTGACCTGCAGCATTGATGAACTCATATGGGGGATAATTGTTGTCGCCTCTGGCATATATGCGTCTTGAGCCACTGTCTGCCGCGAATGCGCTGCAGATGAGGAGGAGCGATAACAACAGGGCAAAGGGAAAGCACAGGGATTTGATTCGAGATGAAGGCGCCTTCCGGGATGGCTGGATCGCTGAAGGGGTCATTGGGGCGCCTTTCTTCAACAGCCGAGGTTTTTCCCCGTAGATTTGCAGCGGCGCAAGGCCGGATGTCCCGTCGGGGCGCGGATGCAACAAGCTTGCTGGATTGAAGACGAGGCGCCCTGCCGGTTTCTCTCGATCTTCTTGCCCGCGGTCCGACACCTTTGACGGGAAAACCCTTGTCGGGGAAACTCTCCTCGGTTTGTGCGCATAGTAACGGGGGCAGAAACTATTTCTATGGGCTTTCGTGCCGACCGAAGGCTTGGCAAGTCTTGAGGCCCATATCAGGATGAGCGCGAATGGAATTGATTGCTGCTCCCCGTAAAAAGAGAGGTGCGAGCCAAATACCATGAAAATGATAGTATTCTAACAACCCATGATTACAATAAATAATACTACGGTGTCCGGAATAATTCAAGAGGGGCGGCGGATCGGGCAGGGCTTTTTTCGACAGGCCCGGCCAGGTCCAGGCGCCGCAGGAGCAAGGGTACGGGAAAGACGACGAAGAAGGAGACGACGGCGCCCAGAGAAAAGGCGAATGCAGCGGACAGTGCGCTCCCTTTGGCGGGGTGGGGCAGCACCAAGATCAGGGCGAACAGGGGGGCCGTGCAGGCAAGGCCCACGGGGAACCGCAGGAGCCTCTTTCTGAGCGTTCCGGCTGCGCTCATGCCTCCCAGGCGGTCCAGGAGAACGGCCCCGGCACAGAAGCCGAAAAACATCCCCGCGTTGCTGGGGATCTCCCCCAGGCCTGCGGGCGCAAACGTTTTGCCTTGCGGCAGCAGGACGGCGACCCGGGCCTGCCAGTCCGCCGGCAACGCAAGGTTGGAAAGAAAAGACGCGCAAAGCTTTCCCAGGGCGATGCAGAGCAAGGAGACGGCGAAAGCGCAGAGGACGGGCCGGAGGGGGCTGCCGCTGCGGGCCCAGCGAACCGCAGGTTTTTCCACGAGGAGGAACAGGACCAGGCAAAGCCCGCCGAAGAGCCAGCCGGCCAGGATCTGGTGCGGGAAGTGTACGCCCAGGAAGGCCCGGGAAAGGCCCACCAGGAAGGCCGCGCAGGCGGCGAGGGCGATGAGGCCCTTCCGCCTGGAGGGGATGGCGGCCAGGAGCCAGACGATGGACGCCGTGGCGTGGCCCGAGGGCATGCCGAAGGCGAACTCCCGGCCCAGGCCCTTAACCTCGTCCGAGACCCAGTAGGGTCGGGGCTCGTGAAAGAGCTGCTTGAGCACCTCGTTGCCGGCTCCGGTGAGGGAAAGGAACAGGGCCATCCGGATTCCGGTGGGGGTGTGGATGCACCAGAGGAAGAGCACCACGAAGAGGGCGTAGGCCGGACCGATTCCGAGGTCGGTGAAGACGTGCATGACGGGAAGGAGCCAGGAAAGCTTGGTCTGCAGGAAGGTCATGAAGGAGATTTCTATGCCCTGCATGGCTCTTCTCCTATCTCAAGATGCCTGTTCTTTCCCCAAAAGCCCCCCCCAATCCCACGAACGGGGCAGCAGGGACAACCCTGAAATGGCTCTATCTGTTCAGGTCTAAAATATCTTCTTTTTCCCTATGGAAGAGGGCTTTTACCGGCATTGGAGGCAGTGACCTCAAGGCAGCGGCCCTTGGAAGCGCATCAAAAAGTTTTGCTAAAAAAGGGGGAGAGGGTGCGGGGGAGGGGGGGAAAGCCAGCTTTTTCAAAAGGGGTTTCCCCCCTCCCCCGCAACGGTCCTTTTTTTATTTACATCAGCTCCACCGCCACGGCCATGGACACGCCGCCCCCGCCGCAGAGGGTGGCCAGGCCCAGGCTTTTTCCGCGCTTGCGCAGGGCGTAGATGAGGGTGGTGATGATGCGGGCTCCGGTGGAGCCCACCGGGTGTCCCAGGCCAATGCCGGAGCCGTTCACGTTGGTGATCTCGCGCTTTAAGCCCAGGTCCTTTTCGCAGCCTATGTACTGGGCGGCGAAGGCCTCGTTGACCTCGACGAGCTCGAAGTCGTCGAGCTTGTACTTGCTGCGAGCCATGAGGTTCTTGACGGCGGGCACGGGGCCCAGGCCCATGACGGAGGGGTGGACGCCGCCGCGGCCGATGGCGCGGATGACGGCCAGCGGCTTCAGGCCCAGCTCCTTGGCCTTGTCGGCGGACATGATGATCATGCCGGTGGATCCGTCGTTCAGGCCCGACGAGTTGCCGGCGGTGACCTTGCCGATCTTGGGAACGAAGCCGGGCCCCAGCTTGGCCAGGGCTTCCTTGGTGAGCCCGGGGCGGAAGTGCTCGTCCTTGTCGAAGATGACCGGGGGGCCCTTGCGCTGGGGCACTTCCACGGGAACGATCTCTTCCTTGAAGTCGCCTTCCTTGGTGGCGCGCTCGGCGTTGTTGTGGCTGCGGAGAGCCACTTCGTCCATCTCCTCGCGGGTGATGCCCATGTGCTGGGCGATGAACTCGGCGGTGTGGCCCATGATGTAGGGCTTGCCCACGAAGAAGGAGAGCGGCGGCTGGGTGGCGTCCACGGGGCCGTCCTCGGGATGGGGAATGACGTGGGAGCCGCAGTGGAGCGCCCGGATGATGGAGTCCACGAACTCGGTGTCCTGCAAGCGGCAGCCCCAGCGGGCGGCCGGAACGGTGTAGGCCACGCCGGACATGTGCTCCACGCCGCCGGCCAGGATGACGTCGGCCATGCCGGCCTGGATCATGGCCATGCCGGAGATGACGGCTTCCATGCCGGAAATGCAGACGCGGTTGATGGTGACGGCGGTGCTGGTATCGGGGATGCCGGCCAGAAGGGCGGCGGTGCGGGCCACGTTCAGGCTGTCGGCGGGCTCCATGCAGCAGCCGTAGCGCACATCGTCCACCAGGGCGGGGTCAATGCCCGCGCGCTTGACGGCTTCCTTCATGGTGACGGCGGCCAGCTTGGCGGCGATGACGTCTTTCAGGCTTTGTCCGAACCCGCCGATGGCGGTGCGGCATGCGGAAACGATGACAACGTCCTTCATGTGCTTCTCCTTTCTGGGGCGGTTCTCAAGTTGCGGTGCTAAGCTTTCCAAAGCCGGGCGCGCTGCGCGCGAAATGCCCTGTGCTGCGGGCGGCCGGGGCCTCTGCGGCGAAAAGCGGCCCTATCCGCCGGATGCTTTAAAACGGCAAACCATAGCGACATGGACAATGGATTGCAAGGCCGGGATGACACGGAGTTCGAATCGCGGGAAAAAGGCCCGGGGGCCGGGATCAGAGGAGGTTCAGGGAGCGGAAGAGGGGGCGCGGATCAATGAGGTGCCGGGAGAACCAGCGGTCCGCCCCGGCGCTGCCGGCTGCGATGGCCAGAAGTTCGGAGAAGTGGAGCACCGGGATCTTGTTCTTCACGGTGACCCTCACCTCCAGGTTCATGTGGCACATGGCGCATGCGGTGACGATGCACTGGGCTCCGGCCTTGGCCGCGGAGGTGAAGATGTGGTCCACCATGGGGGTGACCACCTCGGGGCGGGCCACGGTGAGGAAGGTGCCGCAGCACAGAGAGCCATCGCTCCAGGGCACGGGGGCGGCCCCGTGCTTCTCCAGGACCCGCTCCAGGAAGCCGTGGTACTTCCGGGTCCGGGCCAGGGAAACGGGGCGGTTCAGCATGCAGCCGTAGTAGGCGGCGAAGCGCAGGTTGGAAAGCGGCTTCTGGACGATGGCGGCGATCTCCTCCTCGCTGGCCCGGTCAATGAGGTCGAAGACGTGGATGATGCGAAGGTCCGGGTCGAAGGGCTTTTGGAACAGCTCCTCGTAGCGGGCCCTTTTCTCCGGGCTCTGGGCCAGCTTGAGGCGGGCCTCGGAGAGCCGGAGCAGGCAGTTGGGGCAGGCGGCCAGGAGGGGGACACCCTTGGGGGCCAGGGAAAGGTTGCGGCAGGCCAGATCGAAGGCAAGCCCCGCGTTCAGGCTGTGGGCGCTGGAGGTGCCGCAGCAGTTCCAATCGGGAAGCTCGGCGAGGCGGTAACCCAGCTTGTGGAGATACACCAGCATGGAGCGGTTGTTCTCCTGGGCCGTGGTCTCCAGGGTGCAGCCGGGAAAGTAGGAGATCTCCTGGGGCATAATCGGGCCTTGCCTGATGAGCATCCGGGCGCGGGGCCGGATGCGCTCACTTGTCCATGCCGTGCTTCCGGAAAATCCTTCGGATGGACTCCACGTCCTCCACCTTGGAGGGAAGCAGGTCCAGCTTGCCTTTCAAAAACATCTTGAGCCCCACGTCCGCGTCGGTGAAAAAGTCACGGGTCTTGATCTTGTAGCCTGCCATGACCGCCAGCTTGTGGGTCCTGCCGTAGCTCTCGATGGACGAGAGCACCTCCCTGTGGAAGGCCAGGACCTGAGGCTCGGGCACGGCTATTCCGCGCTCCAGGGCCATCTGGCGCAGGGCGTCCATGACGGCCGGCGTATCCACCCCCTGGGGGCAGGCCTCCGCGCAGGAGTTGCATCCCACGCAGAGCCAGATGGTGTTGCTGTTGAGGACTTCGGCCTCGCGCCCTAAAAGCGTCATGCGCAGGATGGAGACCGGAGGGTGGTCCATGGCGTGGACAAAGGGGCAGGCGCAGGTGCAGGTGAGGCAAGTGTAGCAGACCGAGAAGGGGTTGCCCGAGCGGCGGGCCACCTCCCGGGCGAAGCCTTTGTTCTCGCGCGGGAGGAAAATCAGGTCGGACCCCTTTTCAGCCGTGGGCATGTGTGTACCTTCCCTTGCGGGTTCCGCTAGCAGGAGGCAAGCATCTCACCGAGCTTTTTCTTGTGCTTTTTTTCTTCCTCGATGATCCGTAAAAGCCCTGCCTCGGTTTGCGGATCCGGAGGCAGGAAGGGGGCCAGGGTTTCGTAGAAAACGACGGTGTCCTCCTCCAGGTTCGCGGCCAGCTTGAGGCAGTCGGAAACCGAGGCAAGGTCCTTTTCCGCGACCTCGTCCAGGCCGAAGCTGCGGTCGCCCACGGCCTCCTTGAGCATCAGGCGGGCCATCTTTTCCAGCGGCGAGCTCACCCGGACGCCGGTGAACTCCTTTTTCCACCCCGCAAAGGTGCGGGCATGGGCAGCCTCGTCCTCGGCCAATTGGAGCAGGGCCGCGCGGACCGCCGGAGCCGTGCTGCGGGAAGCGAGGCTCCGATAGGAGGCTTCTCCGTTCTCTTCGATGGTGATCGCAATGGACAGCACATCCGTCAGTGTGAACATGATGCTCCCCTGCGCTCCAAGTCTAAGACGACTTGAAGAAAATAAGAGTTTTCATGGCTCCGGTCAAGCCCGCGCACCCTGCTAGTTCTTGCTTTCAGCCGTGGTTGGGGCTAAAGTGTCCAGGTTCATACCTTCGCAGATACCCGCGGCCAAACCGGAGCCAAGGCGGCACGGGAAATCCCCCTGTGCCCAACCAAGATACTGTTAAAAACTGCTCCGGCGCAAACCTGATTGTTTCAAGCGGGGCTTAGGTTCAAGCGGTTTGCCTACCGATACCCGGGGAGGAAGCGCCGTGGTTGGGAAGGACTTTCAGAACATCCACGCCATGTTGAGGGAAAACGCGGAGGCAAGCCCCGATGCTGTGGCTTTCCGCTGGTTTTCCGGGGAACGGGAAACCGCCTCCGTCTCCTGGGCCGAGTTCTACCAGCTGGCGCGCAAGGTGGCCCGGGCGCTTATTGCCTTGGGGATGTCCCCGGGGGACCGGGCCGGTGTACTGTCCTACACCTGCTTCCGCTGGGTGGCGGCCGATGCGGGCATCCTCCTGTGCGGCGGGACCACGGTGGGCATATACCAGGCGAGCCTGGCCAAGGACGTCCAGCATCTGGCCCGGCAGTCCGAGGCCCGTGTGGTTTTCGTCCAGGACGAGAACCAGCTGGCCAAGCTCCGGGAGATCCGCGAGAACCTGGCCGGAGTCACGCGGGTGATCCTCATGCATGGAGAGCATGACGGCGACCCCTGGATCATGTCCTGGGACGATTTCCTGGCGCTTGCGGGAGAAGTCCCGGAGGCCGACCTGGATGCGCGCTCTCTTGCCGTAAAGCCTTCGGACACCGCGGCCATCGTGTATACGCCGGGGACCACTGGAATGGCCCGCGGGGCCGTGCTCACCCATGACAACTTCCTTTTCACCACCCGATCCGTGGGGCAATGCCTGCCCATCCGGGAAGGGGATGTGAGCTTCTTGTTCCTCCCCCTGGCCCACGTGTTCGGAAAAATGTGGGTGTGGATGTCCATTGCAAGCCGCATCTGCACCCATTTCGGGCGCTCCATGGCGACGGCCATCGAGGACATGGCCGAGGTTTCCCCGCATTTCTTCGCCAGCGTGCCGCGGATATTCGAGAAGGTGAGAAGCCGCGCCCTTGCCGATTCCGAAGCAAAGGGAGGGCTTTCCCACCGGCTCTTCCTGTGGGCCCTGGGGCTGGGGCGCAGGGTGTCAGAAGCCCGCCTGACCGGGAAGGAGGCCCCCCTGCTCACCAGGATTCTGTATTTTCTGGCGGGCAAGACCCTGCTCGGCCCGATTTCCCGCGCCTTCGGAAAGAGCCTCCGCTTCTGCGTGAGCGGAGCCGCACCGCTGGCCCCGGAGTTGGGGCGCTTCTTCCACGCGGCCGGCGTGCTGATTCTGGAAGGAATCGGAATGACCGAAAACACGAGCTTCTCCCACGTGAACCGTGAAGACGACTTCCGATTCGGCTGGGTGGGAAAGCCCGGGCCCGGAATCTCCCACAAAAGGGCCGAGGACGGCGAGCTTCTGATTCGCGGCCGAAACGTGATGAAGAGCTACCTTCACATGCCCGAAGAGACGCGACAGGCCTTGGACGACGAAGGTTTTCTCCATACGGGCGACCTGTGCGAGATTGACGAGACCGGCTTTGTCCGCATCACCGGACGGAAAAAAGATCTACTCATAACGGCCGGGGGCCGCAACGTTGCGCCTTCCGCCATCGAGGGGGTGCTCTGCACCAGCCCCTATATCTTTCAGGCCTGCGTGGTGGGGGACAGGCGGAAGTATCTCTCCGCCCTCGTCACGCTGGAAGCCAAGAACGTGGAGCGGTGGGCCCGGGATCATGGCCTTTCCTTTCAGAACCTCACAGGGCTTTCCCAGAACGAGAAGGTGAAGGAGCTGATCCGCGCCGAGGTGGCGTCCTGCTCGGCCGAGTTCCCTCCCGCGGATGCGGTGAAAAGCTTCGCCATCGTCCCCGAGTTCACGGTGGACGGCGGCCTGTTGACGCCCACCTTGAAGATCAAGCGCCCCTCCATAGAAGAGCGCTATGATAGCCTTATTAAGAGCCTCTATCCGCAGGAGTAGGGGCAGGTCTAACCGAAAAGCGGACAATCTGCCGCACCGACTTGCGGAAGACGGAAGTTTTACCAGGGAAGCGACTCATCTCTGCGCCCCAAGCTCCGGGACCGGATGGCGGGTTTGCATGCCGATTCCATGTTCGGCATCCCACCTCCGGACGGGTGCCTGAGCCGCAGGGTTTTCGCCATTTCCGAAGGGGGCCGGGTACGGGCATCCGGGTTAGGCCTGTAGTCCTTGACGGACAGGTGTTTCCCCGCATCGCCAAGGAGGCTTTATGGAGGACAGGGCAGGGTTTTCAAAGGATCCGGGCAACAGGCCTGCGGGCCGGGAAAGAGAAAAAGGCGCCGGGTTTTTGTCACCCCATGACCATGCCTGCCTGATCTACGAACGCCTGGAGGATGAACTCCCCTTGCTGATGGACTATGTCCTGGAAGGCTTTTCCCGCAAGGAGCGGGTCCTGTGCATCCTGGACGAGCCCAGGCGAAGCCTTTTTGAGAAGACCCTGGCCGACGCCGGAACGGACCTCGAAACCCGAACACGCGATCAAAGCTTCTCCCTGATCGGGCCGAAGCAGGCCTATCTCGCCGGAGACTGCTTCGATCCCGAGGCGATGACCAAGATTCTGGGCGCGGAGACGGACGAAGCCCTGCGCTCGGGCTTCTCGGGCCTTCGGGTGCTGGGGGAGGCGGCCTGGTCCACGCAAGGCTTCCCGGGCGCCGAGCGCCTCATGGAGTATGAGTCGCAGCTGGCCCTTTTCTTCCCCGTCCGCCCCTGCACGGCCCTCTGCCTGTACGACAAGACCAAGCTGCCTGCCAAGGTTTTGCGGGACGCCATCCTGACGCATCCGCTCATCCTGTATAAAGGCGAGGTTTGCACGAACTCCTTCTACATAGCACCCGAAGAGTACCAGACCCCTGTCCGGGACGCCATGGTGGTGGACAGCCTGTTGGCGGGGCTTGCGCACCAGGCGGCCTGGATGAAGGAGGCGGATCGGGAGATCTCGTGGCTGGACGCCTCGCGGCGGAGCTTTCTCGACAACTTCAACGGCATCGCCTTTCAAGCACCCGTCGGCGCCTTTTCTCCCCTCTTTCTGGAAGGGGATGTAACGGGCCTGAGCGGGTATGAGCCCGATGACTTCAAATCGGGCGCCGTCACCTGGGAGCAGGTGATCCATTCCGAAGACGTGGCCCTGGCAAAGGCCGAGATCACAAGGCTCTGGAATGAGCCGGACTACGTTGCGGACTTCCAGTACAGGATCGTGGCCAAGGGCGGGGAGCGGAAATGGGTCCGCGAGTGCACCCGCTCCATCATGGGCCCGGACGGCCGGAGGATGGTCCAGGGGGTGATTCAGGACGTGACCCCCATCCGGCAGGTGGTGGACCTGGTGAAGGCCAGCGAGGCAAGGCTTTCCTGCCTTTTGGAAATTGCCCGGCACCGGGCGGAGAGCGAGCAGGAGCTTCTGGACTTCGCCCTGGGGAAGGCCCTTCTGCTCACCCGGAGCAAGATAGGGTACATCTATCACTATGACGAGGAGACCGCCGTTTTCACCCTGAACTCCTGGTCCCGCGGCGTCATGGCCGAGTGCTCGGTAATGGAGAAGCAGACGGTCTACGAGCTTGCCAAGACCGGCCTCTGGGGCGAGGCCGTGCGGCAGCGCAAACCCCTCGTGGTGGCCGACTACCAGGAAGAGAACCCGCAAAAGAAGGGCTGCCCCCCGGGCCACGTGCCGCTCTCCACCTTTCTTTCCGTTCCGGTGTTTTCCGGGGACAAGATCGTGGCCGTGCTGGGGTTGGCCAACAAGCGCAAGCCCTACGACGAGATCGACGTGTTGCAGGCGACGCTCCTCATGGACTCGGTCTGGAAGATGGTGGAGAAGGGGCGAGCAGAGGAGGCGGCCCGCAGGGAAAAAGAAAGGGCCGCACGCTACCTGGAAATAGCGCCGGCCATCATTTTGGTGCTGGACAGAAACGGCGACATCACCCTGATCAATGAAAAGGGATGCGAGATCCTGGAGTGCGCCCGCGAGGATGCCGTCGGTGCCAACTGGTTTGAGAGTTTCCTGCCCGTCGAGGTCCTGGAGTCGGTGAGGGCCATTTGGGATGGCCTGATGAAGGGCGATCAGGAGGTGTTCGAGTTTGCGGAGAACCTGGTGGTCACGAAAAAGGGCCGCCGGAGGATAATCCGTTGGCACAACCGCCTGTTGCGGGAAAACGGGAGGATTTCGGGCATCCTCTCCTCGGGCGAGGACGTGACCGCGCAAAGGCAGGCGGAAGAGGACCTGCGGCTTTCCGAAGAGCGCTACCGAACCACGCTCTACTCCATCGGAGACGGCGTCATCACCACGGACCTGAATGGCCGGGTGATGAAGATGAACAAGGTGGCGGAAAACCTGACCGGATGGAATGAGCGGGAAGCGGCGTCACGGCCCATCGAAGAGGTCTTCGTCATCGCCAACGAGTTCACCCGCGAGCCGGTGGAGAGCCCGGTGCCCCGGGTCCTGCGGGAAGGCCTGGTGGTGGGGCTCGCCAACCACACCGTGCTGATCTCCAAGGGTGGTGCGGTGCGGCCCATTGCCGACTCGGGCGCGCCCATCAGGAACAGCGGGGGAGAAGTCTCCGGCGTGGTCCTGGTGTTCGCGGACCAGTCGGATCGCAGGCAGATGGAGGAGGAGCTGCGCCAGTCCCAGAAGATGGAGGCCATCGGCAGGCTGGCCGGCGGCATCGCCCACGACTTCAACAACATGCTGGGCGTCATCATCGGCAACGCCGACCTGGCGCTCCTGGGCCTCACCCCCTCCGATCCCCTCTACCACGATCTCAAGGAGATAGACCGGGCCGCCCGCCGCTCCGCGGACCTCACGCGCCAACTCCTGGCCTTCGCCCGCAAGCAGCCGGTGAGCCCCAAGGTGCTGAACCTGGGCGAGGCCGTGGAAGAGGCCAAGAAAATGCTCTCCCGGCTCATCGGGGAAGGGATCGGCTTCCGGCTCAAGCTGCAGAAGGGGCTGTGGCCCGTTCTCCTGGACCCCGCCCAGCTGGATCAGATCCTGGCCAACCTCACGGTGAACGCCCGGGACGCCATCAACGGCACGGGGACCATTCGTGTCGGGCTGGAAAACCAGGTGGTGGACGGGGGGGCGCACATCCGCTCCGAAACGGTCAGGCCCGGAGAGTATGTCGTGCTCTCCGTGGCCGACGACGGCTGCGGCATGGACGACCATGTACGCGAGCACCTCTTCGAGCCCTTCTTCACCACCAAGGAGCAGGGCAAGGGCACGGGCCTGGGGCTTTGCACGGTCCACGGCATCGTGAGCCAGAACCAGGGCTTTGTGGATTACGAAACAAAACCCGGCAACGGAACCACCTTCCGGATATTCTTGCCGCGGCACGAAGGAAAGATAGCGCCGGAGAGGCCCTCCGATCAAATGCTGAAGCTCTCCGGTACGGAAACCGTCCTGGTGGTGGAGGACGAGGAGCAGGTCCTGAATTTGGTAACGGCCATGCTGAAACGCTTCGGATACCAGATTCTGTCGGCCCGAAACCCCGGGGACGCGCTGCTCCTCTGCGAGAGGCACTCGGGGCCCATCGAGCTTCTTCTGACCGACGTGGTCATGCCCCTCATGAACGGCAGGGACCTTAGAGACCGGCTGGTGGAGCTTAGGCCCGAGCTCAAGTCGCTCTTCATGTCCGGCTACACCGAGGAGATCGTGGCCAGCCGGAATTCGGCCGACCCGTCCGTCCATTTCCTGCAAAAGCCTTTCACCGCCATGGATTTGGCCCGGAAGGTGCGGGAGGTCCTCGATGCAGGGTGATCCCCCCGAAGCCCTGGTCGCGGCTTCGCTGGCCGGGAGGGCGGCCTGCATTCGTGCATCTTGTCCTCTCCTCCCTTCAGGTCGGCGCAAATGAAAAAAAATTGCGTGATCCCGCCCAAAAAAGCTATAATTATAAAATATATGCACAATGGGTTTGGCGGGCTTGAAGGCGGGGACGGTTGCTGTCAATGCAATCCCTCTCACTTCCCCTGTTTTTTCGGGAGACAAGCCCTTACTTGGCGTGAGTCCGTGCGCCCGGCTGGAAAAGGGCGCAGAAGGGCTCGGGCCCGTTCCCGGTTTCCCGTCCGGCTTTTTGGCCGAACCAAACCGCCGCCCACCATCCTTCCTACGCCGAAAAAAAGGGGGCCAAGATGAAAAAGTTTTCTCCGCTCCATGTTGCGGCAATCCTGGGCCTGGCTTTGCTTTTTTCCGCATCCTCCGCCTCGGCCGCCAACTCCCTTGCCATCACCTCCCCGGTCAACGGCGCCACCGTCACCGGGGACGCCGTGAATGTGACGGCCGCAGTGGGTGGCGCCGCCAGCCTGCAATCCTTTTCCGCCCTGCTGAACGGAAGGGCCTTTTCCGGCTTCCGTCTGGAGGGCAACAACCTGGTGGCCACCTTGCGGCCGGCAGACGGGCTGGTGACGGGAGCGGCGGCCCCGGGCGAACAAAACACCCTTGTCCTGTCCGCCGTCTTTCTTGTGCCGGCCACGACCGGAGGGCGTAGGGCCCGCCCGGCATATCTTACCACCGTGACCAGCCGGACGACCTTCTACTCCCTGGAGCTTCCGCCCCTAGGCCCGTCATTCGATATCACCGGAAGCGTGAGCGGAACCGTGCTCGTCGCCGTGGTGGGAAACGAGATCGTCGCCTCCTACGATACGGCCGGG
>JBFMHL010000198.1:0-1755 GCA_040753055.1 Thermodesulfobacteriota bacterium | reverse complement strand
CCGGGAGGCCCTTTGACGTGGACAAGGACCACGACGGGATCAACGACTCCCACTCCTTCATCCTGACCGGCATCCCCCAGGGGGTGAACGTGCGGCTTTTCATGATCGAGGCTGGCCAGATCTATCATGTAGGGTTCTCGTTCGGCGGGGGAGCGGCGAACGTGTTCTCCATGAACGGCTCGGACAGTCTGGACCTGGGCTTCCTGGAGATCGTGCCGATAGGCGCGGCGACGCCGCAGAACAACCCCCTGAATAATCCCAATGTGACCTGCGCCGGCCTGGATGGCACCCTGCCTTCCATCCTCAACAATCCGGACACCGAGGGGATGACCCTGCAGGAGCTTCTGGACGAGGGCTTTGCGGCCTTGCGGGAAAACTGGATCTTGCGCGCCCGGGGCTTCTTCGCTGCCGCGGTGGCGGCCGCCGGGGACACCCCCTCCAATGACCGGGACGTGGCCAACCTCTTTTATGCGGGCACCCGGATCGTCGGCCTGTGGTACGAGATCCAGCCCGGAACCGATCCGGCCGCCATCCAGACCCTGGGCGATCTGCTGGATCGCTTCGGTTTCACCTTCGTATACGGTCTCCGTACCAACTTCCGGAACTTGAAGCCCCTGAACCTGCAAAACGATATACCCGCCGATTGCCCTACGGGCGCCGACATCCAGGACTTCTTCGTCAACGTGGTACGGCCGGAGGTGGTGGGAGCCATCGGCAACATCAACGCAGTCTCCCAGGGCGTCGCCAAGAACTGGTACGTCCCGCTTCTGGACAAGCTGGTGAAGACCGACTATGCGGACGCCCTCCTCATGAAGGCGGGGCTCAAGGCTGCCCTGGCCGCCATTGACATCCAGTACTACTACAACCTCGACGCGGACATCTACAAGATGATCCACGGCACCCAGACCATGCAGGACCTGCTGGCCGGAAACTTTCTGAAGCCCAGGGTCCCGTCCGCCACCCTGGTAGGGGCAAAGCTTCTTCTGATCCAGGCCTTGAAGGATGCCGTAGCCGCCCTCGGCATCATGAGAAACCGCCCCGGGGCCCCGGAGGACTACTTCGAGGGCCTTTTCGGCTTTTCCCAGAAATGTGCGCCCTTCCTCCAGATTGCGGCTTTCAGCGCGCAAACCGCTCTGGAAGGCACAATGGAGTTCGAGCTTTTCGGGGAGGTGAAGTTCGCCCTGGATCTTCCGGCCTTTTTCAGGGGCGTGGACGGAAATGCGTTGGCGCCGCCGTTTGTAAAAAACGCCATCGTGGGCCTGTTTCCCGACATCACCCTCGGCGGGGTGTTCCCGCTGGGCTTTATCGTGGCCTTTCCCAACGGTCTTTTCGGCTTGATCCCCGCGGATGTTGACGTCAACATCAACTTCGATCGGGACGAAAATAGCATCCCGGACATCCTGAAGCTCAACTTCGCCTCCGAAATCCTGGACCGGATAGACACGACCAATCCGCCCGCGGCCCTGACGGAGATCGTCAAGTTCGGTTATGAATTACTGTACAAGATCTTCGGGGATACCCTGAGCGATGCGGATGTGGATGCCTTGGCCAACGCCGCCCCGGACTTCATTCCTGCGGCCGTGGTGACCGCCGTGGCGGAGTTTTCCCTTTCCATCGCCGAGCAGTTTTCGGACCCGATGGCGTGGCCCTTCTAAACCGGAGGGAGCAGCCTGGTTTTCCGGCGGCGCTGGCAAGCAGAGGCTAGAAGTAATCGAAAAAGAATAAGAAGGAAGGCATTTTGCGGGGGAGGGGGAA
>JBFMHL010000197.1:0-9990 GCA_040753055.1 Thermodesulfobacteriota bacterium | reverse complement strand
GGACGGGGCATGGGGATCGTCGGGATCGAAGATCTTGGTTAGAAAGGCGTCGTTTCCGCCAGCCTCCTGGAAAGCTCCTCCCGTAGTGGGGAAATTGTTGGACAGGGCGTGGCCGGTGACGTAGGCGTTGCCCGCCGAGTCCACGCAGACGCCGTAGGCCCGGTCCGAGGAGCCGGAACCGCCCAGGTAGGTGGAGTAGGAAAGGGCCCCGTCGGAAGTAAGCTTGGTCACGAAGGCGTCGTCCCAGCCCGCCCGGGTCTGCTGCAGGGCGTTCTGCACCGGAAAGTTGTCCGAGGCCGTGACGCCGGCGATATAGACGTTGTTCCAGGCATCCACGGCCAGGGCAAAGCCGTAGTCGTCCCCGCCGCCGCCCAGGAGCCGGCTCCAGGTAGCCTGGCCCAGAGCCGTGTTGATGCGGGCGGCAAAGGCGTCGTGGCCGCCCGCCGGGGCGTTCTGCGCCGGAAAGTTGCCCGAGTTGGTCTCCCCGGCCAGGAAGATGTCCCCGTCCTGGTTCACGGCCGCGCCGTAGGCGCGGTCCGTGGCGCCCCCGCCCAGGAAGGTGGAGTAGACAAGGGCGGACCCGTCGTCGGAAAGCACGGCCGCCACCGCGTCGGAGTTGCCCGCGATGCTTGCCTGGACTGCGCCCGCTGTCATGGGGAAGTTGCCGGACCAGGTTTCGCCGGCAACCACGGCCCTGCCCCGGCTGTCCAGGGCGATGGCCTGGGCATAGTCGGCCTGGGAGCCGCCCAGCAACGTGGAGTAGACGAGCCCGGTCCCGCCGGCGTTCAGCTTGGTGATGAAGAAGTCCGCGAAGGAGGGGGAACCCCGCTGAAAAGCGCCCTCGGTGGTGGGGAAGTTGCTGCTCACGGTATTGCCCAGCACGAAGGCATGGCCCTGGTTGTCCACGGCCACGCCCCTTTCCTCGTCGGTCCCCCCTCCGCCGAGATAGGTGGAGTAGACGAGCGAAGAGCCGTCCTGGCTGAGCTTGGTCACAAAGGCGTCCGAGCCGCTGGCCTTATCGTGCTGGAATGCGTCCTCCGTCACCGGAAAATCCGAGGACTCGGTGGTTCCGGCCACGTATGCATAGCCGTCCTTGTCCACGGCCAGGCCCACTCTGCTGGGCGGGCCGGGGCCCTCGGTCTGGCTGCCGCCCAGGTAAGTGGAGTAAAGGAGCGTGCTCCCGTCGGCGGAGAACTTGCTCACGAACACGTCCCGGAGCCCGTTCCCCCCCAGCTGGGCCTGGAAGGGGTTCACCGTGGGAAAGGTGGCGGAGGCCGTGGTCCCGGCCACGTAGACATTGCGTTGGGAGTCCACGGCGACGCCCATGCCGTACTCCTCGGAGGTGCCGGCCCCGCCCAGGTAGGACGAGAATGCGATGACCGGGTCAATGACCACCTCCCGGTCCCGGTCCCAGCCGGCCAGATGGAACCCGGCCTGCTTTCCTCCGGCCAGGAGCACGTAGCTTCCTTTTACGGGCCGCATCCCCTGCGCCGTGGTCTGGTAGCACACGGGCTTCTTCAGGACCAGGGAGCTTTCCCCCAGAAGGACATTGAGCTCGCCGCTCCGGCCGATGCGGAAGTCGGGCTCGGAGCCTTCGTTTCCCTCCACCCGTATGCGGATGGCCCCTGGGTCGGCTCCGGGCCGCACCACGAAGTCCCACTCCAGCTCGGCGCCGTTTCCATACTGGACCAGGTCCACGCCGGGATAGACATCCCGCGACACCACCTTCTGGTAATGGGGAACACCTGCAAGCCAGGCGTTCCGATCGCGCCCGCGCATGTAGTTGCTCTTGCCCGGTAGGAGGCCTCTGCCGTCCACCTTCGCCCCGGAGTCGGCCTCCGCCAGGCCGATGGAAACCGGCGCGGGCCCCTCCTTTGCGCCGGGCCTGCCGGAGTGGGGAATGAGCAGGGTCCGATCCGGGGCCAGGAAGAGGGTGTAGCCGGAGCCGTGGGCCAGGAATTTCGCCGGTTGCGCGGCCTGGCCCAGGTTCGGCTCGAAGGCGAGCACGCTGTCTTGAGGTGAGGGAGGCTTGGGGCCGGGCGAGTGGAGCGTGATCCTGTCCGCCGCCGGATGGCTCCGGGGCAAAGGAGGGCCGCTGCCGAACGGAAGCAGGATCATGGCCAAGCCACAGACCGCCGCCACTTTCAGAAACGTGAGAATTCGCTTCGTTTTCAAGGCCTCCTCCTTCCAAACACATAGGCGCGGTTCGGCGTTCTCCGGGGATGATCCCCGGACCCGAAAAAGCGGCCATCGCCCCCTCCCCGGTGGGCATGCCGCGCTCCGCCCGGCAGCGGAGGGCTTTTTTTTAAGGCATCGGGACGCTCTGGGCGGTGCGCCCCTTCCACAAGCAGCGTAGGCAGGAAAAGCAACTCCTTCGACCCCCGTTTCTTCCTTCGAAAATCAAGGAGAAGGGAGCGGCGGACCTTTTGGAAGGCGTTTGCGGGAAAATTTCGAAGCGACTGATTATAGCGCAAAATACGGCTCCGCTGCAAAGGGAATTCCAGCGCAGACAAGGCCCCTCCCTTGCCCGTCGAGTCCGAAAATGGATTTCCGGTCTTTTGTTTTTGACAAAAGCCGTGTAAAATTTTGAAGTTTATAGGTTGATGAAAACGGGTATGGAACCCGCTCCCCTTTTTTTCTTAGCCGGGATTGCCTCATGTCTCGTTCAAACGGAACAAAAGGCCCGCTTGCGGGCGTCACCATCATCGAGTACGGAGTCTTCCACGCGGGGCCGGGTGCAGCAGCCATCCTGGGCGACCTGGGCGCGGACGTCATCAAGATCGAGAGCGCCGGGGGCGATCCGGTGCGCTTCTGGACCCAGGTGGGGAAAACGGACCTCTCCTGCCCCTCCACGGGCCAGAGCATCATGTTCGACGTGTCCAACCGCAACAAGAAGGGAATCTGGCTGGACATCAAGAGCCCCCGGGGCCGCGCCGTGTTCGAGCGGCTGGTTTCCCGCGCCGACGTGTTCCTCACCAACCTGCGGAAGACCACCAAGGAGAAGCTTAAGCTGGACTATGAGAGCATCCGGAAAATCGCACCCAACATCATCCACGCCAACGTTTCGGGCTACGGCCCGGAAGGCCCCTTTGCCGACATGGGCGCCTTCGACCCCATGGGGCAGGCCCGGTCCGGAATGATGTTCCTCCACGGAGCGGGGATGCCGGTCCTCATCCACCTGGCCATCCTGGACCAGGCCACGGCCATCTGCTTGAGCCACGCCATCCTGGCCGCCCTGTTCTGCCGGGAGCGGCACGGCCTGGGCCAGGAGGTGCATACCTCCCTGCTGGGGGCCGGCCTCTGGCTGCTCTATGCCAACGTCATCATGAAGGGAGTCCTGGACCGCGACCCGGGCGTATCCTGGGACCGTTACGAAAACTCCCCTCTCCGGAACAGCTACCAGTGCGCGGACGGGGTCTGGCTCATCGGCGTCCACCACCCGGAGAGCAAGTACTGGAAGGCCTTCTGCAAGGCCACCGGCCAGGAGCAGCTGAGCGGAGACGCCCGTTTCTCCGGGGACAACGGCGGGCCGGGGCCCTGCCGCGACCTCATCGAAACCTTCGACAAGGTCATGGCCCGGAAGACCTCCCACGAGTGGATGCAGCTCTTCGTGGAAAACGGGCTCATGTTCGCACCGGTCCAGACCGTGGGCGACGTGCTCGGCGACCCCCAGGTGCTGGAGAACGGCTATGTGGTGGAGTTCGAGCACCCCAGCATGGGGCGCGTGAAGATTCCCGGATACCCCGCCCATTTTTCCCAGGGCGGCGTGGGGACCCGCAGCGCCGGCCCCCGCATGGGAGAGCATACGGATTCGGTCCTGAGGGACTTTGGCTACACCGACGCCGAGATCGAACAGATGAAAACCGAAGGGGTCATCCGCTGAGAAGACCGCGGAAGCTCCGTGCCCAATTCCCCGCCCGATCAGGGAGGTGCGCCATGCCGATCCTCCGGAAAAGCCCGATGCTCCTCTGCCTTGCGGCCGCCGTGCTCCTTTTCGCCGTTCCGGCGCAGGCGGAGGACAACTACGAGATCTTCCTCACCGACGGCACGTCCGTAAAAACGTCGGAGTACTTCGAGGAGGGCGACAAGATCGTCTACGACTCCTTCGGCGCACCCGTCGAGGTGGAGAAGTCCCGGGTCCGCGAGGTCAAATCCCTGATCGAGTTCCAGAACGCCGAAACCGTGGAGTACGAAGGCGACAAGAAGGCTCCGGCTGGCGCCCGCGGCAAAAACACCGCCCAGCAAAAGACCACCCAGACACCGCGGGTCAAGACCACGCCCGAGCAACGCATGAAATGGCGGGATGAGATCAAGCAGAACGAGGAGTATCTTGCAAAGATAAAGAAATGCGGCGCAAGCTGCTTTCAGGCGGAGGCGTGCATGGCCGTCGGCTCGGGCAAGGGCTGGGTCACGGCCCAACAACTCTTCGAAGCCCGGGTCCGGGAAACCGAGGGCCACATCAGGGTCTTGAAGAGGAGACTCAACGGCGAGATCGTGATGGAGCCGCGCCGCGACCGCTGAGGCACGGTCCGGGGAAATGTGCATGAAAGACCTTTCCGAAAGCCTGGAAGACTACCTGGAAGCCGTCTTCCACATCGAGCGGGACAAGGGCGCGGCGCGGGTCAAGGACGTGGCCGACCGCATGGGGGTCAAGGCTCCCAGCGTCACCGCGGCACTCCGGGCCCTGTCCGAGCGCGGGCTCATCAACTACGCCCCCTACGACCTTGTCACGCTCACGGACCCGGGACGCAGGATCGCGCGCGGTGTGGTGCTCCGCCACCGGGCATTGAAGGACTTTTTCGTCAAGGTGCTTTCCGTGGACGAGGCGGAGGCCGATGACGCGGCCTGCAAGATGGAGCACGTGGTCTCGCCCACCATCTTGGACCGTCTCACCCGCTTCATCCTGTTCGTGGAGGAGTGCCCCCTGGGAGGAAGAAAGTGGCTGCCCGAGGCCGCCTCCTTCTGCGTGAAGGGAGGAGGCCGGCACGACTGCGAAGCCTGCATCCGGGACAGCTTAAGGAATTGGCAGCAAGATACTAAAAAGTCTTAATAAATCCAATATATTGAAATCTACCTGTGGGTATACGCCAGAGGGGAATACGATGTTTACTCGGCTAATCATTAGAAATTTTAAAAAATTTAAAGACGCCGATATCGAATTGGGCAACCCGGTAGTTTTCATCGGCCCCAATAACTCAGGGAAGAGTTCAGCCTTACAGGCATTAGCCCTTTGGGATATGGGGTTACGCAGATGGCTTGAAAAACGAAAGGGAAAGACTACACCTCAACAAAGGAGTGGAGTCACAATCAATAGAAAAGACTTATTAGCAATTCCAGTAGCTTCCGCGATTGACCTATGGAAATCGCTTCATGTCCGAGATTCAGACAAGAATGAAGAAAATAGAAAAGTCACTTCAAATGTCCGGATGGACGTAGTAGTTGAAGGCGTTGCAGGTGGAAACTATTGGAAATGTGGTTTGGAGTTTGATTATGCTAATGACGAATCATTTTACTGTAGACCGTTAAGATTATCAGAAGAAAAAAATTCAGAACGCATGGAGATACCTGAATTTCTACAGAACACGAGAGTCGCTTTTTTGCCTCCGATGTCAGGTTTGGTTGCCAATGAGACCAAATTGCCTGAAGGAGCAATTACAAGACTAATAGGCGAAGGGCGCACAGCTGAAGTATTAAGGAATTTATGTTATATTTTAAGTGAAGAGAAGCAAGATAAATGGGAAAAAGTTGTTCAGTATATTAGAACACTCTTTGGTTCAACCCTGATCCAACCAAACTATGTTGCGGAACGAGGCGAAATAACGATGAGATATCAAGAAGATAACATCTCATTTGATATATCATCTTCAGGGCGTGGCCTTCAACAAACACTTCTCCTGCTTGCCTATATGTATGTTAACCCAGGCGCAGTGATTTTATTGGATGAACCAGATGCGCACTTAGAAATACTTAGACAAAGGCAAATATATCAGGTTCTTACAGAAGTTGCAGAAGAAAATGGAAACCAAATTATTGCTGCAAGCCACTCAGAAGTATTATTAAACGAAGCGGCTCAAAGAAATGTAGTTATTGCTTTTGTAGGTAGACCGCACAGGATAAATGATAGAGGGAGCCAATTAATTAAAGCGTTGGCTGAATTCGGATTTGATCAATACTATCAAGCTGAGCAAAAAGGATGGGTACTTTATTTAGAAGGATCCACTGACCTATCAATCTTATTAGAGTTTGCTAAAAGACTCCATTTCCAAGAAGCCGTTAATGCTCTTGAAAGACCATTTATTCACTATGTTGGAAATTATATAGGAGACATCAAGAAGCATTTCTGGGCCTTAAAAGAAGCAACGCCTCATCTTATAGGTATTGCACTTCTTGATAGGCAAGAAAATCCCGCTATAGAGATTAGCGGTGTACAATTATTATTTTGGGAAAAGAGGGAAATAGAAAATTACTTATGTTTTCCTGAAACACTGCTTTCTTTCGCTGAGAATCATAGAGAACCAGGAACCTCAATGGGAGAACTCTTCGATAAAGCTGACAAAGATAAACGAATAGCGGCTATGCAAGACTCGATTCAAGAAATGACTATATCAATGATTGATGTTGGTCTCGGCGATCCATGGTCTGATGACACCAAGGTCAGTGATCACTTCTTGGATGGCCTCTTTCGTAAATATTATTCAAAGTTAGGACAGTATAATCTAATGAATAAAACGAACTTTCATATCTTAGCGAAATATGTTCCTGATACTTTAATTCATCCAGAAGTGATTGAAAAATTAGAGAGGATTGTAATTGTTTCAAATTCGGCCGTGGTTTCTTAATACCAAGGGACTCCATGATCCGCTACCTCAAAAACGCCTTTCTCTACCACTGGAACCTCTTGTTCGTGGCCGCCGGAACGGTGTTCGGGTTCATCTCCGGCCGGCCGGACGTGGTGCTGCCTCTGGTGGGGGCGGGCGAGGTGGTCTACCTGGCGGGGCTTGCCTCCCATCCCCGCTTCCAGAAGGCCGTGGACGCCCGGGCCCTTGCCAAGGCCCGGCCGGGCCAGGTGGAAAACTCCGGGGAGGACCTGGAAAGAATCCTCACCGCCCTGGACCGGGCCGACCGGACCCGCTTTGTCGAGCTGAGAGACCTTTGCCGCAAGCTGAACGCCATCGGGCGCGAAGTCCAGGGCGTCACCGAGGACCCGGACGATCCCGCCACCCGGCTCCAGCAGCAGGCCCTAAACCGGCTCCTCTGGGTCTGGCTCAAGATCCTCTATGCCAAGAACGCCCTGGAGCAGTATTTCGAAACCGTGAACGAGAAGGCGGTGCGCCAGAAAATCGCCGAGGTGGAGAAGCGCCTGGCCGACATGGACCGGGAGCAGGCCGAGGAGCAGCAGCGGGCCAAGTACCGAAAAAGCCTCTCCGACACCCTTTCCGCCTATGAAAAACGGCTGGCCACCATGGAGTCGGCCCGCGCCAACCTGGAGTTCCTGGAGATCGAGCTGGAACGCCTGCACACCAAGATCGCAAGCCTGGCCGAGATGGGCGTCTCCGGCCACGACCCGGACGAGATCAGCACCGAGATTGACGTGGTGAGCCAGAGCGCGGAGGGCGCGGAGAAGCTCATGAGCGAGCTGGAGGTCTTCTCCGGCTTCGCGGAAAGGACGGATGCGCCCCCCGCCCTGCTCACCCGCGAGCTCGCCCTGTCCGTACAAAACGGCCGGAAACGGACTTAGAGGAAGCAGGATTTTGCGGGAAAGGGGGACACCCCCCTTAGAAAAAGAGGGCTTTCCCCTCTCCTCCGCCCCCGCCCCCTTTTCCTCGAAGCTTTTTGATGCGTGTCCCGGGACGGCTGCTTCAGCAGTTGCCGTCCGTAATGACGGCCGGAACCGGCTTCCACCGGACGAAGAAACTCTGACGGCTTCGTAAAAACCCTAAAATCAGATGAATTCGCAAAAAGCTCCAGACGCAAGGCGCGCGAATTTTTAGGAATGAGGCGTACTGATGAGTACGCCGCAATGACGAAAAAGGAAGCGCAACGCCGCAGATGGACTTTTTACGAATTCATCGAGTATGGGCTGTTTTCATAATTCATGAGGGGACTATCCCATGAGCGACACCGAAGCCAAGGCCGAAAGCATGAATCTTCCCTCCTGGGCCGGGGATCTGGCCGCCCTGTACAAGACGGGCGTTTCCCAGATGTTCCTGCTCTCCGGGAACGTGGACGACCTGGTCTTCTGCCCCGGCGAGGGAGGCCCGCGCTTCCTCATGCTGCCGGAGTTCCTGGCCTCTCAGGTCTTCGGGGAATGGGACCTGGTGATCCAGGTGGACCAGGTGCGGGGCGTCCGCGCCCTCTCCACCTCGCCGCGGCGGCTCACGGCCATGAACGCGCTTTTGTCCCGCCACCTGGGCTCGCCGGAGCACATGCGGACCGTACGGAACCCGGCCAAGGCCCTGGCAGCCCTGGACCATTTCCTGGAAAACGCCCTGCTCATGGAAAAAGAGCGGCCCTCGGTGGCCATCCTCTTCGACCAGGCCCATTTCATGGCTCCGGAAAGCTCGGTTTCCTATCTCTCCGGCGAGGCCGCCTCCTGCATCGCCACGCTGGTCTCCTGGGCCCGCAGCCCTTACTTCAAGAAGGTCCCCTTCGCGTTCTGCCTCATCTCGGAAAGGCTTTCGGACCTAAACCGCGCCCTCGTCCAGAGCCCCCACACGGCCAGCATCTCCGTGCCCTTTCCCCGAGTCGAGGAGCGGAAGGAGTACATCGCGTCCCTGGCCGGAGATCAGGGCCCGGCGCTTGCCGACGGCCTCACCGTCCAGACGGTGGCCCAGCAGACCGCGGGCCTTTCCCTGGTGCAGCTGGCCGGGCTCGTGCGAAAGGGGGACGGCCAGAAGCCGCTCACGGCCCGGGAGCTTTCCTCCCACAAGAAGCGCATGATCGAGTCCCAGTGCGGCGGACTGGTGGAGTTCGTGAGCCCCAAGCGGGACCTCTCCGCGGTGGTGGGCCACGGGGCCGCGAAGAAACGGCTGCAGAACGACGCGGGCCTGATCCTGGGCGGCCGTTACGCCGCAGCGCCCATGGGCTACCTCATCTGCGGCCCCGTGGGCACCGGAAAGACCTACCTGGCCGAGTGCTACGCCGGGTCCGTGGGCCTTCCCTGCTTAAAGCTCAGGAACTTCCGCTCCAAGTATGTGGGCGAAACCGAGTCCAACCTGGAGCGCATCCTCACCGTGCTCAAATCCATGGGCCCGCTGGCCGTCATCATTGACGAGGCCGACGCCATGCTGGGCGACCGGGACGCCGAGGGCGACTCGGGCACCTCGGCCCGGGTCTTCGGCGCACTGGCCTCCCAGATGGGAGACACCTCCTTCCGCGGCCGCATCGTGTGGTTCCTCCTCACCTGCCGGCCGGACCTTCTCCCCATTGACCTCAAGCGCCAGGGCCGGTGCGAGGTCCACATCCCGCTCTTCGGCCCGGAAAAGCCCGAGGACTTCCGCGAGATGGTCCTGGCCATGGCACGCAAGAACGGGTTCGGCATCGCCCCGGAGGACGCCTCGGGGCTCGCTCCCTCCGCCCCGCTCTCCGGAGCGGACATCGAGGGCGTGGTCACCCGCGCCCGCAGGCTGGCTCTCCTTGCCCAATGCGAGGCCGTGACAAGGGAGCACCTGGCGGCCGCGCTGGAGAACTTCCTCCCCTCCTTCGAGTCGGCCGAAAAGGAGCTGCAGACCATCGCCGCCATCATGGAGTGCTCGGAAAAGGACCTGCTGCCCGAACGCCTGCAAAACGCCACCGAAGGCGAGGAAAACCGCCGCAGGCTCCTGGCGCGCTTCCGGGATCTACAGAGGGAAATCGAGTAGGAGCTATCTCAAAAATAAAAAGGCAACGGTTTTTTGCGGGGGAGGGGGGAAAACCCCTTTTGAAAAAGCTGGCTTTCCCCCCCTCCCCCGCACCCCCTCCCCCCTTTCCGCAAAGCTTTCTGAACCAGCC
>JBFMHL010000196.1:0-14890 GCA_040753055.1 Thermodesulfobacteriota bacterium | reverse complement strand
TCATGTCTGCCGAAACCGGGAGGCCCTCATCCAAAGACTCGACCAGGCAATCCTGGACGTGATCGAAAAATCGGAGGAAGTAAAAAAGACCACTTCAATCCGACATTTATTCTGACAACCGCTCTAAACGGGGGGAGGCCTTTCTTTCTTCCGAGAGAAGGGCCTCCCCCCGAACCCCGCCTTCCCAAAAGCCGTTGCCGGGGCCGCTTGCCCCCCGGGACGACCTTTTCCGGTATCAAAAAGCTTGCTGCTGCAGGAAAAATAACAACCGAGGCCGCGGCTTGGACCGGGCGGGGAGAACTGCGGCCGCGGTACGGGAGGGGTGGCACCGGAAACTCCGGCGTTCCCTCCCCCCGGCCACCGGCTGCTCCTTGTCTACGCCCCCCTCCGCCCCGGCGCAGGTCCGTCGGCGGGCGGGCCGGCAAAGGTCTGGGCGATCCGCATCCAACGCTCGGCTACATCTCCCCTTACCAAAAGTTTCGTGTCGGCAAGGTTCCTTCTCTGGGTGGCCACCAGGCAGAAATCCAAAGCCGTACCCTCCACCACGTTGCCGCTTTGCTCAGGTCCGAAGACCCAGGCTTCCCCCGAGGGGCCGGTGAGATCCAGCCGTATGGCTTCGGCCGGAACTTCCAGTCCGCGGTTGGCGAAGCTCCATCCGAAGGTGATGAACCCGATGTGCGCCACGTGGATCAGGCGGCCGGTGGCGGGCCGGGCGATTTGCAATGCGTCCGCCACGTCCTGGCCGTGCGCCCAGGTCTCCATGAGCCGGGCCGTGGCAAAGGACCGCGCGCTCATGGTGGGCCCGTACCAGGGCAGCCTGTCCTTGGGGCCGAGCGCCGCCAGGGCGCGGTTCATGGCAGCCCGTTCCTCCCGCCACCAACCAAGGATCTGCTCCTTGGTCTTTCCGCGGCCCTTGGCAAGCACCTTCCCGTGCAGCCCGTCCTCGTCCGCGATCCCCTCGAAAAGCTCCCGTGTCTGGGCGTCGAAGGCATCCTTGTCGGTAGCCGCCAAGCGTCCCGCCAGATCGAAGAAAGCCAAGTGGGTGACCTCGTCCCGGACGGTCCACCCGTAAAAGGGCGTCACCCGGTCCCAGTCCTCCTGGGAAAGGCCGGATACCATCGCGTCCAACGCATCCTGCTCGCATTCCAGGTCCTTCACGATGTCTTTCATAAGGCCTCGAAGTCAAATTGCGCGTGAAAGATTCTGGGGCCCTTCCCTTTCGGGAAAAGGAAACTCCCCCAACTTCCCCCCAAAGAAAAAAGCATAACTTGGGGAGGGCGGGGCCGCAAGCGGGAAACTTCCCCGTCGCTCGCCGCGCCTGCCCGCGGCACCGGAAGCTCTCCCGCCCCGGCCCGTACCTCGGGGGGCAGCAAGCACACCAGATGATCCCTTTTTTCCCCGGGAAGCCGCCCGCGGGCCGGGCTTGTCAAGCTCCGGCCCGCGGGCTATGCTAAGAAACTAGAAGCTATCTCAACGATATAAATGAAAAGGATTTTGCGGGGGAAGGGGAAAAACCCCTTTTGAAAAGAGCGGCTTTTTCCCCCTCCCCCGGACCCTCTCCCCCTTTTCTGTAAAACTTTTTAGAGCGCACCCAAGGATGGTTGCTTTGTGTTTGCTGCACAAGCTGAAGGTAAAAGTCGTCTTCCATCGGAAAAGCAAATAGATTGGAGCTTCAACAGGACCAGTAGACAGACATCTTTGAGATAAATTCTACGAAAGGGGCGGCTTCCCCGGCGGCGGGGCGCCCTTCAACAGCATTTTCCCCGATTCCAAAGGCGGTTCGTCATGAAAATCACCGTGTTCTACAGCAGCATCCACAAGGCCCAGGGCAACACCTACGTGATCGTGGAGGAGTTCGTGAAGGGCGCGATAGAGGCCGGGGCCCAGGCGGAAGTGATCTTCCTGGCGGAAAGGGACATCCACGAATGCATGGCCTGCACCAAGTGCTGGACCAAGACGCCGGGGAAATGCGTTTTAAAAGACGACATGGCCGGGCTCCTGGACCTCTTCATGCAGTCCGACCTGGCGGTCATGGCCACCCCGGTCTACGTCCACAACGTGAATGGGGTAATGAAAACCTTCCTGGACCGGATCATCCCCGTCATAGACCCGCACCTGGTCAAGATGGAAAACGGAGTCACCGGACACGTGAAAAACCACGAGAAGTTCCCCCGCTTCGGCGTGATCGCAACCGGAGGCTTTCCGGAGCAGGCCTGCTGCGCGTTCGTCAGCCAGTACTTCCGGCGCATCGTCCAGGATCTCTACTCGGATGTGGCTTTTGAAATTTACAAGAGCCAGGCGGTCCTGCTGAAGCTGGCCGACAAGGTGGGGCTCGGGTCCCTTCTGGATGACTACAAGCAGCAGGTCCGCCAGGCGGCCCGGGAAGTGGTGGAGAACGGGAAGGTCTCGGAGGCTCTGGCGAAAAAGTTGGACCAGCCCTTTTTGCCGGGAGACCTCTACCTGGAGCAGGCCAACAAGTACTGGGACAGCCGTATCGCACACTACCGGCAAAAGAAGGGCTGATGTCAGCCTGAGCACGCCGGAAATAGTCAGGACTAGATAATGCCTGCCCGGGATCGGGTCTCCCGGGACTCTTGTTGACAAGCCAGGGACCCATTGATTAGACAGAATGGAAAGCGACCGGGCACAATCCGCTGCAGAATCCTTTTCGACTACCCGAGGGCATGGGCCGGGTGTTGCGGGGAGATATGCGCGTTTGCACCGGCCTTGGGGACCGCCCGCCGGGAGATGCGGGCCTTTTCATGCACTGCGGTGCCGAACCCGAATGAACTTCATCGAGTCATGAGCAAAAATTTGAAAAACGTGGTCAAGGCCCTGAAAAAAGCGGGGTTCGGCGGGGTGAGCGCCCAGGAGTGGCGCAAGAGCATCGTCCTCTCGGGGCAGGTCAAGACCTGGGAGGACAAGATCAAGGCCGGCTACGCCGCCGCGCGCAAGGGCTACAAGGGAGTCGTGAACGACATCGAGGTGCCGGGCAGCGTGACCGACGCCATGTCCGTCCCCCAGGTTCGGGACAAGGCCTTGGAAGGCAGGCATTTCGACGTCGTGGTCATCGGCGGGGGCGTGACGGGCTGCGCCATCATCCGGGAGCTGGCCCGCTTCGACCTGAAGGTCGCCCTGCTGGAAAAGGAGGAGGACGTCGCCCGGCACGCCTCCAGCCGCAACGACGGCATGATCCACGACGGGTTCGCGGCCTCGCCGGGCACCAAGAAGGCCCATTACAACGTCCGGGGCAACGCTGCCTATACCCAGGTGTGCAAGGAACTGGGCGTGGACTTCAAGCGGCCCGGGTCCATGATCCTCTTCGGCCATCCCCTCTACAGGCTGGCCGTGCCCATCCTCATCGCCCGGGCGCGCAAGAACGGACTTTCCGAGTATCGCTTCGTAAGCCAGACCCAAGTGAACGCGATGGTGCCCAACGTCGTTCCCAAGCACTTCGGCGGCTTCTTCCTGCCGTCCGCGGGCATCCTGTCCCCCTTCAAGCTGACCATCGCCTTTGCCGAGAACGCCGTTACAAACGGCGCCCAGGTCTTCTTCCACACCGTGGTTTCCGGCTTCGACCGGGAGCACGGGAAAATAATCAAAATCAAAACCAACCGGGGCGACCTTTCCGCAGGCATCGTGGTCAACGCCGCCGGCATCTGGTCGGACAAAATCGCGGCCCATGCCGACGACCGCTTCTTCTCGCTCCACGGCAGGAAGGGCGTGGACGCCATCCTGGACCTCAAGACCGGCCAGTACCAGCCCATCATCATGGCCATGCCGCCCCTGGTGGGGGGCAACAAGCACACCAAGGGCGGGGGGCTCATCACCACTCCCGAGGGCAACCTGCTGGTGGGACCCAACGCCTATGAGACCCCGTTCCGGGAGGAGTACTCCACCCGGCCCGAGGACATCGAGCAGATCATGGTGCACCTGCACCTGAACACGAAGCTCTCCAAGGCGGACATCATCACCTACTTCGCCGGGATACGAGCCTGCACCTATGAGGAGGACTTCGTCATCGAGGCCTCCGAGACGGTGGAAAACCTGGTCCACGTGGCCGGGATCCAGTCGCCGGGGCTGGCTTCCGCGCCGGCCATCGCCGAGGACGTGGCCGGGATCGTGACAGGCCTGCTGAAGAAGAAGATGGACGTAAAGCGGAACGAAAGGTTCAACCCGGTGCGCAAGGCCAACCCGGAGCTCAAGGGGCTGGACCTGAAGACGCGGGCCGAGCTCATCCGGAAGAACCCGGCCTACGGCCGCATCGTGTGCCGCTGTGAGGAGATCTCCGAGGGCGAGGTCATAGACGCCCTGCACTCGCCGGTGCCCGCCACCACCCTGGACGGGCTGAAAAGGCGCGCCCGCGTCGGCGCCGGAAGGTGCCAGGGAGGGTTCTGCACGCCCAGGGTCCTGGAGATCATGTCCAAGGAGATGGACGTCAGCATGCTGGAGATCAAAAAGAAGGGGGAGAACTCCGAAATCCTCCTGGAGGAAACCAAGGGCCACGTTGATTACTCCAACAAGAAAATCAAGAAAACCGCGTAGAGGTAAACCATTGTCTCAGGACAAGAAATGGGACGTGATCGTTATCGGCGGCGGGCCGGCCGGCATGGCCGCGGCGGTGTCCGCCCACGACAGCGGCGCCAGGGTGTGCATCATCGAGCGGGAAGAGCGCCTGGGCGGCATTCTGAAGCAATGCATCCACGACGGCTTCGGTCTGGTCAAGTTCGAGGAAAAGCTCACCGGGCCCGAGTACGCCGGCCGCTTCATCCAGATGGTGGAGGAGCGGGACATCCCGGTGTTTCTAAACTCCTTCCTGGTGGAGCTCAAAAAGCAGGGGGACGACTTTACCCTGACCCTGGTGAACAGCACGGAGTCGGTCTTCTCCCTTTCTTCGGCGGCCATCGTGCTGGCCATGGGCTGCCGGGAGAGGACGTCTAAGCAGATCTTCATCCACGGCGAGCGTCCGGCGGGCGTCATCAATGCCGGCTTGGCCCAGTACCTCATCAACATCCAGGGCTACATGCCCACCAAGAGGTGCGTCATCCTGGGCTCCGGGGACATCGGGCTCATCATGGCGCGGCGGTTGACCCTGGAAGGGGCGGAGGTGGAGGGAGTCTACGAGGTCCTGCCCGAGCCGTCGGGCCTGACGCGGAACATCGTCCAGTGCCTGGAGGACTACCGGATCCCTCTGCACCTCTCCACGACCGTGACCAAGGTCCACGGAAAGAACCGGGTGGAAGGGGTCACCGTGAGCCAGGTCAAGGACTTCCGGCCGGTGCCGGGGACGGAGCGATACATCGAGTGCGACGCCCTGATCCTCTCCGTGGGCCTGATCCCGGAGAACGATATCATCGAGCCCATGCGCGTGGCCATGGACGGCAAGACCCGGGGGCCCTGCGTGGACCAGAACATGATGACCCTGGTGGACGGCATGTTCTCCTGCGGCAACTGCCTGCACGTGAACGACCTGGTGGACTACGTGTCCGAGAGCGGGGAGATTGCCGGGACCCACGCGGCCCGGTACGCCAAGAGCCGCGACCGGAAGAGGGAGCTGATCCCATTGAAGATGTCCGGCGACCTGATGTACGTGGTGCCCCAGCAGCTGGACCTATCCACCGGAAACCAGGCCACCATCTACTTCCGGAGCAACCGGATCTACAAGAAGGCGGTCCTCCGGGTATTTTCCGACGGGACGGAGCACCTGACCGAAAAGTACCGGATCATCAAGCCGCCGGAGATGGAGCGGGTGAGCCTGGATTTGTCCAAGGTCCCGCCGGGCACCCGGGAAGTCGGCATCGAATTGAAAGGGACACGATAACGGGAACAAAGGCTCTTGGGGGGAGCCTCGGTTCTTGATGGCTATTTTTTTCCAGATAGAGCTCACCTTAAAATAATTTCTCTATGGGGCCTATTAGATTTTTAAATACTATTTCCTTTCCCGGCGAAAGAGATTTTTGGCGTTATTATAGGCACTAAACCTCGAATGGCTGCCTTTTCACCTAGAAGCTGTTTCATAACCTCATCTGACGCCCCAGGGCGGTGTTCCGGACCTTCTCAAAATGCTCACATACAAGCCGTATGCTCCGCTTTTTCGTCGGCCCGCGCCTTGCCCTGAAACGTGATCCGAGGTTATGAAACAGCTTCTAGTTTAAAAAGTTTTGCGGAAAGAGGGGAGGGTGTGCGGGGCAGCGGGGAAAATCCAGCTTTTTCAAAAGGGGTTTTCACCCCTCCCCCGCGAATTCCCTTGCCTTTTTATTTTTGAGATAGCTTCTAAAAGCGGCAGGAGCGGGCAGATGGCAAAGCAAGCGGCTGTGACCGACAACAGGAAGAAGTTGGCTACCCTTACCTGCATCACCTGCCCCCAGGGCTGCAGCCTGGAGCTCTTCGAGGGTGCGGAGGGTTACGAGGTCACGGGGAACACCTGCAAGAAGGGCAAGGCCTACGCCATCCAGGAGTACCAGAACCCCATGCGCAGCATCACCAGCACGGTGAAGACCGTGTTCAAGGAGTTCCCCCGGGTTTCCGTGAAGACGGACGGCGAGGTCCCGTTGAAGGAGATCTTCCTGTTCATGGAAGAGATCAACAAAGCCGTGGTCAAGAAGAAGCTCAAGACCGGGGATATCGTGCTGAAGAACCTGCGGGACACGGGGGTGAACCTGGTTGCGACGAGCGATGTGAGGTGACGGAAACGACCCTGAACCCGTGATGGAGTTATTGTAAAAACGGGCCAAAACCCCCCCCAGTTGGACATTCCTGCCAAAAACCCTGTTTTCCCCGGGATGAAAGCCTTGTTACGCCCTTCGGGGCGGCCCCGTTCGGCCCATCTGCCGTGCCATGCCCCGGCCGCCGTACGTTCTCGTACCGGCGGCGGTGGTTTTCCTTGCATCCGAGCCACCCGCGCCGGCCTCATGGGAAGGCCCGGGCCGCAGCTTCGCGATATTGACATTGATCCCGGGGAAGAAGTAGGCTCCAACCAGCTCCAAATACAGAAAATACAGTCTCGATTCCCTGTGGCCGGCGGTAGGGCCGGGAATGCTATCGCCGGGTTTCGCGGCCCGGGAATCGTTCAAACAAAGGAAAATGCTGCCCCTGCCCGCAGGCAGGATTGCCGGCGGCCTGCTCGGACCAGTTGCCATAGAAAGGGCGCACCGCATGAAAAAGATCCTCCTCGGGTCATGCATTTTGTTCCTATTGCTCGCAGGCCCGGCCATGGCCGGCTCCGTTACCATCACTTTCGATCTGGCGCATGACAATATCTACCTGTTCTATGCAAACAAGACCGTTCAGTTTTCGTATTCTACGACCTTGTATGACGGGACGAGTCAGAAAGATTACGGTGCTATCGCAGAAATCAAGGTCCCTCCGCTATCGTTTCCCCCCCAGTATGTACAGCCGGTGACCGCCACGATCGACCTGGTACCCGGCAGGTGCATCAACCAAATCACGTGGACTGCGCTCCCGAACGGCGGCGGCGGACCGGCAAAGATCCCCTGCACCAATGAGGGCACCCACACCGCGGCCCTGTCCCAGGCAACCACGGCATCCTACATCAAGTTGTACTGGGACGGCTCTGTCTGGCCGCAGTAGCAGGGCCGGTAAAGCGCAGCATCATGGAAAGGGTACGCGACATGAAGAAGATCATCCTCTGGGCATGCTTGTGGATTTTTGTTTTCTCCGGCGCGGCCATGGCCGGCTCCGTCACGCTTACCTTCAACCTGGAGCATAACAACATCACCCAGATGTACGCGAACCAGCTCGTTCAGTTCTCCTACGGGACGAAGCTTGTGAACGGGTCCGATCAGAGCACCGTGTATCATGGCGTCATCGCCCAGATACAGGTTCCCCCGTTGGCGTATCCTCCGGCATACGCGCAGCCGGTGACCGTCACGGTCAATGTGGATTCCGGCAGGTGCCTCAACAAGATCTCCTGGGCAACCGGTTCCGCGGGCGCGGGCGGGCCGGTGTCCGTGCCCTGCACCATCGAAGGCAGCCACACCGTCAACCTGTCGCAGGCCGGCCCCAACTCCCCCATCGTGCTGTACTACGACGGCTCTGCCGCGCAGTAGAGGGCTGGCCGGGAGCACCCGGTGCGCTCTTCCGCGCGCCGGGTTCCGGGTGCGCAACCCACATGGGTTGCGTGCCGAACGGCCTTATATCTGCAGAAGGGAGCGGATGGGCTCGTCAATGTCTTGGGGATGCGTGAGCGCGGCCCGGATGCCCGCCGCCACGCCGGCCGCGGACGTTTCCACGGACATGCTGGGCATGCCGAGGTTTTCCTCGCGCGCGGCCACCTGGGGCAAGGCGGGGAGGTGAACCCAGCCCGCGGGAATGGCCAGCCCGTTCACGGCCAGGTGGTGGAGCACCCCGTACATGAGGTGGTTGCAGACGAAGGTGCCGGCCGCGTCGGAGATGTCCGCGGGTATGCCGTCGTCGCGCATGGCGCGGACCATGGCCCGGACGGGCAGGGTGGAGAGGTAGGCGACGGGGCCGTCCGGGGCCGTGAGCCGGCCCTGCAGGACGACTCCGTCATTGTCGGCCAGGCCGTACCGGGAGCCGTCGTTCAGGTTCTGGGCGAGGCGCTCCACCGTGATCATGCTCCGGCCGCTGTACTCCCCGAGCATGACGATCATCCGGGGCTCGACCTCCCGGGTGGCCTGCACCACCGCCTCCACGGACTTGAAAAAGACGTTGGGCACGATGCGGCTTACGATGCTCGCCCGGCCCACCGTGGCTCCGTCCAGAGCCCGGGCGACCTGTTGGGCCGGGTTGACAGGGGTGTTGCCATAGGGTCCGAAGCCAGTAAGCAGAACCTTTTCCATCGGTCTTTCCCCCGTTTTTCGCTTCGGGCGCCGCAGGTCCGGAAAGCCGCCCGCCGGGCGTGTCCTATTCCTGCATGGCAGCAGCATAGGTCGGGTGGTTCTGAGCGGAGTGAGGGCTCACCCGCCAATGAATAATGAATGATCGTCTAATGCGTAGTTAGTGTTGTCATGCACTCGAATGTGGAACAACCACTTATTCGAGAGTTGAGGTCGGGTGAGCCCGGCCTGGCACCTGGAACCACCCGACCTCCGCCGCAATCCCCCCCCCCTTTAAGCGGAACCGCATGACCCCTTGCCGCTCCCGGGTCAGGGTTCCTTGTCCCCGCCCCTGTTCACCTTCATGCAGTCGGCGGTGACCATCGCGTTCCTGAGCTGGGCGGAAAGGTCGGACAGCATGCCCGGCGAGTGCGGGATGAGGACCGTGTTGGTCCGCGAAGAGGCCCCGAGCTCCTTCAGGGTATCGAAGTACTGCGTCATCAGCACGAGGTTCATCACGTCCTGGGCCGTGGCGCCCGGCACGCTCTCCCGGAACTCGCTGACCGACTCCCGGAGGCCGTCCACGATAGCCTTGCGCTGGTCGGCGATGCCTTTGCCCTGGAGCGCCTTGCTCTGGGCCTCGGCCTCGGCGGACTTCACCTTGAGGATGCGCTCGGCCTCGCCCTTTTCGTTCGCCGCGATGCGAAGCCGCTGCGCGGCGTTGATCTCGTTCATGGACTCCTTCACCTTCCTGTCCGGGTCAATGTCGGTCACCAGCGCTTTCACTATGCCGTACCCGAAGTCGTCCATCGTCTGGGAGAGCTCGTTCTTCACCGCGTCCGCGATCTCGTCTTTCTTGTCGAAGACGTCATCCAGCTTGATCTTGGGAACGCGGGCGCGAACCACGTCGAATACGAAGGCGGTTATCTGCGTGGCCGGATTGTCGAGCTTGTAGAACGCCTCGTACACCTTGTCCGGCTGCACGAAGTACTGGACCGAAACGACGGTCTGGACGAATACGTTGTCCTCGGTCTTCGTCTCCACCTTTACGTCGAGCTGCTGGACGCGCAGGTTGACATGCCCGGCGACCCAATCGATCCACGGAATCTTCACGTTGAGGCCCGCGTTCGCCACGCGGACGAACTTTCCGAACCGCTGGACCGCAGCCGCCGTCTGCTGGTGCACGGTGAAAAGCGTGTTGAAGAGGGTCAGCAGCAGGAAAAGACCGACGACGAACAACAGTATCAGCACCGGAACCGACACGGACATTCCTCCTATACAAACGTTGCGGACTGCTTCTCCCGGGCGAGTCCCCCGCCTTGTAGGGAACCGTCCGACACCCCTCTCCGCCACCCCTCACCGTCCCCTCGTCAGGGAATAGTTATCAGCCAAACGGGAACAATAGCTCGAACTCATCTCAAAATAGTTTTTCTATGGAGAACTTTTACTTTTTGAATACAATTTGCTTTCCCAGAGAGAACGATTTTACAGTTATTATGGGCTGCAAGCCTCGAATAGCAGCCTTTGGGTCTGCTTCAAAAAGTTTTGAGGAAAAGGGGGAAGGGGTGCGGGGGAGGGGGGAAAGGGGTCCCCGGGCGGCGCAGCCGCCTCGGGGTAAGGATAATCCAGCTTTCTCAAAAGGGGTTTTCCCCCCTCCCCCGCAACGAGCCTTTCTTTAGTATTTTTGAGATAGCCTCTAATAATTTAACTTCCCCAGGCTCCCGATCCCGCAGCAGGCCGCTATCGGGCCGCGGGGATGGTGAGAATGATATCCCCCTGGCCGGACATCTCGGGCTGCTGGGGGCGGCCCAGGTTCTTTTGCGAAATGGCCAGGACATTCTTCCGGGTCCAGCCAAAGGCTTCGGCCAGGCTGATGAGCCCGTCCCCGTTGGCGTCCACACCCTCGGCCCCGCTCAGGGCCTCCAGGAAGTAGAACGTGAAAAGCCCCTGGCTCGTTTCCGGCAGCTGGTTGGCATAGCTGTCGCCGCTGGTGGAGGTGAGCCACCATGCGCTCTCCGCCTGGCCGGGCACGGGGTTGAAGCCCTTGGGAACCACGGTGATCCCCTTGACGTTGGCCGGCGGCACGCTCCGTTCCCCCTTGCCCGTGAAGCAGGCGTCCAGGACCACGATCCACTTGCCCTGGGCCCCGGAGATCATGTCCGCAAGGGAGGACACCCGCAAGCCCGTGTATTCCATGCTGCCCTCCCGGGCGTCGTACGGCACCAGAACGGCGTCCACGATCTTTCCGTCCTTGATGACGGGAGCCCCGTGGCCGGAGAAATACAGGACCGCGGTTTCGGAAGGATCGGAGGTGGCCATGCGCAGCTTGACGATGGCGTCGGAGATATTGGCGCGGCCCGCGCCCTTTCCCGTGACGCAGGTGATGTTGGCTTCGGGCACGCCGGCCTGCAGCGCGAACTCCTTCACCAGAAAGGCGTCTTCCCCGGCGCCCGGAAGGGCGGGGATGGCCGAGTCCTCGAACTCCCCGGCCCCGATGGCCAGGACCCGCGCCTTGGACGGCGCACGCCACATGGGGGCCACGGCTCCGGCGGACGGCGTTGCCGGGGCCCCGGTAACTGCGGAACCCTGTTTTTCAACCGCCGACTGGGCCTGCGGCCGGGTTTCCAAAAGGCCGGCCTCAGCCTTGATGCGGTTGATGTCCAGGCCGTTGACATAGTCCACGAGGTTCCGCCATGTTTCATGGAAGCCATAGCCCCCCTCGGTCATCTCCCGCAGGGCTTCCTCCTTGGTCCATCCCTGGACGGCGATGCGGTAGATGGCCACCATGGTCCCGGTCCGGTCCGAACCATGCCAGCAGTGCACGAACACCGGGGTCCGGTTCTTGTCCGTGGCCAGCTGGAGGAAGCGGACCACCTCTTTCTCCTCCACGCACCAGTTCTTCACGTACATGTGCTCGTAGCCCAGCTTGGTGCCGTAGATCATGCTGCGGTCCGAGTGGAAGGAGCGCAGGTTGATGATGGTCTTGATGCCCATCTTCTCCAGCCCCAGCATCCCTTCCTTGTCGGGCTGGCCGCCCCGGTAGAGGTCCTGCGTCACCTTCCAGAAGTTGGGCACGCCGGGAAGGACCATGGGCGTGGCCCAGCTCCGGGGGCGGTCGGCGCCCATGAGGGCCTGGTTGTTATTGGGAATGCTGCAGCCCGAGAAGAGAAGTAGCACGATGAGGAATCCGGTACACAGCTCTTCGACTTTTCTGGCCATTTTTCATCATTCCTTCCTGTGGGTTCGGCGTGCGGCAGATGCGCGGAGGGTGTCGGGCCTGCGTTCCTGCTGTTATGAAGGAGCGCGCGCCTCCCGCCGCCGCATCGTGCATGTATCAGGGAGAGTATGATGAAACTACGAGCTTCAGCCCGGAAAGACAAGAGATTTCTATCGGAATCCGCGAGCGGTCTCAGGTGGCCCGGAAGGGCCATAAAAAAAAGATTTTCACGCCGGGGAAAACATCGTTCTTGGCAGAAGCTGTTGCAAAACCTCGGAACACCGACCCGGGGGGCAGATGGGGTTATGAAACAGCTTCTACTTCCGTTGCGTATCCGTCTCCCTTTTCGATAGGTCGGGAAGCAACAGGTATTTTTTTATCATGTAATCCTGCAGGGAGGCTGCAGACTTGCCGCCAGGCCTTCCTTCAGCACGAAAGCCTGTGGAAATGCTTTCCGCTCCCGTTAGAGTAGCCGTTTGAACGGCCACTTTTCCTCCTTGTCCGAGCCGAGGAAGGGGCCGATGGGGCCGCGCAGGATGAAGGGCAGGGGGGTTTTGCGGATGATGCCGTAGGCGCCGATTCCCAGGTAGAGTCCCTCGTCCACGCGGCGGACCTCGTCTATCATGCGGACGTAGCCGCAGAGGGAGTTGTAGTCGGAGTAGAGGAGGCGGAAGGCGGGTTTTCCGTCGAAGCGCGAGGCGGTGATGGTGGTGCTCATGCGGTAATGGCGGCGGACCTGGCCTGAACGGAAGAACATGTTGTAGCCGTGGCCGTCGTTTCGGGAAGCGGGGGTGAAGGCCTTGCCCAGCCAGAAGCCGTGGAGGGGGCCGTTCAAAAAGGAGAGGTGGGCCGTTCCTGTCCAGTCGGAGCCCTGGTTGAGGAGGGTGGCCTCGTACTCGCCGTCCATCTCGGAGAAGTCGGGCGGCTCCAGGCCTCCGAAGAAGCGGAGAAGCTCAACGGCGGTCATGCAGCGCAGGGCCTGGGCTTTTTCTGGGTATGCTTTCCGGTCGGCCTTCATGGAGTGCTCCTTTGCGGGGCGTATTTGTATGGCATTTGCCGGGCCGCGAGGCCCGGAAGCGGGCGGCGTTTTTCCGCCGGGACGGGCTTGCTGGGGTCAGGCTAGGGGATGCTTTTTCGGCTGCTCTCCTATTTTGCCTCGATGGTGATGGTTCCCTTGTCGCCATCCACGGCCACGCGGTCGCCGGTCTTGATGAGGCTGAAGAGGTCGGGGTTTTCGTACTGGACTACGGGGATGCCGCGGGAGAACCAGACCTCGGCCAGCACGGGGCCGGAAACCAAAAGCGAGTCGGCCTTCTGGACGATCATGGCCACAGGGGCTTGCCCCCGGTACATGAGGTCCAGGAGCATCATTCCGGTGTAGGTGGAGCCCACGGCCGCGGGGAAGACCAGCACCGTGCCGGCGATCTTTTTCCCGAACAGCTCGTGATGCCGGTCGCGGATCTCCGAGTGCCGGCCCGGCAGGATGTTCTGGGGCTTGGAGAAGGCGGCGGTGAAGTTGATGGGAGTGATGGAAACCAGGGCGGGCCCCGAGCCTTTGCCACCCAGCACAGGTTTTCCGGCGAGCGTTTTCATGGCGTTCCTCGCGTGATCATCCGGCAATGGCAATTGCCTGCATGGCTTCCCCCGCGGAATCTTTTGCCTTTTCCTTTTTTCAGGCCCCGCAGGCGGCCAGGCAGTCGTCAGTGGTTCCGTAGAGGCTCCCGGCCAGATAATAATAGAGCTTGGCCGAGCAAGAAAGGACTGCGCCGCGCCCCACGCGCAGGGTGAGTGCGGCCAGGGGACAGAAGTTGTGGATCTCCACGCCGGCTTTGGCGAGCGCCTCGTGCTCGGGGGTTTGAGCAAATTTTTCGCCCGCTTCGGGGGAGATGCAGAGCCAGGTGCGGCAGCGCACCTTTTTGCCCGAGAAGCGTTGGGCCAGGGCCTTTGCCTCGGCGAGGCTGGCGTGGGGGCAGCCGAAGACCACCAGGCCGGGGGGCGCGGCGCTTTTGGCCCGCAGGCCGTCCAGGTCTTCCTGGGTGATGGTGACGGTCTCGGGGGAGGCGTCGTCCAGGACGTGGCGCAGGTCCGGGGCCTCGGGGGTCAGGCCTTCCACGTGGAAGAGGGCCACCGCACCGGAAGCGGCCATGGCCGCGCCCATGTTTTTGAGCTCCGACTGGGTGAAGGGGTGGTGGGTGAGCACGGGGACGCGGTTCACGGCCTTTTTGCCCAGCACGAAGCCCAGGGCCGGGGCGTCCATGGTTTTTACCGCCAGCTTGACCAGGAGGCGCGCGCGGCGGTTTTCATCCAGGAGATAGCCATACTCGGGGGTGAGGCCCGTGACGGCGGAGCAGAGGTCCACCAGCACGGAGTTGCGGTTGACCCGGGCCCCCAGGACGGAGTTGGCGTACTGGACGGCGGAGGACTCGGCCCAGCCCAGCACGTCGCCGATGCCGGGCACGTTGGCGCCCTCGTAGCACACGCAGGAGTAGTTGGGGGTGACGCCCAGCTTCTGGAAGGAGTCTTCCAGGGTCTTCTGGAGCATGAACACCACCCGGTTGATGAGGTTTAGGTCATGGCCCGGGCGGGGATTCACGGTGGTGGGCACGCGGACCGAGGCCCCTTCGTCCACCAGGCGTTTTAGGACTTCATAGTAGGCCTTGTAGAGGAAGGTCCCCAGGCTGCCGGCCAGGTGCGCGCTCTTGATGGGGACCAGGCGGCGCGCCCCGAAGGCGCGCCCGTACTCCACCACGGTGCGCAGGGCGAGGGCGGTGGCCGGTCCGCTGACGCCGCCGAGTATCGCCTGCTGCTCCTCGGTCAGGGAAATTCCGTTCATGGCGAAGCCTCCGGTCAGGGTGCCTGGCCGTCTTCTTTTCCC
>JBFMHL010000195.1:4285-6734 GCA_040753055.1 Thermodesulfobacteriota bacterium | reverse complement strand
TTTGGGATGGTTTCGGGAGGAGAAACCGAGGGTTTGAGCAAGAGGGGAAGAGCTTCTATTGCGATGGGCTGCAAACGCCAGTGGCGTCGTCATCAAGTGAAAAAAGTCCTCGACGTGGCGACATCACGCCTGCGTCCCTTTTCCACCCGCTTCCTTGCCCCTGGCGTTTTCGCCCCATCTCATAACGATTTTTTTATAAACAGCCCCTACTATCTTCTCACTTTTGCTTGAACACCTGGGGCGGTTTCACCGTAGAGCCCGTGGCGCCGGGGTAGGCGGGGGCCTTGTAAGCCTTCTGGTTGCGGGAGATGAGCTCGTCCGCCTCGCGGAAGAAGTCCACGAAGCGTTTCTTGAGCTCGTAGAAGCCGTGCCACCAGGTATAGTCCGGGGCCATCATGGCCGCTCCCATGCGGGCCCGGCGCCCCTCGTGGTGCCACAGCTCGTAGTACTCCACCTCCAAAGGCTCGTCGAACATCTTCGTGTCGTCCAGGAGCTTCTTCTGGTAAAGCTCGTCCAGCTTCTTCTTGGCGGGTGCAAAGTAGGTGTCGTTGTAGTCCGCCACCACCGCATCCAGCTTGGCGTAGTGATCGTCCACCCATGCCTTTCCGTGGCACTGGCCGCAGACGGCCTTCATCTTGTCGCGCTCGGCGGACCACTCGGTCTTGGCCGGGAAGGCGGCGAAGTCCTGGGGGCGCACCGTCTTGGGGGCCTGGAGCTCCCAGGAGAGGCGCTCGGTCACGTCGTGGGAGGTGAGCACGCTGCCGGACCCCGACATGTGGCAGGAGGCGCATGTCGGGCCGCGGAAGTCCACACCCGCGCTCCAGGTGCCGGGTGCGGCGTTCCAGTTGTATTGCTCTCCAAAGGCGGCGTAGATGTCGCCGTGCTTGCTCTCGGTGTAGATCTCGATCTGGGGATGGTCCGGGCCCAGGTGGCACTGGCCGCAGGCCTCGGGCTTGCGGGCGTCCATCACGGAGAAGCGGTGCCGGGTGTGACAGCTGGTGCAGGAGCCCAGGCTCCCGTCCATGTTCACACGCCCCACGCCCACGTTGGGCCAGGTGAGCGGATCCATCTTCCCGTCCTTCTTGGCCAGCACGGTTCCATGGCAGTGGTAGCAGCCCGCGGCGCGCTCCACGTCGGAGTTCATGCCCTTGTTGAGCCAGGGGTCAATGGTCCAGATGACCTGCATGGTGTTGGCGTGCTTGCTCCGCTGGTACTGGGCCTGCTCGTCGGGGTGACAGCGGGAGCAGTCCTTGGGGGTCACCACGCCCGCTATAGGCACGCGGTACTTCTCCTTGCCCCAGGGGTTGTCGCTCCGCTGGTACTGCTTGTCGTGGCTTGCGTCCACGTCCGGGTCGAAGCTCTCGGCCCGATGGCAGTCAATGCAGGTGATGTTGGCGCTGGCGTGGCGGCTCTGGGCCCAGTCCGAGAAGATGCCCGGGTGCTCGGTGCGGTGGCACTGGATGCAAGCCACGGCCTGCTCGCTCATGCCCCGCTCGATGCGGAACTCCTTCTGCTTTTCCATGCCGTTGGCGGCCGATGCGGGGGCCGGGGCGCAGACCGCCAGGACGGCGGCCAGGACGAGGGCGGGTACCAGGGCTTTCATGGGGGCCTCCAGGATACGTTTCTGAAGCGGTCGGGGTCCCGGGCCGGGGCCGGCGTCACTGGCCGGCGGCGGCGTCGTAGGTATAGGCCGGCCTGGGCACGTGCACCAGGTTCCGGTGGCAGTCGGTGCACCTCTTTTCCATGCCCGGCTTGGGATAGAGAACCTCCCGGTGGGCCAGCATGGCTCCCCGCTTTTGGGGGATGTAGAGGATGTTCCGGTGGCATTTCTGGCATTGCTCGTTCTTGAAACTGGCGTAGGCGGCGTTGCGTGCATGCTCCCGGTCGTACTCCTTTCCCAGGAGGTGGGCCGCCACGTCCTTGGCCCCGTGGATGGTCTTGGCGAAGAAGAAGTTGAAGGTGTCGTGGGGGGCCGGGAGGTGGCAGTCCATGCAGTCGGCTACCACGCCGAAGCGGTTTGCAGCGTGGCGGGAGGTCTTCCAGTCGTTGTAGGCGGGCTGGATCTCGTGGCAGGAGGAGCAGAAGAGCGGAGTGGAGGTGCGCACCATAGTGTAGTAAGTCATGGAAAATAGAGGGAAACCCACCAGGATGCCCAGCAGTACGTAGAGGATTGGGCGCAGGAGGCGTTTCATGAGGGGCCCTGGGCGGGCTGCGGCTGCCCGCCGGCTTGAGGTGATTGCAAGGAAACTGATAGGGATTATTCGTACTGATAACCGATGGCCGCAGAATTTGTCAAGCTAAAGGGGCGGGGTGGAAGGGGGGAAAGCCCGTGCGGCGATGGAGCAGCCAAGGATGATGGCGGAGGAAGCGGGAGCCGGGGCCGGGCCCCATTGACAGGGACGTCGGTGCCCGGAACGCGCATTCGTCTTTGTCCGGCACGGCCGTGCCG
>JBFMHL010000195.1:0-4275 GCA_040753055.1 Thermodesulfobacteriota bacterium | reverse complement strand
GCAAAAAGACGACGCAATTTCTCTCAATGCCGCTTTGACGGGTGGAAACCTCCGGGAGGATCGGGCCTTCCCCCGGAAGTTCAGGCGGCCAGCATGCGCCTTCGCAGCAGCCGCTCGATGCCGGCGGCCAGGTAGCGGATGTCGGTGAGGAAGAAGATGGACTCCGGAGGGAAGTAGGAGCGCAGGAACTCCCGGGTCTGGCGGTTCACCCCGCACCCGATGGTGTAGATTTCGATGTTCTTGCTGCGGCAGTAGGCGATGGCGTCCGAGAGCTTGGCCCCGCAGTTGGCCGCGCCGTCGGTGATGTGGATGAGCACCCGCTTTCCCCGGGCCTGTCCGGCGGAGGACGCCGCGGCCAGGATGGCCTGGCCCGAAGGCGTGCGGCCCCCCGGAGAGACGGTATAGAGCTTGTTTCCGTGGAAGAGGTCCGTCAGGGTGCAGCAACGCTCGCTTTCATGGTAGGAAAAAATCTTCACCGTGTGCTGATATCCTCGGGACGCCGCCGCCAGCGAAGCGAAGGTTTTCTCCGCGATGGCCCAGGGCTTGACGAGCCCCTTGCCGCCCATGGAGGCCGATGCGTCCGCCACGATGGTGAGGCAGAAGGCCGGGTCTTCCGACGGGGCCTGGCGCATCTTGAACACCCGTCCGTCAATTCCCGCGCGGAAAAGCCGGCGCACGTCCAGGTTTCCCTGGGAAAGCCCCCTCCGGGCCGCCCGCCGCCTCTGGAGCCGCGCCTTCTTCTCGTGCTCCCGGAACAGCGCCGCCAGCCTCCTGGACTGCATGGGATCGGGCCGCACGTCGGAAACCGCAGCGCCCTTCACGAAGCGCACCGGCATCTCCGCCGCCTCGGGATCGGCCACGGCCACCGCCACCAGGGTTTTCGCTTCCTCGTCCGTGGCCAGGATCTCGTTGATCCTCTCCAGGACCTCGGGCGCGAGCCCCGGCTTGCCTGCGGTATTCTGATCCGGCTCCCCGTCATCCTCCGAATCCTCCTTCTCTTCCTGCGCCTCGTCGTCGGGCGGAAGGCTCGCCTGCGGGCCAGCGGGATCGAACAGGTTCACCGCCGAGTCCTCGTGCAGCCCGTACTCCTCCCAGTTGCTGAACACCCAGGAGAAAAGCTTTGCCGAGTAAAGCCTGTAGAGCCTCGCCCTTTGCTCCCTGCGCTCGGAGGCATCGGAGCGCCCTGCGATGGCCGCAAGCTCGCCGGGGAGCCCCTCCAGGCAGGCGAACACGTCCTCGTAGTAGAAATGGTATCCTTCCCGCCTCTCCCCCAGCAGCACCTTTCGCAGCCACGCCCCAGCCAGGCTGTCGGGGTCCGGGGGGATTCCGGGGTCCCGCTCCGGTCCCGCGTACCTGCGTCTCAGCCACGCTTCCAAATACAGGTTCCAAACCGGCGGCTTCTCCCGCGAGGCTGCGTAGACCACCTCCCCGGCCGAAACCAGGGCCGCGACAAAGGGGGTAAAGGCCGCCGGAATCTCCGAGCAGGACTCCGCCGCCTTTTTACGCACCCATTCGGTCCATTCCATGCTGGAAAGGGCGCCCATCACCACTTCGCCTGTCAGGGCGTCGAATACAAGCGGCGCAACAGGATACTTTCCACCGCACGCGGCAGGATCTATCAGGATGCTCTTCCCGTCGTCCTCCGCCATTCCCTTCCAGAACACCGGTTTCACGTTGCGGCCCAGGTGCCCTGCCACCTTTCGCAACGCCCGCAAGGCGAGCGCCAGCTCGTCCGCCTCCTGACGGGAGCGGTTGGTCCGCCAGTAGGAAGAAATCGCCTTGTTCACCTTGAGGACGGGCATGGAACATCCTTGAAGGAAAAGAGAAAGGCTAGAAGCTGGCTCATAACCCCATCCGACGCCTTCCGGGCGACGTTCCGAGCCTTCTTAAAATGCTCACCTACAAACTGTATGCTCCGCTTTTTCGTCGGCCCGCGCCTTGGCCTGAAACGTGATCCGGGGTTATGAAACTGCTTCTAAGCGGGGTTCGTTTCCTCCCCCCGCGCCCTTCGGCAAGAGTTCTTGCCGTACGGAGGAAGCGGCGGCGATCCTTGCAGCGGCTCAGAGATGGCCCGCGTCAGGATGGGAAAGCCGGGGGGCCGGGTCGAGCCGCCGGGGAATATCGGCACCGGGCCGTCAATTCTCCGCCATGTATTTGCAGTAGCCGCCCTTGTGGGCATCGGTTTCGCCTGTGGCCACCTGCACCGCCAGCAGCAGCGACTCGAGGGTGTCGCGGGAAACCTGGAGGCTGTAGACCAGCGCCTCCCGCAGGCCGGCCCCCAGGGCCACCATCTCCGCGATCATGAGGCTCTCCCGGATGGAAACCGGAACGGCGAGCCGCTCGTTGGCCCGGATGCGGTTCACCACGGAGAGCACCTGGTCGGCCGTGCCCGGCGCAATGCTGGTCTTGGCCACCAGCACCTTCTTCTCCACGTCCGGAGGGAGATACTCCAGGTGCACCCGGTAGAAGCGGTCCTTCAGCGCCGCGTCCAGGTTCTCCGTGCCGGAAAAACCTTCGCCCTCGTTCATGGTGGCGAAGAACATGACCCTGGGCGCAACCTCCACGAAGCCCAGCTCGTCAATCCAGATGGACCGGTCCTCGGACAGCACCGAGAAGAGCTCGTTCAGCGCGTGCGGGCTCTCGGTCCGGTTGATCTCCTCCAGGTGCACCACGCAGCCCGGCGTTCGGATGGCCTTGGGAAACAGGAACTCCTGGTAGAAGGTCTCGCCGGCCCGCAGCCGTTGCTGGCCGAAGAGCTGTCCCGACTCCAGGAGGAGCCCGATCTGGAAGGTGGCCATGGGCCGGTTGTGGATGTGGGCGAACTGCCGCACCAGCGTGGACTTCCCGCAGCCCTGGCTGCCGGTGACCAGCACGTTCACCGGGTGGCGGTGGGACATCTTCTCCAGGCGCGTCAGGTTCTCCCGGTCCTCTTCCAGGATGTAGAAGTGGGGATCGGGCTTGGGCACGCGCAGGTCAAAGGCGGAAGGGGTCATGGCGCAGTCTCCGGGAAGGGCATGGGTTCATCGGGCCGGTAGCGAATGAAAGGCTTGAGCATAAAGAATGCCAAATGCCATGTATTTATAAATTGTTATAACAACACGGAATATTGTTTGCGAGCAAGGCTGGCCCGGAAGGGCAGGGTAACATTTTGGATACCTTGTATTCAAAATGTCCCCTATCCTTCTTCGCTGCCCCCGCATGGGTCGCATGTCTCCTTTTCTTTTCGAAAAGCCGAAATGTATGCTATGAATTCGCTTCCTGTGCCATCCAGCCCGAAAAAGCGGACAGCTGTGCGAACCTACAGAACAGGCGATCGAGCCTGCGGTTTTCCCGGAGGACACCATGGCCACCCAGTATAAGTCTTACACCGGGCGCATTGCGGATATAGACCTCTCCACGGGAAAGGTTTCCGATTACGAGCTTTCCGACCGGGACCGGGAGCTTTTCCTGGGCGGCCGCTTCCTGGCCTCCCGGATCTTGTGGGACGAGCTTCGCCCCGGCATTGACCCGCTCTCCCCGGAGAACGTCCTGGTGGTCATGACCGGTCCCCTCACCGGCTCCGGGGCGCCTTCCTCCTCGCGCTACGACATCTCGGCCAAGAGCCCGCTCACGGGCGGCGTGGGCCACTCCAACTCCGGGGGCAACTTCGGCATCCATCTCAAGAGGGCGGGCTTCGACGGCCTGGTGATCCGCGGGGCCGCCGAGGCCCCGGTCTACCTGAGCGTGGAGAACGGCAAGGTGCTCATAAAGAGCGCCAAGAGCCTCTGGGGCCTGGACACCCAGGCGGCCCAGGCCGCCATGGGCGAGGGCGGCAAGATGGTCATCGGGCCGGCCGGAGAGAACCTGGTGCGCTTCGCCTCGGTGGTGAGCCAGGAGCGCTCCCACGGAAGAACGGGCATGGGCGCGGTCATGGGCGCAAAGAAGCTCAAAGGCGTGGTGGCGCGGGGAAAGGCCCGGGCCACCTATGCCGACAAGGAAGGCTTCTCCGCCGTGGTCAAGGATTGGACCCGCATGCTCACCTCCCACCCCATGACCGGAGACCGGATGCCCAAGCTGGGCACCGCGGGCTTCGTGATGGACATCAACCGGAACCACGCGCTTCCTACGCGCAACTTTGCAGAGGGGAGCTTTTCGGATGCCGCGGCCATCAGCGGGGAAAGGCTCGCCTCCGAGTTCCTGGTGCGGAACTACGGCTGCGTGAGCTGCCCCATCCGCTGCGGCCGGGTGGTGCGGGTCAACGGCAGGGAGGTGAAGGGGCCGGAGTACGAGATCCTG
>JBFMHL010000194.1:0-47660 GCA_040753055.1 Thermodesulfobacteriota bacterium | reverse complement strand
TCACCATAAAGGCCACGGCATGGCAAACGACATCCTGGTTCTCGCGGAAACAAGAGAAAACGCAATCCCCGGCTTCGTGAAGCAGGGCCTGTCCCTGGCGCGGACCCTCGTGGAAGCCTCCGGCCGGGTGATCTGCCTGGTCATGGGCCCGGCGGCCGGCGCCGCCGACCGGTTCCGCTACGGCGCCGACCGCGTGCTTCTCGCCTCCGACCCGGCCCTGGCCGGCCACACGGCCGCGCCCGCTGCCGCGCTCGCCGCGGCAGCAGTGGCGAAGCTCGATCCCGCCCTGGTCCTCCTGGCCTGCTCCGCCCTGGGGCGTAACCTGGCCGCGCGGCTGTCGGTCCGACTCCCGGCCCCCGCCGCCATGGACGCCATCGCAGCCCGGAGAACCGGGGAAGGCGTGATCGCCAGCCGCTCCGCCTACGGCGGACGCTTCCGCCAGGACCTTGTCCTCTCCTGCCCCGCCTCCATCCTGTGCTTTCGCATCAACGTCTTTCCCGCGGCCGAACGGTCGGCGGAAGGCTCGGTGGAGGACTTCTCGGCGGAGCTTCCGCCCGCTGCCGGCCGGGAGCTTTCCTTCGCCCCCTTGCCGCCCGGGCGGGTGGACCTGGCCGAGGCCGATACCGTGGTGGCCGGAGGCAGGGGAATGGGTGGAGCCGACTTCTCCCTGCTGGAAGAGCTGGCCGGCCTGCTGGGAGGAGCCGTGGGCGCCAGCAGGGCAGCCGTGGACGAGGGCTGGAGGCCCCACTGCGACCAGGTGGGCCAGACCGGCAAGACCGTGTCGCCCACCCTCTATCTGGCCTGCGGGATCAGCGGCGCGGTCCAGCACCTGGCCGGAATGTCCGGAGCGCGCTACGTGGTGGCCGTCAACAAGGACCCGGAGGCCCCCATCTTCTCCAAGGCCGATTACGGCGTGATCGGCGACCTCCGCGAGGTGCTGCCGGCGCTCATTCAATGCCTGAAAAGGCAGAAGAACGCGTGAACCAGGAAAACATCATACAATCGGCCCCCTTCCCCGCCGGAACCGTATTCCTGGCCAGCCTGGGCTGCCCGCGGAACCGCGTGGACTCGGAGATGATCCTGGGCGCGCTCTCCGGAGCGGGCTTCGCCGTAGCCGCGGACCCGGCCGACGCCGATATCATCGTGGTCAACACCTGCGGCTTTGTCCAGGACGCGGTGAACGAGTCCATTGACGTGATCCTGGAGCTGGCCCGCTTCCGGACCGAGGGCTCCTGCCGGAAGCTCATCGTGTGCGGATGCCTGGTGCAGCGATACGGGGAGGAGCTGGCCACCGCTTTGCCGGAGGCGGATCTGTTCCTGGGCACCTCCGAGCTCTCCGAGGTCCTGGCCGCGGCCAAGGGGGCCTATCCCCGCGCCGATACCGGGCCCGCCCTCTGCCTGTCCGCGCAGACCGCCATCCCCCCGCTTCCCGGCCCGGACGACGGCAGGCTGCGAACCACTCCCCACATGGCCTATCTCAAAATCGCCGAGGGCTGCCCCGAGCACTGCACCTTCTGCGTGATCCCCAAGCTCCGAGGAAAGCTCCGCAGCAAGCCCCGGGAGGACATCCTGGCCGAGGCCCGACTCCTGGCTGCCTCCGGCTGCCGGGAGATCGTGCTGGTGGCCCAGGAGACCACCGCCTGGGGCATGGACCTGCCCGGCAGGCCCGGATTTTCCGCGCTCCTTTCCGCAACGGCGGAAGCCCTTCCCGATGTCTGGATACGCTTCCTCTACGGGCACCCGGCGCGGGTAAGCGACGAACTCCTCTCCATCATGGCTTCCCACCCCAACATCTGCCCCTACCTGGACATCCCCGTCCAGCACGCCAGTGCCCCGGTGCTCAAACGCATGGGCCGGCACTACAACGAAAAGGAGCTGGTCAAGCTCTTCTCCCGCATCCGCAAGAAGCTTCCCGGCTGCGCCCTGCGAACCACGCTGCTCACCGGCTTTCCCGGTGAAACCGCAAGCGACGTGGCAAAGCTCCGCGCCTTCATGGAGGAGGTCCGCTTCGACCACCTGGGCGTGTTCGCCTACTCCGACGGCCCGGACCTGGCATCCCACGCCCTTCCGGACCATGTCCCCAAACGCGAAGCCAAGGCCCGCGCCAAGGCCCTCATGACCCTGCAGGCCGCCATCAGCCGGGAGAAGAACAAGCAGCATGCCGGCCAAACCGTCCCCGTCCTCATCACGGGCACGTCGGACAAGAAAACCTTCCCCTGGGCCGGAAGAACCATGCTCCAGGCCCCGGAGATAGACGGACTCACCTTTGTGGCGGCGCAAGACACGGCTCCGGGCGAGATCGTGGAGGTAACGATCATCCGCTCCTCCACCTTCGATCTCTTCGCAAGGAAGGAAAAGATAGAAAAAGAGTAGAATATTTCCGGGGGGCCCCCCTCCAAAAGACAGCCGTAGTATGGGCATTATGATTCAGGGAAATCGGAGCTTTGTCCTCTCGCTGTCTTCCGCGGATTCATAGCGGTCCCCGGGACAAACCCATAGGGCAAAAAGTTTTGCCTCAACGGGGGGATGGGGTGCGGTTTTCACCCCTTCCCCGCAAAAAGCCTTTCTTTCATTTTTTAAATTAGAACCGGTACGGGACCATGAAAGATATATTCGCGCCTCTATCACAAGACATGCAGGCCATCGAACGTGCGCTTGCGGACAATCTCGAGCCCCACGTGCCGCTTGTAAAGGACGTGGCGGGGCACATCCTCTTTTCGGGCGGGAAGCGCATCCGGCCTCTCCTCATGGTTCTTTGCGCGCGCATGTGCGGCCGGGACGGCAAGGAGGTCCACGGCCTCTCCACGGTCTTCGAGTACCTGCATGCGGCCACGCTGCTCCACGACGATGTTGTGGACGCGGCCACCACGCGGCGGGGCCAGCCTGCGGCCTACACCCTGTTCGGCGGCGCGGTGACCATCCTGACGGGAGACTTCCTGTTCGCCCGCACCTGCTCGCTGGCCACGGCCACGGGAAAGCTCCCCGTGATCCAGACCATCACGGATGTAACGGGAGTGATGAGCGAAGGCGAGATCGCCCAGATCGGCCACCGAGGCGACGCGGAGCTTTCCGAGGCCCAGTACATGGAGGTGATCACGGCCAAGACGGCGGCACTCACCTCGGCGGCCTGCCGCGTGGGGGCGCTCTTCGCGGACGCCGCTGAAGAAAAGGTGAAGGCGTTGACGGACTTCGGGCTTTATTTCGGGCTCTCCTTCCAGATCGTGGACGATTTGCTGGACTACACCGCGGACCCCGGCAAATCCGGCAAGAAGCTGGGTGCGGACCTGCGGGAAGGCAAGATGACGCTGCCGCTGATCTACACGAGGCAGAAGGCCGACGGTGAAACCCGCGCCTTCCTTGACCAAGTCATCCGTTGCCAGGACCCTTCACCCGATGATTTTTCGCGGGTGGTGGCGGCCATGGAGCGTTTCGGGGGGCTTTCCGGGGCCAGGGACAAGGCCCGGGAACTGGTTTGCCGCGCCAAGGACGGTCTTGCGGTCTTTCCCCCCTCCCCTTCCCGGCAAATCCTAACGGATCTGGCCGACTTCGTAATAAGCCGCGACCGATGACGGAGCATCTTCCCGGGGCGATAGGCCGCCTGTACTCCACCCACGAAAGCCTTTTCAAGGATGCCGGGCTCGCCTGCGGGCCCGGCTGCTCCGTGTGCTGCACGGACCGAGTCATCGCCACCACGCTGGAGGCCCGGGCCATCTTCCGGCATCTCAAGGATGGGGGGCACGAGGATCTGTTGGCCCGGGCGCTAGCCGCGACCGGCCGGGACATCTACCGCCCCACAGCCACGGTGAACGCCCTGGCCCGCATGTGCATGGAGAGGAAGGAGCCGCCGGGGGAGCCCGAGGCCGAGGTTTCCGTGTGCCCGCTTCTTGACGGGGGGCTGTGCACGGTCTACGAGCTGCGGCCCCTGGCCTGCCGGGCCCAGATGTCCGAAACCGCCTGCCGGCACGGTGGGGAGGCCGTGATGGACGAGCTTTCGGTGACGCTCAACCAGGTATTTTTCCAGGCCGCCGAGCACCTGGACCAAGGGGGTCTGACCGGCAACCTGATGGACCTGTTGGCCTTCCTCTCAGGCGGGCCTGCGCTGCGCCTGCAAAAAAACGAACCCGTTCCGGGGCTGCTGGTTCCTGCCGGCCATTTCGGCCGGGCCCGGACCCTTCTGCACGAGCTTCTGGAGGTCAAACCATGAATAAAACCGCCCGCATCCTTTGTTGCGCGCTGGCCATCGCATTTTTCTCCACCGCCTGCGCGTCCCGGCATACCCCCGCTCCGGCCCCCACCCTCACCCTGGTCTCCACCATCTCGGGCCTTCTGGCGGGGGACTACGACGGAACCGTGAGCATCGGCGAGCTTCTGGCCTTTGGGAACACGGGTACCGGAACCTTGCATGCCCTGGATGGCGAGCTCATCGTGCTGGACGGCCGGGCCTACCAGGTGACCAGCGAGGGAAAGGTGAAAAGCGTCTCCCCCGATGCGTTGACGCCCTTTGCCGCGGTGGCGCCGTTCACGCCGGACCGGACGGCGGAGATCGCCAAGCCGGTTGATTTCGAGGGCCTGGCGGAGAAAACGCTGGGGCTTTGCGCCAACCCGGACGTTTTTTGCGTGCTCAAGGTCCACGGGCATTTCCCCAAAATGAAGACCCGGAGCCCCGCTGTCCAGGAAAAGCCCTACCCGCCGCTCGTGGAAGCGACGCGCTACCAGGCGGAGTTCTCCCGTTCCGACGTCACCGGGACCATCGTGGGGTTTTACAGCCCCGCCTATGCCTCGGGCGTCTCGATACCGGGCTTCCACCTGCACTTCCTCTCCGACGACCACAAGTCCGGAGGCCACGTGCTCTCCTTCTCCATGGACAAAGGCGAGCTTTCCGTGATGCCCGTCTACCGTGTCACGCTGCTTTTGCCCGACAAGCCGTTTTCCGTGGGAGCCCCGCCCCGCGACGCGGCAAAAGAGCTCAAGGAAGCGGAAGGAGAGCGGAAGTAAAAGCAGCGACAAAAAGAAGAGCTTGGCGGAGGAGAGGACGTGATGCACCTCTCCCGCCCGCATGATGCTTGCGGAAGGCGGATCCGGGAAGAACGCTCATCTAAACGAGGTGCAAGGCGGACGGGCTGAGGCAACGCAGGCGTATGCAGCCATACGTTACGGAGCCGATGACGAAGCCAAGGCGATTGATGGTTTACTTGCGGCCTGGCATCAAGTCTTGATCATGAAGTGGATGGAGTCCGGAGAGTCGGGATCGGGCGGCTTCCCCAGGCCGATGAGGCCGTGGCCCAGCAGGGGGGCCTCGTCCCGGCGCAGGCGCGTGGTCTTGCCCCCGGTGGGAAGCACGAAGGTGCCGTTGGACGACTGGTCAACGAGCACGAACTTGCCGCGGCGGTACTCGACGCGGGCGTGGGAGCGGGAGACCCGGCTGTCGTCCACCACCAGGTCGTTGTGGCTCTGGCGGCCCAGCGTGACGATGGGGCGGTTCTGGTCCACCTCGATGATATCGTTTCCCAGCCTGAGCTCCAGGCGCAGGCGGAACACATGGGAGTCCAGCAGGCCGTCCACCATCACCGTCTGGTCCTGCTGCTCCCAGACCACCTCGAAAATCTTCACCTCGCCGGTCTTGCCCTTGAGAGTGGTGGTGTCGGCGCAGCGGGCCATCACGGCAAGCTCCGGGGCCAGCTCGGACACGGTCTTCTCCGTGGTGAGGATCTGCCTCGGCTTGGCGATCTCGGCCATGCGGGCGGCCACATTCACGGCGTCCCCGAAAACATCCCCCTCGCGCTCCACCACCAGTCCCGAATGCAGCCCCACGTAGATGTTCAGGGACGATATCTGGGGGTACTCCAAAAACCCCAGCCGCCCGATGGTCACCTGCATGTCCCAGGCCGCTTCCACCGCATCGTTTACGGATGTAAAGGTGCACATGACCGCATCGCCGATGGTCTTGACGATCTTGCCGCGGTGGCGCTCCGCCACCTGGGACAAATTCGCCAGGACCACGCCGATTATCTTCTGCGCCGCCACGTCGCCCAGGATCTCGTAGAGATGCGTGCTCTTGGCGATATCGGCGAAAAGAATCGTAAGCGGGATTTCTTGTTCAGCCATGGCCGTTTCGAGCTTTCCTGAAAACTATCCCCAAATATAACGAAGTGGTTGCTGGCTTAAATGACGGCAAAAAACGTCTTCAATCGGAATTATAAATATTTATATAACCTATAGAAGACCGATTTTGGGCTAGTTGCTATGAAAACGCATCCCTGATAAAAGATGCCCATCACACCCTGAGAAGAATAACGCTGATGTTGTCGCGGCCGCCGGCCCTCTTGGCCTCGTCCACCAGTGCGGCGGCGATCCCTTCCACTGGAGAGCCCGCCCGGAAGATCTCCTCCATGGCCGGGTCCGAAACCATGTCGGACAGGCCGTCGCTGCAAAGGAGGTACAGGTCGCCCGGAACCCTTTTGTCCCAGTTGATCTCCGGCAGGATGTCCTCGTGGGGACCGATGGCCCGGGTGATGGCCTGCTTCATGGGCTCCGGGCCCTTTTTCCCGTTGATGATCCACAGGGCGTGCATGGAGTGGTCCACCGTGAGGCAGCTCAGCTTCTTGTCCCGAAAGCGATAGAGCCGGCTGTCGCCCACATGGAACCACAACAGCCACTCCGGACGGAACAGGCACAGGCCCACCACCGTGGTGCCCATGTACTTCTGGAGCTTGGCCTTGAGATTTCGGGAATAGACCTCGGCGTTGGCTTTGTCCACCGCCTGCTCCACCAGGCAGTAGAGGCCGGCCAGCTCCGGCGGCACGCCCACCGCTATGGTGGCCTCGCCCATCTCCTTTGCCACACGCTCCGGGGCGAGCCGCTCGGAAAGCATCTTGACCACCGTGGAGCTGGCCTCCGCGCCGCGCTCATGCCCTCCCATCCCGTCGGCCAGGACAAAGAACCTACCCTGGGGCTCCAGGTAGATGGAGTCCTCGTTCCGGGCCCTGAGCTTTCCGGGATCGGAGATTCCGCAAGCCGTAAGCTCCGGCGTGGTCACAACGCTTCGGATGGGGTCCGGTGACATAAAGGTCCGTTGTTTCATTTGCCGCCGCAACGGCCGCCCGGCCTTCACACAGGCCTTGCCAGAGGGAGCTGCGCCTTTGTCCGGGGCACTCGCAGTCAATGCGCGCGCATGCGGAGCAGGATTTCCGTCATCATACGGATGGACGCTCTTCTGTGTCAAGAAATTGCGGGCGAACGCGATGCATGCGCCGTCAGAGCCTTCGCATCCGTCCGGAAAAGGACATTCCCGGAGGCTGCATGGCGAATCGCATCATATAGGGAAACAGGTCCGGGTGGTAGGTGGCCACCATGCCCTGCAGCAAGGGCCTCAGGATCGCGTGGGGCCATCTTTCCCGCATTTTCCGCAGGCCGAGCTGCGGGTAGTAGTAATGCCAGGGGCTCATCTGTTTGAACAAACGCTCCGCCTTTTCCTTGTCATGGACGGCGACGGCGGCGATCTTGCCGGAGGAAAGCGCCCCGTGCACTCCGAAGACCAGCACCGGAGAGATGGCCCCCGCAATGGTGCCGCAGAGGATCTTGTCCTGCCAGAACAGCCGCCGGGTGTCGCCCGCGCCCAGGGGCCAGGAGGCCACCTGCGCCAGGTGATCGGACCAGGAATCGAAGCGGATGCCGTCGTTTTGCAGAAGCTTTTCTTTGAAAGCCGAAAGCTCGGACGCGGAGAGGGGGCGGTCCACGTTGAAGCACAGGGCTCCCGCCGCGTTTTGGGACTGGAAGTAGTACCCGAACTCCCGGCAGAAGGAGTCGAAGTACACGATGACCGGCGGCCGCGAAGGCTCCGGCGCGCCCATGGCCAGATGGCAGTAGAATGGCTTGTGGGGGAGTTGCAGGGTTTGAAAGGCTTCTGTGGAGAGCCCGGTGGCGATGATGGAGCCGGGGGGAAGATCCCGAAGCTCGCTGGGCGCCAGTCTGCTTTTGAGCTCCACCGTCACGCCCGAGGCCAGGGCCTGGCGGTATAAAACGTTCTCCAGGCTGTTCTCCCCCTGGCCGCGTTCGATGGTGTAGGCCTTGGCGCCCCGAGGATGGGCCACCTCCCTCCGCAGGCCGTAGGCATAGATCCGGGTGTAGGGCCAGGGGGACAGGGCGGGGCGTATGTCCACGCCCAGATACGACTCGACCGCTTCCGGGTCCAGGTAGGACGAGTCGGCCAAAGAGTAACCGTGGCCGATCTTCTCCCGGGCTTCCAGCACCCTAACGGAAACGCCCTGCCGGGCCAGCGTGATGGCGGCCGTAAGCCCGGCCAGGCCGGCTCCGGCGATGATCACGTTCTTTTCCAAGAAGACCTCCGGAAATCGGACCCGGAACCGACCCTGTCAGTTGGTTCCGGCACCCTTGGGCACCTCCGTGCAGGCGCACCGGATGCCCATCAGGTTGGAGGAGAAGTCGGGCGGGTAGCGGTCCCTGTTGGCCGCGCGCAGGCTCTCGGGGCCTTCGGGGAAAGAGCCTCCCTTCACCACCCGTTTCTGCCCGTCGGCGGGACCGGACGGGTCCTGAAAGGCCCGCTGCCCCGTGGCGTACCAGTCCTTGCACCACTGGTAGATGTTTCCCGCCATGTCGAAAACTCCATAGACACTGGCGGACCCGCCTCCATACTCGCCGACGGGCGCGAGCGCGCCTTGCGGCGACAGGAAGTTGGCGTGCTTCTTGTCGGGGAGCGCCTCCCCCCAGGGGTAGGAGTTCCCGTCCGGCCCGCGGGCGGCTTTCTCCCATTGGGCTTCGGTGGGCAGATCCTTGCCCGCCCAGCGGCAGTAGGCCAGGGCGTCATTGTAGGAAACCTGGACCACGGGCTGGCGGTTGTCGGCCTGGCCGATCTCTTTCTGGCCCATGGGCTTTTTCCAGCTGGCCCCTTCCACCCGGTCCCAGCGCCTTCCCTCGCGCACCATGCCGAAGCCGGCCTTTTCCGCGTCGGTCACGTAGCCTGCGGCCTTGACGAAACGCGCGAAGTCCTCGTTGGCGACCGGAAGCTTGTCCACGTAGTAGGGAGCCAGGCCGAGCCTCTGCACGGGCTTTTCCGAGGAGTAGCGGTCCGAGCCCATGGTGAATTCCCCGCCCGGGATCTGGACCATGCGCCGGCCGTCAACGCCTCCCGTAACCTCCTTGCCTTTGACGCTGGCGCTCGCGGGAAGCATGTTGCCGGAACCGCGGAAAATATACTCCTCGTAAAGGTTTCGGCCGAAAAACAGGCCGACCAGCAGCACGGCCCCGACGGCCACGATGATGGCGATCCTGCGGTACAGGGCATGGCGGGACTTGCCGGCCGCCTTGCGAACCGCCCTGCGGGTGGCTTCCTCGGGAACCAGGACCGTGGCCCCGTCTTCGAGGTCCCCCACCTTCTCCGCCAGATCTTCGTCCACGATGAGGGTGTCGTCGTCCTGGTTAATGCGGCGGGCCTTCTTGGCCGCTTTCGTTTCCTTCTTGCCTTCCAGGGCCTGGTAAAACTCCCGGCAATCGTTGAAGCGCTTGTTGGGCTCCTTTTCCAGGGCCTTCAAAATGGCTTCGGAAACATACTTGGGAATGCTCTTGGAGTACTCCTGGGGGTCCCGCGGGAGATCGTTCAGATGGCTGAAGATCACCCGGATGGTGTCGGTGGAGTCGAAGGGTTTGCGGCCGGTGAACGTTTCGTGGAAAAGCACGCCCAAGGAGTAGATATCCGAGCGCATGTCCACCACGCCGTCCTCATGGAAGCGCTCCGGAGCCATATAATGGGGAGCGCCCCACTTCCAGGTGGTGCGCGTCTCCGACGAGACGATGGAGGAGAACTTGGCGATGCCGAAGTCCATGATCTTCACCGCCCCGTTCTTGTCTATCATGATGTTGCCGGGCTTGATGTCCCTGTGGATGATGCCGTTCTCATGGGCGTAGGCAAAGGCCGCCAGCACCTGCTGGCAGATGTTCATGGCCTTGGAGAACGGCATGGGGCCCGAATAGGAGCCGATGAGTTCCTTCAGGGTGGTGCCCTCGATGAACTCCATGACGATGGCGTAGGCGTCGTGATCCGGGAAGAACTCGAAGAGCTTGGTGATGTTGGGATGGTCCAGGCGGGCCAGGATCATGGCCTCGTGGAAAAACTTCTTGACCACCTTCTCGTTTTCCAGGGCCTCCTTGTGCAGGACCTTGATGGCGGCAAGCTTGCCGTTGGGGGACTGGGCCTTGTACACCACCCCGAAGCCACCTTCGCCCAGGATCTCGATGATGATGTACTCGCCGATCTTTTCGCCGATCATGGTCATAGGAAACCTGAAAAAAGGCTAGGGGGCAAAGTTCCAGTACAGCGCCTTGCCATGCCTTCCCTCCTGGTTGCGCGCCTTCAACGTGATGCGGAAGTTGTCGGTCATGGGGTCCGGGACCATGGTCGAGTATCGCCATTTCTTCCCGGAGCCGTCAATGGCCTGCATGCTTTCGGACTTGTCTCCCACCCAGATGTCCACGGCCGCTGCCGGGTAGTCGGTGGTGGCGGTGACGATGACCTCCTGGCCGGCCCGGATGGTGGGCGGCTCCAGGAAGGAGCTCACGATGGTGATGAGCGGAGCCCGCACCAGCAGGCCGCCCGAGATCTCGTTGCTCTGAGTGCCGTCCTCGTTTTCCACGCGGGCGGTGAAGGTCTTGGGACCGAAGTTCTGGAAGTTGTGGATGAGCGTCCACAGGGTCCCCCGGTCGCTGGTCATGGGATACTTCACGCCCTCGATGGTGAGGGTAACCTTGTCGGCGGGCGCCGTAGTGTAGGCCAGAAAGCGGACCGGCTGGTTCACGTCCACCGTTTCGGGGTTGGCCGTGACCTTCTCCATGTTGGCGCGCCGGGGCACGCGGGCTTCCACGGTGAGAACGCCCGCGTAGATTCTGCCCTGGTTCCCGGAGGCGTCCTGCGCGGCGATGGTATAGGCAAGACTTCCCGGATCGGGAAGGGACATCTCATACCGGAAGCGGCTGCCCGAGCCCTGCATGGGATGGCTCCGCCCGTCCATGGTGATGGTGGCGCTCTTGGCCGGCTGGTCGAGAATGGCCTCGATGGTGAAGACCTCCCTGGCCGTGGCCGGCCTTGGGAACACGGACACGGACCGGACCGAGGGCGGAGAGGATTTCCGGGCCAAGCGGACCTGGACGGTCTTCTTCGCCCCTTCCCTCCCCTCGGCGCTCAGGGCAGCGGCGGCCACCGTCTTCGCCCCCGACCCTTCCAGGATCTGGCTCAGGCTCCAGGTCACGCCGTCGCCCTTCATCGGCAGGGCCTTGCCGTCCACGTAAAGCCGGACCTCCTTGGCCTTCTTGCCGGTGCGCGCGGTGAAGGTGAACTCGGAGCCCGAGTCGCCCGTTGCCGGGTTCACGGAAAGACTCTCGACGCTCACCAGGCCCTCAATCACCTCCAGACGCGCGGACTTTTCAGGCCCGGACACTTTCTCGGAATTGAAAGCGCGGGCGACGACGGTCCTGGCTCCCGCCGTCGGGAAGCTCTGCTCCGCCTTCCAGTCGCGCTCCGCGCCCTTCATGGGTATGGATTCACCCTCCACACCCAGCTCAACCGAAGAAGCGCTGGCCGCCGTCTTCACGAAGAAGGCGACCTTCTCGCCCGGCGAGGCCGGGTTGGGGCTCAGGCTGAGAGATTCCACGGCCACCGCGGCCGCCTGGGGGGGCTTTACGCTGATGAGCCCGTAGTAGGGCTCGCCGGGCTTGGAGTAATCGTTGAGCGCCGTGATGGAGAAGGGGACCTGGCCGGCGGCCGCCATGAGCCGCGAGATGGTCCATTCGGTCGGCCCGCCGGTGAAGGCGTCCTTCCTCTCGCCCACGCCCAGGCTCACCTCCCGGGCGGGAGCGTCCGTCTCGGCCGTGATGGTGAACTCCTGGCCGGCCACCGGAGCCTCGGGCCTGATCTCCACGGATCGTACGTTCACGCGGGCCGTCAGATCGGTTTTGGTGAGCACCAGCTGCCCGCCGGCGTCTATGGGCGTGTCCAGCCTGCCCCGCAGGAGACGCGGCCCTTCCTCCGCCTCCTTGCCGGCAAAGAGCACGGTTTCAAAGTCGGCGAGGGGAAGATCGTTTCCGGAAAGGGCGGCAAGGACGGCCTGTCCGAACTCGGAGGTTTCCTGGGGCGCGGGCTCCTCCCCCGCCTGCGCCTTCCCCGAGGCGATCACCTCGCGGGAGCGCTTCCGGGCCTTGTCCAGAAGCTTTTCATCAAAGCGAAGGTCGTAGGAGGTGAGAAGATTGGGTTTGTCCGTCAAAAGCTTCCGGGAAAAAGGGGAGTCCGTCAGGATCAGGACGTTCTTTGCCGAAAACGCGGGGTTTACGATGTACTCCTGGGCGATGTCCGCATGGCGCAGCCAGTTGATGCGCGCGGCCTTCTTCCCGTTTTTCGGGATCCAGTAGGTGTCCCCGTTCTCGTCCTCCGCGGATCGTCCGGCAAAGAAAACCAGAAGATTGTCGTTTTCCTTAAGCTCCCGCAAGAGCTTCTCCAGGTGCCGGGCGATGGCCTCCCGAGTCGGTTTCTCGGACGTATCGTCCGTCAAAAGAACGATGTCCTCCGGCTTGAAGTCATACTGCTTCACCAGCAGGTCCACCAGCGCGGAGGCTTCCTTGGCCGGGCTCTTGAGCGCCGTCCAGTAGTCGTACTGGGAGCAGCCGATGACCAGGGCGTGGTTGGTTCCGGTGGCCGGACCGCAGGCAGCCGTAGGGGGCCACGCTGCCAGGCAGGCGCAGAGGATAAGGGGGAGAAGCGCGAGGGCTTTGTTTTTACGGCGCATGAACGAAAACCAGGAGCGGGCCTGCTGACGGAACATCCCTCGGGCGCGGGGCCGCCTCAGGAGGCCGCTTCTGCCTAAGAATCAGGTCGTTTCAGATGAAGAGCCCCGGCACATCCGTCCGAACGGGGCCGCGGTCCGGGCGGCAGTCTTGCTAACAGCGCAAAATGTAGCGGTTCGGGTGTAAACTGTCAAGAAACATCCGATAGTTAGAGCGTTCCTCCGGGGATCGGCGACGATCGCCGCCGAGGGGAAAATCTCCTGGCCGATTACTAGCGCGTCATTTGAAAAGCGTGTTTGCTCTTTTGGCCGGGGTCGTGATAATGAGCAAACGCTCTTTTTTTTCGTCTTCCCCCTCGGGAAACGGCCCTGCGCGGCCCGCGGGGAATAACCGGGGAACGAAGCGGAAGCACCCCGCAAAGCCTCATGCCATAGCCTCACGAGGGAAGAAAGGACGGACGCATGAACCCGAGCCCCTTAGGAAAAATCCTCGCCCCCAAGTCCGTTGCCATTGCCGGGGCCAGCAACAACCCCATGAAGATGGGCACGCTGCAAGCCCTGAACATCATCCAAGGCGGCTTTCCCGGCGAGGTCCTGTTCATCCACCCCAAGGAGAAGACCGTCTTCGGCCATCCCGCCTTCGCCCTCATCGAGGACCTTCCCATCATCCCCGATCTGGCCATGCTGGTGGTGCCCACGCGCCTGGTGGTCCCCATGATGGAGAAGTTCGGCGAGCTGGGAACGAGGCACGCCATCGTCATCTCCGCCGGCTTCAAGGAAACCGGCCCGGAAGGGGTGGCCCTGGAAAAGGAGCTGGTGGCCGTTGCCGAACGCTACGGCATGCGCTTCCTGGGGCCCAACTGCATGGGCGTGTTCAACACGGCGCTGCCCTTCAACGCCACCGTGACGCCCCTTCCCGACAAGCCGGGCGCTCTCTCTCTGGCTTCCCAGAGCGGAACCTACATCGCCCAGACCCTGGGCTACGCCCGCGACCGCGGCGTGCGCCTGCAGAAGGCCATCTCCATCGGAAACGAAGCCTCCATTGACATCGTGGACTGCCTCGCCTACCTGGGCGACGACCCGGAAACCAAGGCCATCGGGCTCTATATCGAGTCGCTCCGTCGTCCGGAAGAGTTTCTGAAAGTGGCGCGGGCCGTTTCCCGGCAGAAACCCATCATCGCCCAGTACGTGGGAGGCACCAGCGCGGGCGCCCGCTCCGGCGCATCCCACACCGGGGCCATGGCCGGTCCGGACTACATCTACGACGGCCTGTTCGCCCAGGCAGGGATCATCCGCGCCTCCACCATAGAGGAGGTCTACCGGGTGGGCAACGCCTTCGCCGCAAGCCCGCCGTTGAACGGCCCCCGCATCGCCATCCTCACCCATTCGGGCGGCCCCGGCACCGCCATGAGCGATACCTGCGATCGCCAGGGCCTGACCGTGGAAGAGCTTCCGGCCGAAGTGCAGGAGAAGATACGGCCCCTCATCCCGCCGCATGCCAGCTCCAGGAACCCGGTGGACCTCACCTTCGTCACCAACATGGCGCCCATGACCCGGGACATCCCGAAAATCCTCATGGAATCCGACGCCGTGGACGGCATCCTGCTGCACGGCCTCTTCGACACCGGTTGGGCCCACATGGCCTACCCCATCCTGGGGAAAGTCTTGAACGTGAGCCTGGAAGAACTATTGCCCCACTTCCATTTGAACATAGACGAGCTCTGCGAGATGCCGGGGAAGTACGACAAGCCGCTCCTCACCTCGTCCTTCATGGGCCGGGAAGACCAGGCCCTGATGACCCTCCAGAACCGTTACATCCCCACCTTCGACTCGCCCGAAAAAGCGGCCCACGCAATGGGCTGCCTGTTCCGCCACCTGGCCATCCGCAAGCGCGCCGAAGACCTCGTAATCCCGGCTCCCGTCCCCGAGGCCGCCCGAAAGCTCCTGTCCGGGGTAAAGAGCCCGGACGAGCACGATGCCAAGATGCTCCTCTCCGCCTACGGCGTTCCCGTTTGCCGCGAAGAGCGAGTCTCGGGCAAGGAAAACGCCCTGGCCGCAGCTCTGCAAATAGGCTTTCCCGTTGCCGTGAAGGCCGCATCGGCCGACATCGCCCACAAGACCGAAAAGGGCCTGGTCTTCCTGAACCTGGACCGCCCCGAAGCCGTTGCCTGCGCCTGCGACTCCATCCGGGAAAGGGCAGGCGACGTGGATTTCCTGGTCTGCGAGATGGTGGCGGGCGATCGGGAGTTCATCGCGGGCATCCTCCGCAGAACGCCCTTCCCGCCCCTGGTCCTGTTCGGCCTCGGCGGCGTGGCCGCCGAGGCCCTCTCCGACTTCTCCGTGCGCCTCTGCCCCGTGGGACAGGAGGAGTCCGGCCGACTGGTCCGGTCCATCAAGGCCCGCAAGCTCCTTTCGTCCTGGCGCGGAAAACCCGCCGTGGACACCGAAGCCCTGGCCGGAATCCTCGCCGCTCTGTCCCGCCTGGCCCTGGACTTCCCCCAGGTCCGCGAGCTGGACTTAAACCCCATTCTCATCCGCGACGGCAAACCCGTGGTCGTGGACGCGCTGGCGGTGCTTCAACAGGAAGGATCGTTCCGAAAAGCGACGCGGGGCAGGGGATGCGGCCGGCCGCCCCCCCTGCCCCGCCTTTTTTTCCATCAATCCCCGGCTCCGGGATTACTTCACCCCCAGGGCCGCCAGGGTGGCGGCATCCAGCAGCCCGCTGGCCGGCAGCCCCGTATTCTCCTGGAAGCTCCGCACAGCCTGGTACGTGGCCTTTCCCGGCGCGCCGTCCACACCCAGCCTGTACAGGCCCAGGGCCGCCAGCTTTTCCTGGGCCGCCTTCACCTTCTCCGTCAAAGACGCCAGCAGAGCCGCGTCCACCTCGCCGGTGGCGGCCAAACCCGCCTTTTCCTGGTAAGCCCGCACCGCCTGAAAGGTCTGGGGCCCCGGGATGCCGTCCACCCCGGACTTGTACCAGCCCAGGGCCTGGAGCCGGCTCTGGACTCGGGCCACCTGCCGGGAGTCGTCGGACCAGGAGCCGCCGGAAACCTTCTCCACATCCTCGGGAGTATCCTCGTAGGTGGTTATCTCCACTCCCTTTGCCACCTCCTCCGCCCTGGCCCCCGCGTCCGCACCCGCGGCAGGCTTCCCGGCCGCCGCCGGCTCCGGTGTCTTGCCCTCCGCCGGCACGGGGCCCCGCTCCCGGTAGTCCGCCAGGTGCCCCAGGACCTCGTCCAGCAGCGCCTTGGGATAAAGCTTGCCGGCCAGTTCGTACCACAAGGGCGTGGCCTTCCTCCGGATGTCCCGGATGTCGGCCGGCGACGACTCCACCTTGGCCACGCCGTAGGCAATGATGGCATTCTGGTACTTCAAAAGCTCCTTGCGGGCCTGCACGCAGAATTCGAATCCCATGGAAAGCCTTACGTCGGAAACGTTCTTCTGATAGTTTTCGGGAAGCTCCCGGTAGCTCTCCAGCGACAGGACCCAAAAGCCCGGCGAATAGCGGAGCTTCAGGGGGTTAACGTAGTGGAAGCTCGTGTAGAGCTGGGTTCCCACAATCCAGATGGACGGCGCGATGACGGCGCTGGCCGCGCCCGTGCGCACCGCCGAGGGGATCTCCATTGGATCAATGGGGGACGGCACCGCGCCCAGCTTCTTCAGGAGCGCGCCCTCCAGCGGGCCGAACCAGGTGGCGAAGCGCTCGCCAGAAAAATCCTGCAGGCCCTTCAGAGGCCGGTCGCTGCTGTAGGTCTCGTCGAAGCCCTGGTCCAGCCAGGCCAGCAAGTACAGGCCTTGCTTGTTCAATACCCTGTCGAAGCTCCCCAGCATCTTCTCCTTGACGTAGTCCACTTCGTCGTAGTCCCGGAAGAGGAAGGGCAGCCCCAGCACCGTAGCCTCCGGGCAGGCCGTGAAGGTGCCCTGGCCCGACATTCCCGCCGACTGCAGCCGGCCGATGCGGATGTTCTTGAGGGCCTGGAGGTCGTCGCCCATGACTCCGCCCCAGTAGGCCTTGAACACCAGCTCGTTGTTCGTGGCCTTCTGCAGCGCGGGGAAAAGGATGTCCCGCACGTAGATGGCATATCCCATGTCCTTGGGTGCCAGGGATGAGGTTTTCCAACGGTACTTGCCCGACTGCTCCTCCTGGGCCATGGCCACGGCGGCGAAAAGGAAGAGCACGGCCAGAGAGATTGCCAGAACAACGGAAAGGTTTCTGCGCATGCCGACCTCCTTGCCCGGAGATGCCCTCCTGGGCGGACTGCATGGACCGTTCAGTCAATATACCAATATGTTGTTTTTGCGGATTATTTGCATAAATTGGATAGCATGAAGGGAGCGGGTGCGCAAGAGGAGATTGACTCAATGGTCAACTTATGTTTCACCGGGAGAACAGGAACTCTGCACGAAGAGAACCTTTGACCCTGATAAATCAGATGGACAATAGCGGAGGGATGCTGCTTGCGTGTGGATTTGCCGGGCAACTATATATTAACTATTCATTAGTGGAGACACGGGTGCATCACCGACCGGAGGGCCTTGCGGCGCCTCCGGCTAGCCGGGGGCCACATCCACCGCGAACAGCGGAGGGATCACCGGGCAGATGATGCGGGCGTCCCTTCCCAGGCGCTCCCGGGCCATGGCCAGGGCGGTGCTGAGGTCACGGGCCGGGACGAAGCCCATCTTCTCGGCGGTCGCCGGCTCCTTGGCCCCGGCCAGAATCACGGCCGAAAGGCTCTTCAGCGCCATGCCGCTCCACATCCAGTTCATGAGGCTGTGGGTGCCGTGATAGGCGAACCCGGTCCGGTACATGGAGAGGTAGCGGGTATCGGCCGCGTATTTTTCGGCGAGCTCACGCCAGCAAAGCTCGGGATCGAAGTGCTCGGGAAGCTCGCGGGTCCAGAAGTCGTAGTAGGAGGGGTGCTCGTTTTTGTCGAAGACCTCCCGTCCCGGATTGAGCGCCACGATCACGCCACCTTCGCGCACCAGGGGCTTTCCCATGTGGGCGCCGGCCAGATAGCCCAGGGTCAGGCTGCGGAGCAGGATGGGGTTCTGCTCGGACCCCACGGCGTAGGGGGAGAGGTTGGGAACCCCCAGGACGGCGATGTCCGCCTGCTGCTCAACGGCCACATTCTGCTGGCCGAAGACCAGGGCGAGCGTTTTTTCGTGCACTGCGTCCACCTGCCCGGCATGCACCCGGCAGAGGCGGTATCCCGATCGCAGGCTGTTGCGGACAAAGGCCTTGGCCCGGTCCGGAAGGAACCCCGAGGCCTTCAGCGCGCCTTTTATTACGGCGCTCATGGGCCTATCCCCACGGCCCGGTGCGCCCAAGGGCGCCAGCAGGCCGGAAAGCGGCCCCGGCCACAGGCGGTTGTCCACCACGCACTCCATCTGGAAGACCCGGACCTTCTTCTCGGCCACCTTGCCCATCCCGGCCAGCATCCTATGCATGCCGCTTCTTTGAGGACAGAAGATGGAGTCCTTGCCGTTCCACAGGTCCGGGTTGTGGTGCCGGCGGATGCTCTCCCAGGAGCCCAGGCCCACCAGCAGGCTCTTCCAGCCTCCGTTCATGGTGGTGAAGTTGACGTTTGCGTAGATGGTGAGGTCCGCTTCCGTGCAGAGGCGGTTCACATCCACCTCGTGGCCGTCCCCGGTCTCTCCCAGCCGCACCAGGTCCTGCGTGCCGTCGTGGCTGGAGATGTTGCCGGCCGGGACCGCGGACATGACTTCTTTCCCCAGCAGGGCCGCGATCTCGGAGCGGCGGAACTTCCGGTGCAGGCCGTTGGCGCAGATGAGGTTTACCTTTTCAGGGGCGACGCCGGCGCGGAACAGCCTCTGCAAGACCTGCCCCACCATCTTCTTCCGGGGATCGCGCAGAGGACGCGGAACGGGCACGCAAGGGTCGTCGAAGGCCACGACCACCCGGCTGCGGGAGTTCACCAGATCCTCGATACGCGGCATGCCCAGGGGCTCGTCCAGGGCGCGGCGGATCTCCCCGTCCGGGTCGGTGGCGGGCGTCAGACCGGGATTGGCGTAGATCCTCTCGGTTTCATCCGGCAGGCTACACAACACCATATCGTCCCCGTAAAACAGTATCTCTTCCATCGCTCACCTCTTGCAGATGCTTGTCGGCTTTCACGGTCCGGACACTCCAAGCCCGGGCCGGTGCTTCCGCCTCTTCCCATTCAGTTCTTCCCGGCCGCCCTGGCCGGAGGCGCCACGGTCACGGCCGTGCCTTCTGTGGTCACGATGAGCATGCCCGCGCTCTTGGCGTACATGTCCGCGATCATGTACTGCAGATACTCCGAAGGGGACCATCCCATCTTCACGCGGTAGGCGTCATCGGCTTCCGCGCGCTTTTCCTCGGCAAACTTCCGCGCCACCTGGGCCGCGGCCAGCTCGTCCTGGGTCTTCTTCTGCTGCTGGGCCGCCGCGGTCTTGTTGATCTCGTCCATCACGGGCCCGTTGGGAGTGGCCTTGCCCAGGCTCAGGTCCTCCACCACCACGGGAATCTTGATGGACTTCAAAATCTTGGTCAGCTCCTGCCGGATATCGGCTTCCATCTGGTCAATGACCTCGGGCCGGGTGAGGATGGCATCGAAGGAGTACTTCCGGGCCACGTTCCGCACCACGGTCCTGTATTGCTCCTTGATGTTGGCATCGTACCACTTGCCGCCGAAGTTCCGGATGAGAACCACGCCGTCCAGGATCCGCAGCTTGAGGTAGGACGCGAAGTCTATGGGCATGGTGTTGCTGGTGATGAGATCGTTGAAGGGCTCGTCCATCTTGATGGGCACCGTGGGCACGTCAATGCCCGTGGTGGAACACCAGTACCAGCCCCGGCCTGGCTTCTGGGGCGCATCGCGCACGCCCTCGTGGCCGAAGAAGTAGGGCTTGTCCACCAGCACCGTCTCGTAACCGGGGTCGGTCTCGATGGTGTGCAGGATGCAATAAAGGGTGAGAACGACCGCAAGCGCGACAACGAAAATGAAGGTGGGAAAACCTCTGAAGGGAAAAGATCTCATGATGCAGTCCTTTCACGGCGATCCCGAGTGGGGGAAGGAAGCTCCGGCCTGGCAAGCGGCTGCGGCCCGCGTAAAACGCCCGGTGCGTTTTCGGCATGTATCGTGTGTTTACACCGAAGCTTACAGGCTTACGAAAGGATGTGCAAAGGCAAAATCAGGGGGGAACCGTAGCCGGGGGGCTGCCCCGGTTGCGGTTCGGCAGGCGGGAAGAAAGGCGGGCTGTCAGAAGGAAACTCCCAGGGTCACGCCGCCCACGACAAAGTTGTCGTCGTTACCGGTCTTGCTGCGCCACTTCATCTCGTTCCTGGCGTCGTCGGTCAGGGGGAAGACGTAGGCGATATTGGGGGAGACGCTGAACTTGCCGAAGGCAATGGGCAGGCTGGCGGCCAGCTTTCCGTCGTGGAAGGCGGAGAACTTCTCGTTTAAGACCGCTCCGGCCTTGTCAATCTTGGGGTAGTCGTCCGCCGAGTCGGAGAGGAGGTAGGAGGCCGTGGCGGAGAGGTCCAGGCCCACGTTCTCCGCCAAGGAGAACGAGTGGGAGATACCCAGGGCGAAGTACCAGGAGGGGCAGTGGTCAATGTCCCGGTAGGCGGTGAAGGTGGGCGCGAGCAGCACGTCGGCGCCCACCGAGAGGTAGATCTCCTGGGTGTCGGGGATGGCCTCCAGGCCGTAGTAGATGTAGCCCCCGCCCAGCGTGACCGGGCCCAGCGCCGTCTCGTAGGAAAGGGTCAGGTCGGTTTCGTTGAGCGCGCTCTGGGTGTCGGCCCCCGGCGTCGGATCGTAGGGGTCGGTGTCCAGGTTGGACCAGATGTTGGCGGAAAATCCCTTGTATCCCACGGTGGCCGAGGGCTGGATGACCGCGGAGTCCCGGGAGAGCTCCTGGCCGCGCCAGATGTAGGCGGAGAGGACGTCCACGGTGAAGGATGCGCTGGGGGCCCCGTCTTCGGCCGCGGCGGGCGCGGCTGCAGCAAGAAGCGCAAGGCACACAAGAGCGAGGAGCCCCAAGGCTCCGGAAAAAAGGGCTGGCTTCATCTCAATTCCTCCTCAAGGAAATCGGGTTTTCGCCCGGACCCTTCCGGGCGCGTGATCCTTGTAAGGAAAACAAGATGCATGCCAGAAGGGGTGAGCATGATGCGCAAATGGCAAATATAAAGTAATTGCAGTTTGTTATAATGATAGCAAAACGGGATGGGGCAAAAGAGAGGCGAGGCAACCTACTACAAATATGTTCTTATAAGCATAGTTATAGACAAAAATGTTCCCATGCCTGGGCTTTGTGCCTCGGGCAACCGGCACCGATGTTGCCCGGATGAAGTTAGTGGGAAGAGCTCGAGGACGGGACCAGGAACGCTAAAAAGATAACGGCTACAGAAGCGATGATGACCACGCCTTCCAACAGACCTAGGAAAAACTTCCCGGCCCCCCTTTTTTCCCCGGTGTTCTCGCCGGCTCCGGCTCCGCCCCCGCCCTCCCCCGCCCTTTCCTGCTCGATGGAAGTATCCCCGGCATCCTTGCGTGCCGGATTCTCCCCAGCCGGGGCCGGACCGGGCTCCGCGGCCCGGCGGGCCTGCCCACCCCTGGTGCCGCAACCGCTGTTTATGGCCAAAACCCACAGCAGCACCAGGCACAGGAGAACAGCGATCGGTTTATAACGGCGCATGACTTCCTTTCCTGTCCGGGATAATGAACATCATTAGAAGCTATCTCAAAAATAAAAAGGAAAAGGAATTCGCGGGAGAGGGGGGAAAACCCCTTTTGAAAAAGCTGGATTTTCCCCCCTCCCCCGCGCCCCCGCCCTCTTTTTCCTAAAAAACTTTTTACTCCAAGTGAAAAGGCAGCCATCCCTTGTTATGAGTTCTATTACAACGCAGCCCGCTCCCCCGGCTTTAATGCCGCATCTCGCGCTCTGCGCCCGCAGAGTCTGAAGCGTTGGGCAAAGCTCGCGGAGTCGGCAGCGCGGCCAGGGGGTGCAAAGCTTGCAGGCATCGGAACGAAACTTCCCGAGACGCGCCCCCCGAGGGCTCAATTGGATTTACGGGCCACCAGGATGAAGGACCGTGCCCAGGCTTCCCGCAGGAGAGGCGCGCGGGAGAAAAACCTTTCGGCAGGCGACTCCCCCAGGTGGCGGAGGGTGGAGGTGAACCCGGATTCCCGGACCAGGCTGGAGAGGCGGCCCCCGGAAACCAGGCTCACATGCCCGTGGGGGAAGGAGTGACGGATGGTACGCGGGTTGTAGCCCTTGAGGAGGTAGACCATCTTTTTCAGCACCGTGGTGAAACGGACTCGGTTTGCGTTGGGCGTGTGCAGGATCATGGTCCCGCCGGGGGCCAGCACCCGCCGGATCTCGCGCAGCACCGCCCTTTGGTTTTCGTAGCCCACGTGCTCCATCACATCTGCGGAAAAAACATAGTCGAAGCTTTCGTCGGCAAAGGGAAGCGCGTCGGGCGGCTGGCAGACCAGGGAGTAGCGCGGGGGCGTCTTGGCCTGCTCCAGAAGCTTGTACGTTGCGGCAAGGTTCTTGTGGTCCAGCTCCGTGCCCACGGCCCGGTTTCCCGGTCTTTGCAGCATGCGGTGGATGAACTGGCCCGCCCCGCAACCCATGTCCAGCCAGAGGCCGGGGCGGTCCTGCGCGTCTATGAACCTGCCCACGGAGTTGAGCCGCGCCTGTTGGTGGCGAACCACGCGGCGGAACAGGCGGGTTTCAGCGGGCGTCAGCGCTATGGGGAGGCTGTCCGCCGGCTCCAGGCCGAAAAGCACGCTTCGCACGTAATAGGAGGAGTTCCCGGAGTCGGCGAACTTGTAGAACAGCCGGTTTTCGGCGAGCGCCGAGGGGTTGCCGAACTCTTCGACTTGGCGTTTGTCCACGATGTGCTCCAGGCCTCGGAGAGAGGAGTGCCTATTCGGTTTAATTAGACGCTACCTTAAAAAAAGAAGGAAAAGGATTTTGCGGGGGAGGGGGAAAACCCTTCCCTGCCGGCTCGGGGAAAGGGGCTGTGGGGGCTGAGGGCAAGGCGCGGGAGGAGGGAAAGGCGGGAGCGTACTCTTGTACGTGACCACCTTCCCTCCGAAGTGCAACGCCGCACTCAGCCCCCACAGCCCCTTTCAGGGTTTGGTTTTCCAGCCCTGGAGCATGTACCGGCTCACGGCGTCAATGGCCCGCCGGGGGAACACGCGGTTCATGAACAGGTGGATGATCTTGGGGCTTAGGCCCGGAACATACATGAATCGGCCTTCCTCGAAAGCTTCGATGGCTTTCCGGGCCAGCCATTCGGTGCTCTGCTTGCCGGAGATGGAGTAGAAGCGCAGGTCCGGCGGGTAGTCGCCCTTCAGCAAATTGGTGTCAATGTAGGGTGGATTCAAGGTGCAGACCCGGACGCCGGTACCGGAAAGCTCGGCGTTGACGGCCTGGGAGAGGCTCTGGAGTGCTGCCTTGGTGGCGCCGTAGACGGCCTGGAAGGGAGTGGGCTGGAGGCCGGCCACGCTGGAGATGTTGAAGATGGCTCCCGCTTTTCTGGCCACCATGTCCGGCAAAAAAAGACGCATGAGCGCCAAGGGCACGTAGAAGTTGAGGAGGCAGGTGGCTTTCTGGCGCTGCCAGTCGGTCTGGTGGAAGTAGCCGTAGGCCACGGTGCCCGCATTGTTGACCAGTGCGAAGACGTTGTTTTCGGCGGCTTCGGTGGAGAGCTCGTAAAAACGCTCGGGGCCGTCGGGAGTAAGCAGGTCCAGTGCGACGGTGGCCACGCGGGCGCAGTGTTCTTGTTCGAGTTCCTGTTTTCTTTGCTGCAGGAGCTCCTCCTGGGACGGCAGACCACCCAGGACCAGGCGGGCTCCTTTCTTGGCGAACTCGCGGGAGAGCGCCCAGCCGATGCCGTCGGCACCGCCCGTCACCACAATCCATTTTTGTGAGAAATTGATTTTCTCGGCCATGTTCCCCCCTTAAGGCTCGGTTGCCGGAGCGTTTCCGGCCGGAGATTCGTTAGGTTTCTCGCCGCCGCCCGCCGCCACGGGAAGGGCGGCTTGGGGAGCGGGCGCTTCCTGTTTCTTTTCCCCCGCGATTTCCGCTGCCGGCTGCGCGGAGGGTGAGAGGACGATGCGGCATTCCCCTTCGCATAGGGCGAGCTCCCGGCGGTCTTCCGGCACAACGGAGGATACCACCCGTGTCACGGCCTTGTTGAGGCGTTTCCACTTGGGGTCGTTCTCGGGCAGCTCCAGCCGGATGGAAAGCCCCGGCTCCTCCAGGGCCTTCTTAAGCCGCTGGGTAAGCAGGACCGGGGAAAAACCGCGGGGGTCGGCGCTTTTCCTGCGCGCGAAAAGGGTACGGGGAACCGGGTCCTCCTCCACAGTCACGGGCAGGGAAAGCTCTTTTTGGAAAACGGAGGCCATGAGGGAGCGGGCGCTTTCCGAAAGCGGCTCGTCGGCGATGCGCCGGATGGTGAGCACGGGACCGCGGCTTCCCATGCCGAAGGACCAGGAGAGCCACCGGCCTTCGGGATCGTTTGCCGCCAGGAAGGCCGTCTGCTTTTCCACGGCCTTGTTCAAGCGCTCGAAAAGCTCGGGCACGGTGAGCTCTTTTTCGATGACGGCCGGGGGCGGAGGCAGGATCGGCTGGGCTTGCTCCGCCTGCTGGAGCTTCAGGTAGGCGAGCTTTTCGTCCAGCCGGGCGGTGGACTCGGAGAGCCTGCGGTCCATGAACTCCTGGGAGGGGATCACCTCCACGCGGACATCGGGCTTGGTGCCGGACAGGGCCGCCACCTCCAGGCGGAGATCGTCCTCCAGCTTCTTCCGATCCCCCGGCTCACCCACAACGGAAAGCCGCACCGCCACGGTGCCGAAGGAAACGGCCTGGCGCTTGGCCAGGACCTGGTGGCCGACCTCGAAGCGGTCCAGGGCGCGGGCCAGGTTCTTTTTGACGTTCATCTCCCAGGTGACGCGGGACAGCGCTTTTTGCAAAGGGATGAACACCACGGCCACGAAAACCAGGGGCAGGAGGATGCGGAACAGGCGCCAACGGCCCATGCCGAAGCCGGGGTGGATGCTCTTGGAGAAGCGGTAGAGGGGCGTTTCCCGGTCGTGGGAGTGGATGACCTTTCCCTCCAGGCCCATGACATCCACGCGGGCAAAGCCGGTGGCCAGGAAGAAGAGGTCGGAGATGAGCACGATGGCGGCCAGGTTGGCCACGAACAAAAGGGTGGCGCCCATCACCACCGGCGGCGATGCCATGCCCACGCCGATTCCCACCACGCACAAGGGAGGCACCAGGGCGATGGCGATGGCGGTGCCGGCTGCGGCCGTGACCGAAGCGCTGGACATGCGGGCCGTGGTGAAGGAGGCGGCGAAGCCGCAGAACAGGGCCACGAAGAGGTCCAGGGCCGTAGGCTGGGTACGGGCAAGGATCTCGGCGGTGAGGTTCTCGTAGGGCATGGCCTTGATGAGCACGGCCGAAAGCGCCACCACGGTGCCGATGCTCAACAGGATGCGCAACACGGCTTTCAGCGTGAGGTAGAGGTTTCCCAGGGCGAAGCCCATACCCACCTGGACGATGGGCGTCATGAGGGGGGAAACCAGCATGGCCCCGATGATGACCGCGTTGGAGTTCAGCACCAGGCCCAGGTGGGCGATGCCGGCCGCGATGAAGAGCTGGATCCAGTAGACGACGGGGTTGTGCTCGGTGGCCAGGTACAGGCTTTCCGCGGCGGCCTGGCGGTCCTTCGCCGTGATGCCCAGCATCTTTGCGATCCGGGACGAGATGAGCGATGTTTCCATGAGCGAACGCCTGCGCTGTGGGGAAAAAAGAAACCCGGGCGGGGATGGCCTCCCCGCCCGGGTCATAGTTAGCGTAAAAATCCGCCGGCTGTAAAGGGGGGCCTAATACCCCCGGTTCTTGAGGTCGGAGACGATGTCCACGTAGAAGTCCGGGGCGTCGAAGCCGGGGGTGAGCCCGAAGAAATGCCCCACCATGTTGATATGATCCACGCCCGGGCTGTACCAGGCGCCGGAAACCACGCCGCGGAAGTTGCCCCACTTGGCGGAGGACACGGAAACCAGGCCGTCGTTGTCGCCTTCCAGAGGCAGCAGGACCAGCCAGGTGGGCGTCATGTAAACGCTGGGGCAGCCCCACTTGGCCTTGGCGGCCCAGCTCTGGTAGTAGATCCCGGTCATGTTGGGGGTGGCCGGATTGAAGACGTTCTTCATGTAATCGGTGCAGAGGTCGTAGCCCATCTGTACGGTGTTGGGGTTGGAGTCCCCGAAGATGATGGCATAGACCTGGTCAATCATGCCGCCCACCAGGCTGAGGAGGTTGGAGGGCAGATTGTAGACCAGGATGTTGGCGATGGAGCTTCCGCGGTGGGGGCCGCAGAGGCTGGTGTAGCTTTTCACCTTGCCGGAAAGGCCCAGGTTGGAGATGGCGTAGCGGGTGTAGATGGTGCCGTGGGAGTGCCCGATGACGTTGATCTTGGAAGAACCGGACACGGCCAGGATCTGGAGTACCTGGCGCTTCCAGTTGGCGGCCTTGGCGGTGGTGCCGTCCATGCCGTTCACCGAGGTGATGTAGACCCGGGCGCCCTCATCCTCCAGGGCGTCCTCGATGCCCCACCATGCGTCAATGATGCCGAAGACTTTGGCGGAGACGCCCGCGCCGTGGGCCAGGACCACGGGATACTTGGTATTGCAGGTGGAAGAGGACCCGCCGGCCAGGGCCAGCGCGGGAATTAGCATGAGTACGGCGACAGAGATCAGGACCAGGCGTTTCATGGCTCCCCCTTGGTAGGTTCTTTGCCTACAGATAGTGTGAAGACAATCTCAGCGTATGGGAGTCAATTATCCTAGCCGGACCGAACCGTAAATCCGGCGAAAAGGCCATTTTACTATCAAAAAATCGGGGCGCAAATTGATTCTTAGGTATTAGGAATGACGGCGGGGCAAAAAGACTCTAGTAATATTCTAGTATTAGTTTTATTAAACCCCGAAGGTGAAAACCGTGCTTTCGCAATACCGAAAGAAGAGGTCTTCCCCTTTACGAACGCTTTTGCGTCGGGTATTCTTTGGGCGCTGTAATACGAGCGTGTACGACTGCTGTCGTTTCACGGGCCATTTGCAGGGGAACAGGCGGAAAATCAGACTCCTGGCCGCCCAGGGGAGGGGCGGGGCAGGAAAGCCCCCCCTCATTCCCCCAAAGGGGTTTCGCCTCCACGAACGAGTCACCCTTTTGGCTATTGCGCAACCTTCGGCTTCCAACCACGCAAAAACAGTCCGGGAGCTTCCGCCATCAATTCCCGCATGCCGCCTTCCAAAGCCATTCCCCAATTCCTGTACCGCAATGCGGTTGCAGCCTCCATCGTAGCGGGGCTCGCCGCCCTGCTCGTAAGCTTGGTTCTTTACGGGATCATGCCTCGCAGGCCCGCGCCCGTAACCTATTCCATGCTCAGGGTGAAGCCGCAGGATATGCCGCGATTTGCCGACGACTTGGACCCGGGCAGTTTGGTGGCCGCGCTTTCCCGGAGCCGGGACTACTTCTCCCGGCAGCCGCCGGACAGAAGATTCTCCTTCGGGCCGGATGCTTACACCGCGGCGGATCTTCTGGAAACGACGGATCTGCTCTCGGGCTTTTTTTCAAGCCGCCCCTCTCAAGAAGAGATTGACGAATTCATCCGGAAAAACTTTCTCGTGTACCGCGCGTCCGGAGCCGGCCCCAATCGCTCCATGCTGGTCACGGGCTATTATGAGCCGCGGCTCGCGGGCTCGCTCACGCGATCCGAGGGCTTTTGCCATCCCCTGTACGGCCAGCCCGACGACGTGGTAACCGCGGACCTGGGGCTTTTTCTGCCCCAGTACAAGGGACGGACCATAGCGGGGCGCCTGGAAGGGAACAAGCTGGTGCCTCTTCCCACCCGCGAAGAGATAGAAACCAGCCAGGTCTATGCCGGCCGCGGGCTGGAGCTTTTGTGGGTTTCGGACCCTGTGGACGCATTCTTTTTGCAGATCCAGGGATCGGGCCAGGTTATGCTCGAGGACGGCACCGTCTTGCACGTGCATTACGCCGGAGAGAACGGACGGCCCTACCGGAGCGTGGGGGGGCTCTTGCTGCGCGAAGGCAAAATTCCCCGCGAGGAGATGTCCATGCAGGCCATCCGCAAGTATCTGGCCGAGCACCCGGAGGACCGGGACCGGGTTTTGAACCACAACGAGTCCTACGTCTTCTTCCAGATGGAGGCGGAAGGCCCCCTGGGCTGTCTGGAGGTTCCGCTTACGCCGGGACGGAGCATCGCCCTGGACCGCAAGGTCTTTCCTCTGGGAGCACCGGCGTTTTTGCAGAGCAAAAAGCCCGCAGACGGTGCAACGGAAGGCTCTCCGGCGGACTGGAAGAATTTTTCGCGCTTCACCTGCGCCCAGGACACCGGCGGCGCCATCACCGGGTCGGGCCGTGTGGATCTTTTCTGGGGGAGCGGACCGGAAGCCGAGTATGCCGCCGGGCACATGCAGGAGCCCGGAACGCTTTACTTTCTGGTGAGGCGGCCGCCCGCCCGATGAGAAGGACAAGGAAGTTCATTGACCGCGGCTTCTTCGGATGTTAAATCATCATGATCTATTTTTGATGATAAAAAGCGCCAGGGTTATGTTTCCAAAAAATTCGATCGGATTGAAAGGAGAGGCCGTGAACGATCTGCCGGAGGAGTTCCGCGTAAGCGACGTGGCCCGGATCCTGAATGTTTCGCAGCGAAACCTTTCCCAGTGGTGCGACCGCGGGCTGGTACGCCCGGAAAAAAAGGCCTCGGGCTCGGGAACCCGCAACCTCTTCACCCTGGAGGACCTTTGCAGGACCGCGCTTTTTCTCCGCCTGTCGCGAACTTTCTCTTTGCCCGGAGCCTCCGCAGTGGCCTTTGCCAGCCAGGGGCACCCCATCCATCACGCTTTCTTTGCGGCCCTGGCAGGTCTTTCGCAGCACGGCTCCGAGACCGGATCTTCCAAGTCTCTGCTGGCCCGAACCCCTCCGCCCGGACCTCTCTTCGTGGCCTTTGTGGAGACGGAAGACGGGATGGAGGCTTCCCGGCCTTGTGCCTCGCCAGCCGAGCTCACCCGGGCCTTCGAAACAATGCAGGCCTACGCCTACTTTCTGGTGGTGAACCTGACAAGCATTGCCGAAGATGTTCTTGCCAAGGTTTCCGGCGACCGGAGCTAGCCACCGGCCTGCCATGCGGGCTCTCGGCGCGCTGCTGGTGCAGGCCGGCCCAATCCGAGAAGAAATATGAGCATCGCTTACCACCGTGTTCCTGGAACCTGTTTCCGTGAACGGCCTCCAGCGGCACGGATGCAAGGAAGGGCTTTCACTTCAGGAAAACATCATTCTTGGCAAGAATGCCCGAGCGATGGGCTTTTGCCCCTTTAAGAAAATGCTCCGTCCCGGATTCCGGTGGAAATAAAAAAGGCGGGGCCCTCTCAGGCCCCGCCTTTTCTTTCGATGGATCCGGATGCGCTTAGAAGCTGTACTGGATACCGGTGGAGAAGATGAGCGCGTTGGTTTCCTGGTACACGTCTAAGCCGGCATAGGGGTTGTAAATGAGAGCCGTGAAATCGCGCCGGTTTAGGAGGGAGCTGGTGGTTCCGTCTTCCTGGCGATAGGAGAGGTCCTCGCCCTTCACCAGAGAGAAGGAGAAGTCCAGCTCCGTATTGCGGGTAAGTTGGAAGCCGAGACCGCAGGAGTAGAGCGTCAGATCCGGCAATGCGAACATGAGGTCGGCATACTTCTTGTTCACCGACGACGGGCGGAACTCGTAACCCAGGCGCAGGGTGAGCCAGTCCAGCGGCATGATCTCGGCGCCGAAGTGGTAATGGATGGTGTCCTTCATATAGCGGGGAAGGACCAGGGTTCGCGCGTTGTATTTGTAGGCCAGCAGGTGAGCCAGCTTTAACAGCTGGATGTCCTGGTCGAAAACGAACACGTTCTCCTTCATCGAGGACCACTGCACCCAGTTGGCATCCACTAGAAGCTTCAGCTGCTTGATGGGTTTGACCTTGATGCCCACCTGAACGCGGCGGGGGAACTCGAACTCGATGGTGGCGCGGCCTCTCTGGAAGGGGATCCCGCCATTCGTGGGAAGGCCGAGGGCTTCCGAGAAGAGACCCAGGATCTCGTTGGAGACGAACCAGTTCATCATGCTCTGCCAACGCTTGCTGTACTCCAGCGTAAAGGTGCCGCCGAACTTGGCCTTGCACTCGCTCTGATAGACGATGCCGGCTGCGAACCAGTCAACAGGCTCCCACAAAAGACCGATGTTGTAGGAAGTGGTGAGGTTGTCCTGAAGGTTGGTGGCAGTCATGCGGCCGAAGGACTCGTAGGGGTCGAGACCTCCGCCGAAAAGGGGAAAGGGGATGAGACCCAGGGTGATGATGTCGCTCAATCCCTGGGTGAGATCGCCCAACACGCCCGTGAGGGCCACGAGGTCGTTGGGGGCGCGCATGTCCATGCGAACGCCCATTGCTGCGCTACCGATGCCGACGGAAAGACCCGCATAGAGGGTGTCGGTGATTTTATATCCGATGCCGGGAGAGAAAACCAGGCGCTGCTGGTAGAGATACTGGGCGTCGTAAACCGCAGGTCCGGGAGGATACTCGAAACCAACGGCAAAGGGGGCATAAAGGCCGATGCCCACCGTCCACCGCGAACCGGGCGGGTGCCATGCGAACCCGGTTTCCGGCCCCAGCAAGATGTCCGTGGAAACCGGCCCGTTGAAAGGCAGGTTGATGGCGCCGCCCGCGGTTTCCGTCTCCGTTCCTGCTACCGGGTCAACATCGTAGCCGAAAAAGCCTCTGTAGCCTTTGGGTGCCTCGAATCGGGCCTTGATGGTGATGGAAGGATAGGTGATTCCAAGATCCAGGAGCTTCCCGCGGATGCGGGCGAGGCCGGCCGGATTGTAATGCAGCGCCATGACGCCGGGCGGATCTGCGGTTACAGCATTACCCAGTGCAATGGCCCGGGGAGAAATGGCCATCTGCTCGTGCATGGCGGCCTGTGCCGCGGGCGCTGCCAAAAGCAAAAAAACAAAGAAGACAACAACCGCCATCAGGCCTGCATCGGAAAGCGGATAACGATTAGGCTTGCGGATCATCGTGTGTGGCCGTCCCATCGGCAGAATTCCAAACCAAGTGTATTTTCCGACCTCCGCCGCGCCTTAAAAAAACCGGATCTAGCGGCTGTCTGCATCCGCGATCGTTCCGGCGTAAAGCGCGGCACTTGATTTCCCTATATGGTGAAATCAAAGGGAACGCTAAAGTACAGGGAGTAATCCTCGATTCCCACCAAACCGTACCCCAACGAAATATTCAGGCTGGTCTTGGGCGATATTCTCCAGCCCGTGCCGATGACGAAGGAAGCCGAGGACGACTCGTCGCCTTCGTACTGGCGGCCGTTGATGGTGAACTTGGAACGCGCCTGGTGGGAGGCGGAGAACCGGAACGTAACCGAAGTCGTATAAGAAAGGGCGAAACCCAAACCCAAGGAGTAGGACAGCCCCCATCCCGGAATGACCTCTTCCAGAGTGGCTCCGTAACGTTTTTGATTGAGCCCGGAAACCTTGAGTGCATAGGTCCCGGAAACGCCGCCGAAAGCGATGACGGGGTCCAGGGTCTTGCTCAGGTTGACGCCCAAGTTGAAGGAGTTGGTGCCGCTGCCGGTGGAGAGCTCCTGCGCGATGTCTATCTTGTAGGGGCTTCTTCCGGTGGGTGCCGAGTATCCCAACGCAACCAGGAGTGCGGGCTGATACTCGGCCTCCTTCAGGAGCTGCCACGAGGCGCCGAAGGAAACGTCGCCCAGGTCGGACTCCTCCATGGAATCGCCGGACTTCTGGTACTTGTAGATGAAAGGAATGTTGGCGCTCACGGAAAGCCGCGGCAACAGACCGTAGGAAAGGGACAGCGAGTTGGTGAAATCGTAATAAGATTCGCGCTCGATATCCAGGATGGAAGCGGTGACCTTGTCGTAGGAGGAGTGCTGATAGGTAAGGGAGTAGCGCATTTCAATGGTGCGCTGCTTCAAAAGAACGTATTGGGCGGCCTCTTCTTCGGAGGCCTTCAAGACGTCTTCCGTCCTTTCCTTTTTCTCCTCTTCCTTCTCCGTCGGCATCAGGGCCTGGCGGGCGTCCTGTTCCTTCTTGTAGTAGTCAAGCTCCTCTTCCAGGGCCTGCACCCTCTTCATCAGGACCTTGACCGGGTCGGACCGTTCATCCGCCGTGGAGTCTGCCTCCGCAGCGAAAGATTGGCCAACGGTCACCATCAGGAACATGATCAACACGAAAATGAGTATTCGGCGTGGCAACACCTTCTCCTTCCTCCCTGGGAACCCTTTCATTGGACGGCGGCACTCGTATAGCGCTTAGTACACCGTCGCGGTAACCGTCCCCGAAACTGATCCTGAAACAGAAGTAGAGCTGTTTTCTTTGCTTTGCAGCTGGACTTGGAAAAAATTGCTGCGGGCGGCCGTGCTTTCAGATGCGCTCTGTGAAACGAGAACCATGCTGCTCATTTTGGCACGATAGGCGACACCGGTCATCATGTCCGCTTGAAACGAGTTGAAAAGCAAGGACGGCGGCATCTGAGTGGCGATCAGTATCTCACGGGCCATTTCATTGTCAATAAAACGAAGATCCGTCCAGGTAAGCTCTAGACCGTGGAACCTGCGGTGCGGGGCTTCAGCGCCGCTGTCCCCAGTCCCGTAGGTGTTGCCGTAGCCGTTGCCGTAGCCGTTACCGTTGCCGAACCCGTTTCCGTTTCCGAAGCCGTTTCCGTTCCCGAAGCCGTTTCCGTTTCCGAAGCCATTTCCGTTTCCGAAACCGTTTCCATTGTCTTCGCTGCCGAATCCCAGTCCCCAGGTTCCCGGTGATCCGGCGTAGGTGGTGTTTCCGTGGCCGTTGCCGCTACCGGATACGTTTCCGTGGCCGTTGCCCCAGCCCGAGCCATTTCCGTTGCCGTTCCCGCTGGCGGGAACGTTTCCGTGGCCATTGCCTCCAGCAGTCACGTTTCCGTGGCCGTTGCCCCAACCGGAGCCATTTCCGCTGCCGTTCCCGCTGGCGGCGACGTTTCCGTGGCCGTTGCCCCAGCCCGAGCCGTTTCCGTGGCCGTTGCCGCTGGCGGTAACATTTCCATGACCGTTGCCCCAGCCTGAGCCGTTTCCGTGGCCGTTGCCGCTGGCGGTAACATTTCCATGACCGTTGCCCCAGCCCGAGCCGTTTCCGTCACCGTTTCCCTGGGCCACGTTATTGGCGTTTCCGTGGCCGTTGCCGTCGCCCCGGGCATTGGCGTTTCCATGCCCGTTGCCGTTGCCGTACATGTTGTCCTGAGGGCCGTAGCCCATAGCCAAAAGGGATGGCGGAAGAGGAAGGCCCAGGCCGAGGGCGTTCAGCTCTTCGGGGGTGGACGGAATGGGGTACTGGAAGCTTTGGGGAGTATCGGAATCCCCTTCGCCGGAGGTATTGCCGTGGCCGTTCCCTCCCTGCCCATGACCGTTGCCGCGACCGCGGGCTCCGGGGCGCGAAATCCCGGCAACTCTGGTGGATCCTCCGGGCCGGCGGTACGCGTTGCGTGCGGATTTGGGCAATACCACGAAGATAACGTTTTTGTACCAGATCTTCTCGAATTTCGCCATGGGGAAGGTGATGTTTCCCATGGAAGGATCGGCGAGGATAATGTGGTCCTGGAAAGTCCCTTTCACAACGACGAAATGCAAATAGCCATACAGATCAATGGATACGATGTAGGGAATTTCCAGCTTTCGAATGTCCTCGACATCCGTTTTGTAACCGTGCGCCTCGTAGCCCAGCGCTTCCACCAGGCTCTTCATGTCCAGCAGGGAAAACGCTCTGGTTTCGGAGATCCTCTGCACATCGCCGTAACGGAGGAGCCCGTTGATCACCTGCTCTTCCGTCAGGGATTCGCCCAGATAGTGGTTGAGGAGGGTGGTGAGCGCCGCCGAGCCGCAACTGTAATCATACATCTGGCGCGTAACGTTTTTGAAACGGTTCCCCGACATGGAAGGGAGAACCTCCCGGGCCACCACAGGGGTGTAAATGCCGCTTTGTACGTAATACTCCCCGTCCGGCTGGGAGTTGGGCTCCCAAAACCCGGTCATCACTGCTATTCCAATGAGAAAGCCTACGAGAACGTGCATGAGCGCCTGACCACTTTGTCTTTCCCGCGGAGCGCGGTATTGGCCTCACAAAAAGGCTCATACGGCATCGCGACGGTCCGCGTACGGACCGTCGCTTTCATCTTTACAGCTAAAATTTCGGGCAACAGGCGGGATCAACCCACCCCAGTAGGGTTCATCCCGATTCAGCTGGATCAGGAGGGGAGGCCCGGTCCCTGGCACGTTCCAGGCCTCCCCTTTTTGAACCTTTTGTTGGCTATCCTAGATTAAGGACTAGGGATGGCCGGTGATCTCCAGCGTCATGGCAGCCAGCTGCAGGTTGCCAATGGTCAACTGGCCAAGGCTGTCCGGGCCGTTGGTCCGGATGGTGGAGCCAAGGTACAGGCTCGCCACGTTGGCATTGATGGTCAGCGCGGGCACGCCGATGGTCAGCCACGTGGTGGTGCCGGCGGTGCAGACGTCGATGGTGGTGCCGTCGAGCACGATACCGGAAGCGGTGATTCCATTAATGGTCAGCCAGCCGTCGGTGGCAGCGGTGGTTCCGCCGCATCCGTCGTTGTCACCCCAGGCGATGTAGCCGCCGAGGATCTGGGCAGTCGCGTTGATGGTGATACCGGTCTGACCGGTGGTGGAAGCAAGCTCGGAATTGGAGAGCTCGTCCATGTCCATGAAGGCATTCATGCCCGCCATAGCGGACACCGGGGCCAGCAGAAGGGCCGCCACGATAAGAACCAACAACTTCTTCATCTCCATACCTCCTTTTATCCGCTTTCATGTTAGAATGCCGCTTTCCGCCCCCGCCTGAGCGGCGTATGGCACAGGCAGCGGACGGCCTGCGCCAGCGGCGTCGGGAAGGGTCATCCCTTCCCTACCAGGGACTAGTTGTGGCCGGAGATCATGATCGTGCCGAAGGAGATGCCGATGCCAGAAATCCGGATCTCGCCCGCCGAAGGAGTGGTCGAGGTGGCAGAGGAGCCAATGACCACGTCGGCGATCGTCAGGCTACCGGTAACGACGTTGCCGGTGGTGCCGATGGCGAGGTAGGTGGTGGTGGTGTTGCCGCCCACGTCAATGGTGACGTTGGACAGGGCGATGGTGGGCAGGTCAACGCCCGCCAGCACGACCCATCCAGCCGTGGTGTAGGGAGCGAAACCGTTGTCATCGCCCCAGGCGATCGTGCCGGCAGACACGCTCATGGCCATGTCAATGGTGATACCGGTCTGACCGCTGACCTCGTTGAGCTCCGTATCCGAGGCCGCCTGCATTCCGGCCATGGCGGACACGGGGAGCAGCATCATAAGGACTGCCGCCAACACGAAAAGCTTCTTCATTTAATCCTCCTTGGTTTTGGGGTAGGGGTTAATCAATACAGGCTTCCGCCTGTTGCCCTCTTGTTCAGGTGCGTCGTCCCAAGCTTCAATGCCCCCACATCATCAGCGCGCTGCCGTCCACGAAGCTGACGTTCTCCAGATAGATGCTGCCCACCGGCTTCCCGGCCGGCGTGGGCCAGGAGCTCCAGTAGGTCGCGGGAACCCACGTGGCAGGCCCCGACCAGTATCCGCCGTGATCGTTGCAGTTGCCGATGCGGATGTCGTTGATGGAGATGCGCCCGTCAATGTCTGGGAAGCCGATGATCAGCATCTCGGTGGTGCCGTAGGAGCCGATATCCAGGGTCATGTTCCAGAGGTTGATGTTGCCCGCGCCTGAGGTATCGGTGTAGCCCACGCTGCCGAAAAAGAGATAGCCGCGGTTGGTGTTATAGCCCGCGGCTCCGTCCACGTCCCGGTAGGCCCACGCATTGGAGACGGCGCGCCCCCCCCGCATGTGCAGAGTGGCGCCCATGGAGGCCTGGATGTCGGCCAAAGCCTCTTCATCCACAGTCTGCATGTTGGCGAGGGCCGTTGTCACGACCGCAAGGAACAGCGCCGCAGCCGTAAGGAATAATACTCGTCTCATTTGGATTTTCCTATTTTTCTCGACCAATTGGACCCGCCGGGAGGCACCCTCCGGTGGTTGGCGAGGCATGAAACAACACACTGCGTGCGCCCCCCCAGGGCACAGACAATGTGGATTAGCTTGGAATATAGGCTATTATAGGAGAGGCCCCAAGGGTTGTCAACGAAAATAAATCCCGCGCTTCTTTCCTTGTTTTGAATACTCGGAAATAAGCGCGCTTTGAATGACTACTTTTGCTATCATCCGTGTAGCTATACTACTTTCATTATTCTAGTCAGTAAATAACGCGTAGGATCCATGACAGCCGCATCCCCTTCCAAGGGAAGCATGATCCCCTCTTTTCTCAAATGCATTCTTGCTTTTTCACTCCGGCTTTTTCTATAGTTGCCCCCGATATCCGCCCAACACAGGAGATACTCTCTTGCCGCACGCCGTTGCCAGCGGCGCCCGACCGGCGCTTTTTCGCTCCACCTACGGTTTCGGGCGCGCTACGGGGGCCGGACCGAACGGAGGGTATCGAAAAAGGGACGACCGCCGTATTCTTTCCCATTAACCAAATCCAAGAGACGATGCAGCCGGACCACACCCCTGCCATAAGCACGATCGAGCCCCGAGACAAAAAGCCCCTGACCTTTGCCGCAGGCGCTTTGCTGCTGGTCCTCGCCGGAGCCATCGCCTACGCCAACACCCTGTCCGTCCCCTTTGTCCTCGACGACATCGTCAACATCGTGGAGAACACCTCCATCAGAAACCCGGCCGGGATTCGCGACCTCATCCATCCCAGGGGCACCGGCATCGTCACGCGGCCGCTCATCAATCTGACCCTGGCGGCAAACTATGCCCTGTCCGGCCTCGACCCCATCTCCTACCACATCTTCAACACCGTCGTACACTGCCTGTGCGCCCTGGTTCTGTTCGCCCTTCTACTCCTCACCTTCCGCTCTCCCAGGATGGTCCCGTCCTTCGGTAAGCACGCCTACCCCCTGTCCTTCTTTACCGCCTTGTTTTGGGTTCTGCACCCGGCCAACACCATGGCCGTAACCTATGTGATCCAGAGGGCGGAGTCCCTCATGTCGCTGTGCTACCTCCTGACCCTATACCTTGCGGCGCGGGGATTTTTTTCTCAGGAGAATCGAGCCCTCTGGCACGCCGGAGCCATCGCCTCCTTCCTCCTGGGCATCCAGGCCAAGGAGGTGATCGCGACGGCGCCCCTGGCGGTGTTCCTCTACGACCTGACCTTTGCGGGCGGAAGGCTCCGAACCGCCTTTTCCCGCTCCCTGTTTCTCTACCTGGGCTTTTTCCTGGGGCTCGGCCTTCTTTTCTGGCAGATCTCCTCCACCTTGGGGGCCGGCGTTCTGGCATCCAGCAAGAGCAACTTCTTCACCCGGGCCGAGTACCTGGCCGGCCAACCCGGCGCACTGATCCGCTACCTGCGGCTCAGCGTCCTGCCCTTCGGGCTCACATTCGATTACTGGGCGCACCCCGCCGCCGCCCCAGGCGCCGCCGCTGTTTCGGTGGTCGTCCTCTTGGCCGTGACCGTCTTCGGAATATTCCGGCGCAGCCCAGCCGCCTTCGCCATGGCCTGCTTTTTCCTGATCCTGGCTCCCAGCTCCTCGATCCTGCCGCTGAACACCCTCATGTCCGAGCACCGCATGTACCTGCCCCTGGCCGCCATCCTGGCTCTCCTCACGGGCGCAGCATACAGGGCCACCCTGCTTCTGCCGGGAGCGTCCGGGGCCAAGGCCCGGATCGCGGCGGCCGTGCTGGCGGCCATTGCGGCCATTGGGCTGGAGACCCTCACCATTGCGCGGAACCGGGTGTACCAAAGCAGCAAAACCCTGTGGCAGGACACCCTGGAAAAAGCTCCCGAGAACCCCCGGGCCCACGACTGCCTGGGAACCATCGCCCAGGAGGAAGGCAAGCTTCCGGAGGCCTACCTCCTTTTCCAGGAAGCGGTGGATCTGGCCCCCAACGTTCCCTACTTCAACTACAACCTGGCCAACTGGTATCTTGCGCGTCAGGAGCCGGAAAAGGCGGTATCCTTCTACTACCGCGCCCTGGACCTTTGGCCGGGCTTCCACAAGGCCCGCATCAACCTGGCCACGGCCCTGGCCATGATCGGCGACTATGCCGGGGCAACGAAGCTCTACCTTACGGCGCTGGCGGCCGAACCGGGATCTGCGGCGACCCGGGAGAACCTGGCCCGCATCCTTTCCGACTCCACGGACGACGTGGACGCCCTGCTGGCCGTTTTCGGACAGGTGAAAGGAAGCCCGGACCTGAGCCTCCTGGTGGGCACCCTTTTAGTGAACTCCGGCAGATGGGAGGCCGGCTTTTCCTACCTGGCGCGCGCCAAGGCCCTGGCCCCCGACGACCGGGCCCTGGCCGACCGGCTGGAGGCGGCCCGTAAAGAGGTAAGCTCCCAGGCGGCCCGGGGGATCGCGGAGGCGGAGCGGAGGCTTTCCCGGAACCCGGGAAACCCGGCCCCGCTTCTGGCCATGGCCCAGTGGTACTCGGCCGTAGGGGAGTTGGACCGGGCGGAGAACGCCCTCACGCGGGCGTTGGCAATGAGCCCGGACCTGGCCGACGCCACCAACGACCTGGCTCTGGTCATTCTGAAAAAGGCCCGCGCAGGGAACGAGGCGACACGCCGGCAGGGCATGGAAAAAGCGGCCGCCCTCCTTTCCGCGGTGCTTTCCCGGCACCCGGAAAGCCTGGCCGCCCACTACAACATGGCCTGCGTACTGGCCCAGGAGAACCGCCCGGAAGATGCCCTGCAGGAGCTGGAGAAAGCGGTGGCCGGCGGGCTTTCGGATCCCATGCTCCTGCTGGCCGACCCGGACCTCGAGCCGCTTGCGGACCGGCCGGGATACAGCGCTCTGGTCCGGAAGGCGGCGGCCCGCAAGAAACCCAAACCCTGAGGCCGGACCTCCGGCCCCACCAGGAGCTAGTGCAGGATGGCAAAGAAAAAGAAAAAAACGGCGGAGCAAAAGCCGGAGCAGACGGTCGTTTCCGAAGTCCCCGCCCCGGTGCGGAGCGAACTTGTCCTCCTGCGCCTCGGACGCAGCCAGGGCGCGAAATGCCTCCTGTTCCTGGCGCTTCTCATCTGCTTCGCGTTCCTCTTATATAGCCGGACCCTGAACGCCCCCTTCGTCTTCGACGACGGCCAGAACATCCGGGACAACGCCCAGATGCGCGTCTACCACCTGAGCCCGTCGGAGCTTTTCCGGGCCGCCACGGCCAAGCCTTCTCCCAAGCGGATGGTGGCCAACCTGACCTTTGCCCTGAACTATTACTTTGGCGGGTACAAGCTGCCGGGCTTTCATGCGGTCAACATCCTGGTGCACGCCCTCACCGCCTTCGGCCTTTTCCTCCTGGCCTGCGCCCTGTTGCGAAGCCCCTGGGCCATGTCCCGAGGGCTCAAGCCCGGACTCATCCCCTGGTTCGCAGCGCTCCTTTTCCTGGCCCATCCGGCCGAGACCCAGGCCGTTTCCTACATCGTCCAGCGCATGACCTCGCTGGCCACCATGTTTTTTGTGTTCTCCGTTTACTTCTATGCGCGCCTGCGCGAGCTGCGCCCGGGATGGGCCCGGGCGCTTTTCATGGCGGCCTGCGCCGCCTGCGGGCTCCTTGCCTTCGGCTCCAAGCAGATCGCCGCCACCCTTCCCGCCGTGCTGATCCTCTACGAGTGGTTCTTCGTTCAGGATCTGGACCTCAAATGGCTCCGGCGTTACGGCCCCTGGATCGCGGGCGCGATATTGGTCATGGTGGTCATGGCCCTGGTCTACACCGGGTTCCATCCCTGGCAGCTCATGAACGCCCCTTACAAGGTCAGGGATTTCACCCTCCCCGAACGGGTGCTGACCCAGTTCCGGGTGGTTGTTCATTACATCTCCCTCCTGGTCCTTCCGCTTCCGAGCCGGATGAACCTGGACTATGCCTTTCCCAAGTCCACCGGGCTTTTCACGCCCGTTTCCACCTTCCTCTGCCTGGTATTCATCGCGGGCCTCCTGACCTCGGCCGCATGGACGGCCAAGCGGCACCGCCTATACTCCTTTGCGGTGCTGTGGTTTTTCGGCAACCTGGTCATCGAGTCCACGGTCCTGCCGCTGGAGATGATCTTCGACCACAGGATCTATCTTCCTTCCCTGATGCTGTTCGTGGCCTTTTCCGCAGCCGTGTCGGGCAAGCTCCCCACGAAAAAGGCGGCGGCGGTGCTTGTCGCGGTCCTGCTGGCGCTTTCCGCGCTCACAGCACTGCGCAACGAGACCTGGAAGGACGAGCTGTCGCTCTTCGCGGACGTGGTGAAAAAATCCCCGGAAAAAGCCCGGCCCAACTACACCTACTGCGCGGTGCTCTACGAGCACGACCGGGTTCCCGAAGCCATCCCCTACTGCGAAAAGGCAACCCGCCTAAACCCCCTGGACCCCAAAGGCTGGTTCTCCCTGGCCCGGGCCTGCGAGCACCGGAGCACCTCCCGGCCGGACCTGGCGGAGAAGTACTACCGGAAGGCTCTGGAGGTTTCCCCCCACCATCCCAAGTCCTCCAATGCCCTGGCCCTGCTTCTGGCAGGTCAGGGCAAGGCCGCCGAGGCGCTCGCGCTCACCTACGACGCGGTGCGGACCGAGCCCCAAAACCCGGTGGTACAGCTAAACGCCAGCCAGATCATGCTGGTTCTAAACCGCCCCAAGGAAGCGGAGCTGCGACTGAAGGCAGCGCTGGACCTGGACCCCGGCTATGCGCGGGCCCATACCAACCTGGGGATCGTTTATGCCAAGCAGGGAAAGACGGACCTGGCCGAAAGGGAGTGGAACGCGGCGCTGACCGGCGAGGAGGACGACTGCGTGACGCTCCACAACCTGGGAAACCTGATGGAGAAGCAGGGCAGGACGGCCGAGGCGTTGGTCTATTATAAAAAGGCCCTCCGGGCCAGACCCGACTTCGGTCCTTCCCTGGACGCGGTGCGGAGGCTTGCCCGGAGCAGATAGAAGCGGGAGCGACCGGGCTTTTGACCCTTTTTCACAAGCCGCTTAGCCCGCATTGCGATATCGAACTCCTTCCGGGCCATGTTTCCGGAGGATGGACCATCATGCCCGTAAACAACACAAATCAAGCGATATCGAGGCGTTATACACTCATCGCCTTCGTGTTCCTGTGCCTTTGCCCCCTCCTTTTATATGCGCCTGCGGCAAAAGGCCCTTTCGCTCTGGATGATCGGGACCACATCAGCGGAAACCCGGCCATGGCCGAGGGAGGTTTTTCCCTCGACTCCTTTTCCCGCGTGATCCGGGAGTCTCCTTCCGCACACCGCCCGGTCGCCATGGCCTCCTTCCTCCTGAACCGTCTCCTGCTGGGAGGCTCCCCGGCCTCCTTCCGCATGGTGAACGCCCTGTTGCACGGGCTGTGCGGCGCCCTTCTTTTCCTCTTTCTCCGAAGCCTTCTCCGGCGGCGGCCCCTGCGGGAAGGAAACGGAGCCGCAGAGCTCGCCCCCTTTTTCGCGGCCCTCTTGTGGCTGTGCCATCCCCTGCAGACCCAGGCCGTCTCGTATGTGGTCCAGCGGATGGCCGTGCTCTCCGCCCTCTTCACCATCGCCGGTCTCCTTTTCTGGATGCGGGCCGGCAGCTCCTCCGGCCGTTCCGGACGCGTCCTGAACCTCACGGTTACGGGCATCTGCTTTCTCCTGGCCCTGGGGAGCAAGGAGACGGCGGTGGCCTTTCCCTTTGCCCTGCTGCTCACGGAAGCGGTCTTCCCCGCGCGGGAGGCGGGGAAGCCCAAGCGGCGTCTGGCGCTCCTGGGCCTTTGCCTCGCCGCCCTGGCGTTCGCCGCCCTGGCCTACGGAAAGTTCGATCCCCTGGGTACAATCGCCAAATCTTACGAGGGCCGGGACTTCACCCTGGCGGAGCGCCTGCTGACCCAGCCCAGGGTCATCCTGAACTATCTGTCCCTGGTCGTCTTTCCCTTGCCGGGGCGCTTCACCCTGGTCCACGACATGGCCGTCTCCCGGGGCCTGTTTTCGCCCTGGCAGACAGCGCCGGCCATCCTTCTCTGCCTGGCGCTGCCGGCAGCCGCAATCGCCCTGGCGCGGCGGCATCCCTACTTCAGCTTCGCCGTCCTCTGGTTCTTCCTGTGGCTTTTCCTGGAATCCTCCTTCCCCGGCCTGGAGATGGTCTTCGACCACCGGGCCTATATTCCCGATATGATGCTGGGGCTTCCCGTCGCTTTCTTCCTCCTGCTGCGCATGCCGGGAAAAAAGGGAGTCGTTGCCGTCCTTACCCTGCTCTGCCTGGTTTTCTCCGTTACCACCCTCGTACGGAACCGGGTCTGGGCCGACGGCCCGGGGTTCTGGGAGCACGAAACCCGGAAAAACCCCGCCTCCTCCCGCGCATGGGCGGGCCTGGGGCTCTCCCTCATGGAAAAGGCACCGGCTCATCTTGCCGACAAAGCCATTACGGCTTTCTCCCGCTCCGCGGCCATGGATGAAAGCTATCTGGCCGAGAAAGCCGTCCGTGCGCGCATGCTCTCCGCGGAAGGCAAGAACGCGGAAGCCAAAGCGGAGCTTACGAGGGCCGAGGCCCGGAAAAACCAGTATGTGGAGGTGGAAAACGGCCTTGGGGCGGCCCTGGCCTACCGCGGCCGCCTAGACGAGGCCCTGGCGGCCTTTGACAGAGGGTTGGCCCTTGCCCCTGGAAACCGCCTGCTGCTGGTGAACAAGGCGTCGGTGCTGGCCATGACGGGAAAACGGGAGGAGGCTCTGGCGGTCCTGGAAAAAGCCAGGGACGCGGGCCCCGAAGATCCGGTGATCGAGCAGAAGCTGGCGGCCCTCAGGACAGGGGCCGAGCATTCCCGCAAGGAAGCGGCCCCCGCCCCCGAGGACCCGGAGCTGGCCGGCATCAAGGCGGAGATCGCCCGGCAGCCGGACTCCGCGGCACTATACAACCGCCTGGGAGCGCGCTACCGGGAGCTGGGAAACCTGAACCTGGCCGTGGAAAGCTTTGAAAAGGCCCTCTTCCTCTCTCCGGATGCGGCCGAGGCGTATAGCAACCTGGGGCTCGCGTACATCGCACAAAAAAAATACGACAAGGCCGAAGGTGCCTTCCAGAAGGCCCTGGCGGCAAAGCCGGGGCTCGTGCCGGCCCGGTACAACCTCATGTGCCTGTACTCCATCCAGGGCCGCGTGCCGGAAGCGGGGCGGGCCCTGGAAAAGCTCCTTTCCCTCGGCTTTTCCGATCTTGCAGCCCTCCGGGCCGACCCGGATCTCGCCAACCTGAGGAGCTCCGAGCTTTTCCAGCAGATTCTTTCCCGATCCGGCCTGGAGGGCTGAGCATGAAAACGCCCCTCCGGGTGCAGGCCTGGAACAAAGTCTTCGTGTTTCTTCTGCAGGCGGCCCTCGTACTGGCTTTTTTCTTGGGAGCCTCCTACCTTTTCTATAGACCCGCCCTGGACGGCCCCCTGGTCTTGGACGACGGGCCCGCCATCGCCGACAACCCGGCCATGCACATCGTCCGGGCGGACGGGGCCGAGCTGTGGCGGGCGGCCCGCTCCGGCCCCAATCCGGCCAGGCTCCTGCCCAATGTAAGCTTCGCCCTCGGCTATCTGCGCGACGGCCTTTCCCCCGGCGCGTTCCGTACCGTCAACGCCCTGTTGCACGGGCTGTGCGCGGCGGCGTTGTTCCTCCTCATCGTCCTGACTGCGCGCACCCCTGCTTTCCGGGAGCGAGGCTTTCCCAATACGCTCGCCTTCCTGGCCGCATGCCTGTGGTTCGCCAACCCCGTCCAGGCCCAGGCCGTTTCCTACATTGTCCAGCGCATGACGGTCATGGCGAGCCTTTTCTACATCCTTTCCCTCTCCTGCTACGCTGCAGGACGGTTGGCCCAAAGCAGGGCCGGAAGGACGGCCGGTTTCTCCCTCTGCGCCCTGCTCGGGGCCTGCGCCCTGGTTTCCAAAGAAAACGCCGTCCTGCTGGTCTTCTTCCTCCCTGCCTTCGAGGTCTTCTTCTTCCGGGAGCCCGGCCTCGCGTTCCTGCGCCGGCGCTGGAAGATCGCCGCCCTTCTGGTCGCGGCCGGGGCCCTTGCCGGGTTAGCTTACACGGGCTTCGATCCGCTAAGCTACCTGGCAGGGCCTTACAAGGTCCGGGAATTCACCATGGGGGAGCGCCTCCTCACCCAGCCCCGGGTGATTTTCTTCTATCTCTCGCTCTTTTTCTGGCCGCTTCCGTCCCGGCTGGCCCTGGATCACGGCTTCACCCTGTCCCGCGGGCTCTTCTCCCCGCCCGATACCTTCTTCGCCATAGCAGCGCTTGCGGCCTTCCTCCTCTTCGCCCTGGCCGGCGCCCGCAGACACCGCGCTCTTTCCTTCCTCATCCTGTGGTACTTCGGCAACCTGGTGATCGAGTCGTCGGTCCTGGGCTTGGAAATGGTCTTCGAGCACCGGGCCTATCTCCCCTCCATGGCCGCGGCGGTGTTCCTCGTTCTGGCCGCGGACCGACTGACCGGAGGGCGCAAGGGCATCGCCGTTCCGGCCCTCCTTGTGATCTGCGCCCTTTTTTCCTGGGCCACGGTCGTTAGAAACAAAACCTGGGGGGACGAGCTTCGGTTCTACCGCCACGAGGTCGCGGCCTCTCCTGAAAAAGCCCGGCCCCACTACCTTCTGAGCTCGGCCCTGCTTCGTTACGGCAAGAAGCAGGAGGCGCTGGCCGAAGCCCGCATGGCGGCAGACCTGGCCCCCGCATCCTCCGATGCATTCTTTCACCTGGGGCGCGTTCTGGCCTCGCCGGGGATAGACATGCCCGCGGAAGCCATTGCAGCCTACTACCAGTCCGTGAAAAACGGACCCGGGGATACCCGTGCCCTGGACGACCTCATGGTGCTGCTGGCCCGCGAAAAAAGGTTCTCCGAGGCCCGCGAGGTCCGGGAAAGCACGTTGATGATCGCTCCGGAAAACCCGCAGGTCCGGGTGGCGGCAGGCATGACGCTCCTCTACGAAGGGAAGCACCGGGAAGCAATCGAGGAGCTTTCCCAAGCCATCCGTCTGGACCCGAGCTTCATGCAGGCCCATTACCAGATGGGCCTGGCCCTGGCGCGTGCGGGCATGCCCCGCGAGGCCGAGCCCGAGCTTTCCCTGGCCCTGACCGCCGATCCGCTGGACCCGACGCTGGCATTCAACGCTGCAATGGTGGAGAAGGACCTGGGCCGGTACCGGGAAGCCATATCCAAGCTTTCCGGGCTCCTGCTTCTGACCCCCAAGGACTTCGCCTCCCGCTTCCTGCTGGCCGAGCTTTACTATGACTGCGGCGACCACGAAAACGCGCTCGCGGAGCTGGACCGGCTGGCCCAGGACGACCCCCAAGGCAAGCTGGGGCAGGCCTCGCGGTCCCGAGCCGAACGCATCCGGAGCCAGGACCGCTCCATGGAAGAAGCGGAAAAGGTTCTGGCCGGCCGCATCGCAGAAGATCCCGGAGACGCCGGGCTTTTGCTGCGCCAAGGGCTTGTCCGGAAGAACCTGGGCCGCTTGTCCGAGGCCGAAGAAAGCTTTCAAAAGGCGCTCGTTATCATCCCGGAAGCGCCGGACGCCTGGATCAATCTGGCCCTTGTGGCCATGGCCCGGGAGGATTATGAAAAAAGCGAAAAGCTGCTTGTTCAGGCGCTGGCGCTTTCCCCGGACAATCAAGCCGCCCTCTACAACATGGCCTGCTTAAACGCCCGGCAGTACAAGCTTCCCCAAGCCCAGGCCTGGGCGGAACGATTGCTCAAAGCCGGCTACTCGGACTTCATGCGCCTGTCCCGCGACCGGGACCTGGCCAATCTCCGCAAGACGGAATGGTACCAAAAAAACATCGCCCCAAAACTGCCGCCCGTGGACCCGGCCCCGGAGAATAGCGAGCCATGAACGATTCCCCTCCCGCCGCCGCAACTTCCCCATCTCCGAAAGGCGCCTCCGTGGCCGTGGCGCTCGTCCTGCTCGCCTTCCTGGGAGTGCTGGCCTACGCCGGCACCTTCCATGCCGCCTTTTTGCCCGACGATGAAAAAGCCATCCTGGAAAATGCAAGCATCCGCACCCTGACGCCGCTGTCCGTGCCCTTTTCTCCGCCTCTCGACACCAGCGTTACGGGAAGGCCGCTGGGGAACTTTTGCTTCGCGCTCAACTGGGCCGTTTCCGGCAACCGGCCCTTCGGCTACCATGCGGTCAACCTCCTTTTTCACATCCTGTGCTCCTTCGTTCTCTTCGGCATCGTGCGCCGCACCCTGGCCCTGCCCCGCTTTTCCCCCGAAGTTTCCCGCCACGCCCGGACGCTGGCATTCTTCGTTTCCGCCTTGTGGCTCTGCCATCCCCTGGACACCCAGGCCGTGACCCACATCACCCAACGCCTGGAAGTGCTCATGGGGCTTTTGTTTCTTTCCTGCCTCTACTTCGCCATCCGCGGCTTCGGCTCCGCCAGGCCCGCTGCGTGGCAGGCGGCCTCGGTGCTGTGCTTCACAGCCGGAATATTCGTCAAGGAAGTGATCGTGGCCGCTCCTTTTTGCCTGCTTCTCTATGACACCACCTTCCTAAGCCCCGGCCCGCGCAAGGCCCTCTCTCGTTCCCCCCTGCTCTATGGAGGGCTTGCCCTGGGGCTCGGCCTGCTGTTCTGGCACCTCTCCGGGGGCGAACTGGCTTCCGCTGCCGACGCCCCCATAAGCCCCCTGCTCTATCTCTTCACCCAAACCAAAGTCGTTTTTCTCTATCTGCGGCAGATCTTCTGGCCCGACCACCTGAGTTACGACCACCGCATGAACCTGCTCTCCTACGCCGAGGCCTGGCCCTGGTTCGCGCTCCTGACCATCGGCGGGATCGTTACGGTGGTCCTGCTCATCAAAAGAAGCCCGCTGGGCTTCCTGTGCGCCTGGTTCCTGCTCATCCTAGCGCCCACCTCCTCCATCAAGCCTTTGCGAATGATCATGGTGGACTACCGGCCCTACCTTTCCCTGGCGGCCGTCAGCGCCTTCGTCGTGGTGGGAGGGTTCGGGCTCGCCGAAAAAATGGCGGCCAGGAGCGCGGGGGCGAAAAGGGCCGTCTACTCGGCATTCTGGGGCTTGTGCGCGGTGATTCTGGCAGCCCTTTGCACGGCCACCTACACCCGGAACCAGGTCTACCGGACCACCGAGAGCCTCTGGACGGACACGGTGGAAAAGAGCCCGGCCAACTTCATCGCCTACCACAACCTGGGAAACGTCTTGCTCAAGCAGGGGAAGTATGTCCGGGCGGCGGGCAACTTCGAAAAAGCCCTGGCCCTGCACCCCGGCTACTACGAAGCCCGGCTGAGCTACGGGGTCAGCCTGGTGCGCCAGGGCCGGCTGGATGAGGCAATCGCCCAGATGCAAAAGGCCCTGGAGATCTTTCCCGATTACCCCGAGGCCCATCTTTCCCTGGGCACCGCACTGGCCGGAACCGGCCGCTTCGAGGAGGCCGAGGAGCACCTCAAGCGCGCCCTGGCCCTGTCGCCCGGCTACGTGAACGCCCTGAACAACCTGGGGCTTCTCTACAGCCAGACCCACCGGCCCTCCCTGGCCGAGCCCTTGCACCGCAGGGCCATCGAGCTGGCCCCGGACCGGCCCGAGTCTTACAGCGACCTGGGGGTCTCCCTGGCTCGCCAGGGAAAGACCGACGAGGCGCTCCGGGTCCTCGGCTATGCCTTGACAAAAAACCCCAACGACCCGGTCGCGGCCGCCCACCAGCGCGCCCCCTCCGCACGGGCCGCGCGTCCGGGGGGGGCCGCGAGGGGAG